>NZ_VIDW01000036.1:0-46970 GCF_006519665.1 Paenibacillus sp. tmac-D7 | reverse complement strand
TTGATCGTACAAGCCCCTACGTTTCGCTTTTTCCGCTGCTTCGCGAATGGAAGATACGTCGAATTTGCGAATGATATTGCGAACATGCGTCTTCATTGTGTTAGACGTGATTCCGAGCAATTCTCTAACTACCGGTTGTGTATAGCCCCAACCGATCAACTGCAAGATTTCTTTTTCAGTAGGAGTCAGCATTCGATGCAATTCCCTTCGCTTAACAAGTCCAATTTCATTACGGATGATGGATGCAACATCGGCGTGAAGGGAGGATTGCCCTTGATACGCTTCCCTGACGGCACTTGCGACATCCACATAATTGATCTTGGTAATATAATTGATCGCTCCGGCCAGCATTGCATCCACAATGATCTCGGGCTGGTAGAGTGAAGTCAAGATAATGATTGGCAGTGATTTGATCTTCAACACTTCGGCAATTGTATCCAATCCATCCTGTTGCGACGAATGTAACACCGGGTCATGAATCATTACGTCTAAATCCAATTGCATACTGGCTCGAATAGCCGATTCTTTGTTTGTTGCAATATGAGATATACTCATATCCGGCTCAGCATCGATCAACGCCGTCAACCGTTGTTGCCATACGGGGTCGCTGTCCACCAGCAATACTTGTATCCTGCTTTCTTGCCAGCGCATGACTTCTTCAACTTTTGCAGCATAGCGTACACGCTCCTCCATATATCATCACCTCGTATTCATTCTAGAATCACGACAAAAAGACACGTACCCTCAAACGGCCGTGTCTAGTTTTTCGTAGATGTGAGATTTGTGAGGGTAACCCGGCGATCATTGCAATAGTGCAGAAGACCCGTGGCTTTGCGTCCCAGCCTTTCGATCTGGTTTGCCATTTTTCCTATTATTTCTTCCAAATCATAGCCTTATAATACCATAATTTTTATTTTTCTGGCACCGCCCTAAGTCCCACGTGTTTAAATGTGTTGATATTTGTCGATTCTATATCATTTCATATCGAATGATACAGGATAAACTATAGAAGCGTCACAAATTGTAAGTTCGCGAAAAATTTCTTGATCACACAATAGGTCTAATCAACTACTCGTGGCTCTCACTCTGCATTATTTTTCCGTTGGCACCTCCCATGATTTACATTAGAGTCCAATATGTCAAGGTATCGCTTATGCCCAGCACTATAAATAACACACCCGCAAGTTTTTGTATCCACAACCCCCACCTTTTGGCACGCTTAACAATGACTCGATCTAACCCGAAACCTACAGCAAACCCGGCAATTAGTAAAAACGGCATTGCGGTACCGATTGCAAAAACAGATGGCAACACTACGCCATATGTTGATTGCAATGCCAAAGGCATAAGCGAACCGAAGAACAAAACAAACATTGTTGGACAAAATCCTAGCGAAAATGCAATCCCCATTAGAAAGGCTCCGCTCCTTCCTCCGGTTCGATCGGCCAATTTTTCAAAAAATCCTGCCACTCGAGCCCCAAGTTGAAAAGGAAGCCGAATCCAGCCAAGCAAAAACAATCCGATTAAAATCAATAACGGCCCAAGCAGCTTTCTTGCAAAAGAATATAAAGGGATCATGTCAGTGGATATCTTTTGACCGAAAAACCAAAACAAAGCACCGAAAATACTGAATACAATCATCTTCCCTAATAAATACATGAACGTTTCGGGCCACGACAACCTTGCTTGCGCTTGACGCTGCCCAAAGTAAGTAATAGCCGCAACGTTCGCTGACATTTGACAAGGAGCAACCGAACCAACAAAACCGAGAAACAGCGCCGCAAGAAAGGCGATATCAGTGTTCGCCGCGTTAACGAATGGTTCGCTAAGGAAGGCGCTAATTTTACTAAAAAAGGAGTACATTAACTATTCACCCCCCAAAATCCGTTAAATAGATTTGGCAGTTATGCTTTCATCACACATCGAACCTTGACAAGCATCTATTATAAACTACATAACGTAGTGTTTCGCGGATACATAAAAGCAGTCTATTTTATTTCCAGAATAACTGCCGCTTTATCGTTCACCGCAGTCTCACATTTCCAATTTATTTTATTCTTGCTTCAATTACTAGGAACAGTTCCCTACACATCGACGTCGTTTGCACCACTCTGAAACCTGCTTGTTCAACGGTTTCAAGTGTATTGCGGTTTAAATGACAACCAACACATAATCGTTTCCAAACGGGCGTTAACCAGTCTTGTATTTTACCAAGGACCAGATGATTTAACCTTACGTGTTCAAAAATTAAAATCGTTCCTTCAGGCTTGCATACTCTATGGATTTCGGCCAGAGCTTTCGCCGGGTCAGGTATCGTACATAATACTAGTGTTCCAACGATTGAATCGAACGAATTGGTTGGATACGGTAGTTTTTGGGCATCTCCCGGTACCACTTCGATCGGAACTGTAGCTTCACGTGCTTTAATTAGGGATTGCTCCAACATCATTGGATCTGGCTCTATTGCAATGACTTGATCTGCAAACTCATAGTACAAAAAGTTAATACCCGTACCTGAGCCAATTTCCAGCACTTTTCCTTTCGCCTTAGAAAGAAGCTGTTTTCTTATCCGGCCGAATATTTTTGTTTCTAGCGGCTGCATCAACCGATCATAATATTTGTTGAATAATTTATCCATTGCAGCCTCCTGATCATAAACTGCTCACGAAGCAATTATTGTAATAATCGATTTATCCGGATGAGGATATCTTGTTCTTTCATCTCACCAATAAATTTATCTTTGATCACGCCAGATGAATCTACGAAAAACGTCGTGGGATAAGACATAACATTATATTTGTTTCGGATTTCGTTGTCGTTGTCGATAATGATCGGAAACGTAATCGCGTATCGATCAATAAAACTTTGTACTGTAACCCGGCTTTCACTTAAGTTAATGCCAAGCACTACCACATTGTCGTCTTTCCATTGATCATATTGTTTTTGCAGAGCCGGCATCTCGTTCACACATGGCGGACAAAACGTACCCCAAAAATTGATTACCAGTGCTTTCCCTTCATAGTCTGCTAATTGATGAACCTGTTGATCCAAACCAAAAAGCTTAAACTCGGGGGCTTTTGAGCCAATTTTTACGGAAGAATCTGATCTAAATAACGCTGATCCAATTGTATAAGCTCCAATTACCAATACGACCGACAATACAACAATTTGAATCCATCTTCGATTACGTTTCACTGTTATTCTTAAACCCCTTTTCCTTTATCCGCAATTTTCCTCCAGTTCATCCCTTCATCCAAGGATATATATACATCCAGATTAAAAGTGGCGAAAACAAGTTCTTTGGTATTCGTTGGGTTCTGTGCAATATACGATGCTGCATCTTCAACAAGATCTGGAATATTCACCTCAACCAACTGTTTCTGTTGCAGATCCATTTGATAAATAACCCCTTTTTGTTTGTAGCTGCCAACGATTATATTTCCTTCCATACCAAAGGTAAGAGAAGTTACCTGTAGATCGGCTATTTTTTCGAATTGGTTGCCTGAATCTTTGGATACATACAACGCTTTTGTCGTTCCAACTGCAACGATTGAATCATCGGACGGGTGAACAGCTAAAGATGTCAGTTCGGACAGTTCAACATCTATTCCAGTCATTTCGCTTTTGTTCCATGTCTTTGCATCGTCTTTGGAATAATATAATCCCGTTGTTGTTAACCTAGAGTTCGGCTCCGGGTTAACTGCGTAAATGGTGTGCGTCTTGTAACTTGCACTCATTAAATGAAAATCAATTTCCCCATACAAATCCAGGATTTCAAAGCTTTTACCTTCATCTGAACTTTTTACAATTCCAAAAGGATTCCTTTTATTCGAACCCTGTGCCGGATGCCCGCTGCTATAAAAACCGTTGTCCACAGTGGTAAATCCCATATAATCGTGTTTTTCTCCTTGACCGTCTGACCATTTCCCTTGTGAGTAAACTTTCAAACCGAGGTGAGAAGGGATTAAAATTCGCTGTCCGTCCCCTGAATAACCGAGACCATGGACATGCGTCAACGTAATCGTTTTTGAAGCCGTTCCCTGCAAAGACAACACGCCGCTAATGATGACCGCGATTAGAGATGCGACCCATGCCCACCTGAATCCGGTTGCTATTTTGGTCCACTTCTGTCGCTGATATCGGTCTTCCTGCCTCTTCACATCTTTGAGCTGCTTTACTTTGTGGGATGCGTTCCAATGTAATGCAAAGAATAGAACAAATAATGCACCTGTTCCAATTAATAATGTGTTCATAATGAAATTCCCTTCTTCTGTAATGATGTAGTCAAATCTAATGCAACTGAACATTGTCTCATATTCGTTTCTTTCTATATAACAAATAAATTAATAATAAACAAAAAAGCGAAATTAATAGTCTGGGATAATATTCGCCGATGCGAATCAAATCATGTCCCACCATTGTCTCCAACGCAATGGAAGGGGCTTTGCCCAGCGAAGTAATAAGAAAAAAATCGGTAAAAGGCATTCGCGAGATCGCTGCGGCAAAAGTTATGACGCCGGAAGGAATCAGTGGAGTCAACCGAGCTATAAACAGAATCATTGCCCGACGACTGCGGCCCGCCTCGTTAAATCGTTGTAACCATTTCCAATTCTCTTTTTTTACTTTCTTTTGCTTACCGAACCCCCATCGATACAACCAGAATGAAACTGCTGCCCCAAGTGCTTCCCCTGCCAAGGAAAGAAAAAATCCAGGGATAAATCCGAATACAACAGCGTTAGCTCCTGATAAAAACAGGGTGGGAACGAGTCCTAATATACTGATCAGAATGTTGATCAGTAAACTAATCAGGATGGCCCATACCCCATAACTTCTTAGCCATTCTGCAATAACATCGACATTAAATAAAGGGGCCATCCGGTTTATTAGCCTTTCTGTAAGAAATCGGGTTTACCGCCAATCGTTTGTTCAAACTTCAAAGTGAAATTTCTATCGCAACCTATTACCAAGTCTCATTGTAGTATTTTAACCCGTTTTTATACTACTCATTGTAGTGTAATGTCGAGTTAGTGTCAATTTGCGCAGCCATGCTTACCTGTCTTATCGTTTAATTTATCTTGTAAATTTGAATGATTTATGAACACGGCAACTCTATTAACTATTAATCTCTCAATTCGTTTTCCCTATCTCTTTTTGTATATTGGAAAACATTCCATCCAACCCCCTCCTATCGCACATGTTACCATGGGTGAACAAGCAAGTTATATATCTTTAATTTTTGGAGGGATTCTATGAAAAAGATCGCAGCAATAGGGTTGATAACCAGCACTCTAGTTGTAAGTCCTCTCTTCTACCAAGGACAAGCTTATGCCGCTTCGCAAAATCAACAGGATATTAAGCTAACAAACATTTCTTCGGTCAGGCATAGTGTGATCAGTAGCGGGAAGAAATATTTAGGAACTCCTTATGAATTTGGGTCGAGCCGTTCTAACACCAGGACATTTGATTGTTCCGATTTTGTCAGACAAGCCTACCTGGAGGGAGCCAAAATTAAGCTTCCGGCTGATTCGAGAAAGCAAGGGGATTATGTAAAGAAGAATGGAACAGTCACAACAGATTGGCGAAAACTAAAACCAGGGGATATTATGTTTTTTATGTCCTATAAAGGCAGCAAAGATTCGAATTATCGCGGGATCGATAAAAGTAAGGAACGTATTACACATAACGGTATTTATCTAGGGAATGGAAAAATCCTTCACACTTATTCCAAAAAGTCGGGTGGAGTCAGAATCGATACGATTGAAGGTAAACAGTGGGAAAAGCGCTTCTTGTTCGGAGGAAGTATTTTAAAGTAACAAATAAAAATGACAATGTTATCTCAGTGATAATATTGTCATTTTTTGTTGCCCCTTCTCTTTAGACATATTCGCTTACAACTGGTCCGATACCGCTATTCTAGCGTCACCGTTTCATTCCGTGTTTTCGCGTCACGCGCATGAACACATGTTTGTTTCGAACAAAATTGTTTAATTCCGTCCCAATATCCCCAGATACAATTCTTACATTTCTTTGGTTGCTTTGGTTTTTGTCCAGCAAACAAACCTAATCCCCCTTCAAGTTTGGTTCATCAGTTAAATGTATCCATATTTGGTTTGTATTATTCAAAAAATACTTTTACAAAACTTGTTTTAGGATAGATGATCTCATAAGCCATTTGCATAAAGTGTGTCGTGCTAAATCCGAGTAGTTAGTAGAAATATAGTGTTTCAATATTTAGTGATATTATGATGCAAGTCGCACATACTCACACGTATCAATGCAATGGACAACGGAATGGATTACTGGAACAACATGATGAGAATTTTTTTAATAGTTCAGTTGTGATGCTTGAAGTGGCCAACGTCTATATAAATACTCCCATCGCCGAAAATCCCATACTTCGTTGACCGTGGCGGGTGTATTGTCGAAGAAAGTCGCATTAATTGAACTAAACATCCACAAACAACATGCAGATCGAGAAATGAAGCGTAGACGAAGCGAACGCCGAAGCCGATAGTTATTGCCGCCCGACCTTCGCTATTCGAAGCGACCCCCCCGCTTAGCTGACCTTTAAATGTAACGGAAAGTGGCGGGGCTTCTTCAATTACTTACTATTTCTGATCTTCAACAATCTAAGGCTATTTAGCGTAACGATCAACGTCGCGCCCATATCGGCGAAAACCGCCATCCACAACGTAAGCCATCCGGGAACAATAAACGCCAATGCAAGAAGTTTTATACCGAGCGAAAACGTAATGTTTTGTTTAATTATCGTTAGGGTTTTACGGCTTAATCGAATTGTATATGGTAATTTACTTAAATCATCCGCCATAAGCGCAATATCTGCCGTTTCAAGTGCCGTATCTGTACCGGCGCCACCCATTGCGATACCAACCGTTGAAGCCGCAAGCGCTGGCGCGTCGTTTACGCCGTCGCCGATCATTGCGACATTGCCGTAATCTTTGCGAAGTTGCTTGATATAGTCTAATTTATCTTGTGGCATTAGATCGGCTTTAACGTCCGTAACATTCAGTCGTTGCCCGATAGCTTCGGCGGTTGCTTGATTGTCGCCCGTAAGCATAATCGTCTTCTTGATGCCAATTTCGTGCAGTTGTTTGATAACGTCTTCACTGGAATCGCGTACTTCGTCAGCAACGGCGATTAAGGCAAGAACTTGTTGTTCAGTACCCAATACCATAACTGTTTTCCCCTGCTTTTGAAGAACTTCGATACGCTGATTCGTTTCAACATTCATATTGGAATGAAGTTCTGTGAAAAGTTTCGGACTTCCGATGTAATACAATTCCCCGTTTACCTTCGCTTTTACACCTTTGCCCGTAATGGACTGAAAGTCTTCAACGGTAAGTGATAAATCGGCGCAGATGCTTTCAGCTTTTCGAACAATCGCGGAAGCAAGCGGGTGTTGCGACCCTTTTTCGATAACTGCCGCGATAGCAAGCAATCCCTTTTCGTCTATCGTTCCGAAAGTTTCAACGTTAGTTACTTCCGGGAAGCCTTTTGTCAAAGTACCTGTTTTATCAAAAGCGATTGCTGAAAGGCGTCCAGCTTCTTCAAGGTGAATACCGCCTTTGATAAGAACGCCATTCTTTGCCGCGTTACCAATAGCCGTAACAATCGAAATAGGTGTTGAAATAACTAACGCACAAGGACAACCGACGACGAGTAGCGCCAATCCCCTATAAACCCATTCGCCCCAATCGCCACCAAGGATAAGCGGAGGAACAACGGCAATACCTAACGCCAAAATCATAATCGCGGGCGTATAGTATTTCGCGAACCGATCAACGAACGCTTGCGAAGGTGCGCGTTCCGCCTGTGCTTCTTCGACAAGGTTGATAATTTTTGAAATCGTCGTATCCTCGACTAATTTTGTAACTTTAACTTCAAGCAAACCTTCTTCGTTTAAGGTTCCCGCAAATACTTCATCGTCAATTGTTTTAGATACGGGAACGGATTCGCCTGTTATCGCGGCTTGGTTAATCGTTGATGTCCCTTTAATAACAACGCCGTCCATCGCAAGTTTTTGTCCCGGTTTCACGATCATAATATCGCCTACTTGAATATCGTCAACGTTAACCATTAGTTCAGCGGAACCGCGACGTATTAGCGCTTCTTTCGGTGCAATGTCCATAAGGGAACGAATGGATTGACGTGCTTTTTCCATCGAGTAGCGTTCCAGAACTTCACTGATAGCGAATAGAATGACGACCGTTGCGCCTTCGCCCCATTCGCCGATAGCCGCGGCGCCGATAATTGCTACGGTCATAAGCGTGTTCATATCAAAATTAAGACGGAAAAGATTCTTTATACCTTTAATGAATAATGCGTACCCGCCAATTATGATCGATGCGCCGTATGTTATTGAAGATAGAATGCTTTCTTCCCCGTATTGTTCACCAAGTAAATAACCCGCAACCAGTAGAACGACCGAAAGTAATACATTCCAGTTTGCTAACCAAAATGGTTTTTTCTTCTCGACTACACGTTCTTTTTCTGGCGTAACTTTTAAGTTCTCGAAAGCGCCAGCTTTTTCAAGTTCTTGAACGCTTGTCTTGCCGTAAACAGTTATTTTTGAAGCACCGAAGTTAACTTGTGCGTCCTTTACACCGGGTAAGTCCTTGACGTTCTTTTCAAATTTCCCCGCGCAATTGGTACATGTAAAGCCTTGCACGCGGAAAACATTTTTATTTTCTTCACTTATAGCGTTATTTTCTACATTACTTGCCATTAGTAATCAAATCCCCCGAATGTGTGGATGCTAACTGTACCAATTGACGAACATGATCGTCTTCTAACGAGTAGAACACTAATTTGCCTTCCTTACGGTTTTTCGCTAATCCAAGTTGATTTAACGTCCGTAAGTGGTGCGAAGCCGTCGCCATTGTTGAACCGATAATATTCGCGACGTCGCAAACGCAAAGTTCATCTTCTTCACAAAGGGCGAAGGCGATCTTCATACGTGTTTCGTCGGCTAATACCTTAAACATTTTGACCATGCCGTGAATATTTTGCCCTTCAAGCGATTTTTGTACCCTTTGAACCTTGGGTTCGTCATAACAGTAAATATCACAAGTGTCTTTTTCCTTTTTGCTCATTCCGTCACCCCTTCAATCAAACCTTTATTTGATTATTATCATAGCACGATCTTTTTATACATTCAAATGAAAATTTGACTGTGTTTAAAAAAGGCTTCAACCATATTTGAGTATAATTCCACGACATGGAAAAAGCGCTACAAACCAGGGAGTTTTTTTGTCCCTTGTTATAGCGCTTAGAATCGATGTAAAAATACAAAGAAGAGGCATATGCCCCTTCCGTATTTTAAACATGCTGTTTTTGTTGCAAATTTTCAACCTGTCGATGTAGTTCGTTATTCCGTTCCTTTAATTCGTTCAACTCGTTAGTCACTTGTTCAAGAGAATGACTGTTATTTGAGTTTCCGGCTTTATGATCGCCATGCATTCCTTTCATCATCCATATCATCATTATTGGACAAACAAGCATTAACAACCAGTACCAATTCATCTTACCTTCACTTCCTTTCTTGGTTATCTTATATGAGTTTTTATAACTCAATTGTAATTCCTAATTATGAGATCCCTGTGTAGAAGTTGTTGAAATCAAGTTTTTTCCACATTAATATTTAGGACATTCCATACATATTTTTAATATACAAGCTATCATTTACTGGAGGGCAAAAAATGACGAACACTTTCTTTTTCCTGGGTATTTATTCCGTTTTAACCATATGGATTCTTCGATTCATTATCGTTTTCCGCCATCGTTTATCCTGTATGGCCGGTATGATGGCTGCAATGGTGCAGGGAATGACAATCGGTTTAGGCGTAGGGACGCTGCTCGTTATATGGCTCCCGGGTGAAATCTTTCATGCAACAATAATTAGTATGTTAATCGGGGGAATCATCGGGACAGTTTCTGGAATCCCTATTAGTATTATGGCCATATTGGACGGACTTTTATCGGGTATCATGGGCGGCATGATGGGCACAATGTTTATGGTCATGATCCCTACATCATATACAATTGCAGCCATAAAAATCATGTCAGTTCTTTGTACCGGTGTGCTGTTTCTTTTATTTCTGATGTTACAGGGAGAAATAAAGCTAGAACATTTACAGAAAAGATCATCATTATTGTCCAAACCAGTCTCTATGTTTGCCGTAATCGTTTTGTTTGCAGTCATAATTATTTTGGGTGTAGGGAGCGATTTACACAATAACTACTACGGTAAACAATACAATAATACAGCTGATCCTAACGCTACGCATGAACACCAACTAGAGAAGAATTTACCAGACCTATCCAAAAATGAACTCGCAATAATAGCGAATGAATTTTCATTTTCCCCATCCACAATCCACATGAATGCGAACGAAAAAATAAAGATTATTTTGTATAACGCGGGAAATGTTGAACATGACTTTGAAATTGTCGGAACTGATATTCATGTCCATGCAAAACCAGGGCAAAGAAGCAGTGTAATCGCCACTCTGGAGAAGACAGGTGAATACCGAGCAGTGTGTACATTGCCTGGCCATCAGGAGGCTGGAATGATCTCTGCCGTTCGTGTTCATCCATTATAGAACAATATTGATATTAAGACGTAGGATTTTTATCCGTGTTAATGCTGCGTATAAATGAGGTTACATTACCCAAACAACAAGACCCTTGCGGGTTATTAACTTCACAGCCACAACGCTTGGCTTGTACCTGCATGCGTATATGTTCTATGGGGCGTTGGTTTTTTAGAGTTGCTTCCGTTAGGCGTTTTCTCGTCCATCCAAAACAGTAGCAAACCGGCACATTCAAAGCCTTGTTTTTCTGAAATACAGATATTTTGAGGTCGTCTGAAACGTAAGTTTGATCATTGCTGAAATAAACTACTTCACATGAGGAATTTGAGCAGAATGTGTATATCAATTCACTGTCTATGGTTTCTAAGGCTTTTGGTATAAGCATTGCTTTGAGTGTAATAAGAGGAACGTTCTTGCCCTTTTGCTGACAAATAGGGCAATAATTAAGATTCGACTTTTCCAACGATGATGATTGACAACATTCGTTCAATGATGACCACTCCTTAATGTCCGTAGAAACACGCTAATCTTACTCGCTCGGCTGCGATTGATCAATATGGCTCGGAATTGCATACCCGTCATAAAGTACTGATGTCATCATCCCAGAACTCGCATGGTTGAGATCGTGGCAATGAAACATCCACTCTCCGGGATTATTTGCAATGAAAGCCAACTCATACTTCTCGCCCGGTTTTACAACAAGTGTATCTTTGAAGATCGCCCCGTCTTCAACCGGTGAGCCATCCTTACTTAATACTTGAAAAAAGTGTCCATGCAAATGCATAGGATGATCGAACATCATATCTTTGCTTTCTAATGTTACTTTAATAATATCCCCTCTCTTCACATCAAGCGGATCGATATCAGGATATGTCCTTCCATTAATTGTATAGATCATCCCCATTCCTTTCATTCCATGCGACAGCACCATCTTGTATTCTTGATCATATTTATTTGATGCAAGAGAAGCATATTCTGTTGCAATCCCGGATCCAGTCAATGTAAAGATTCCGTCATACTCCGTTTCATCCAATGTTTTCTTGGATGTTCTATTAATTAATGGAATGATTAATCCATCTGCAGCAGGCGTATTTAACATCTCTCTTATAAAAAAGCTGCTATCGGGCGCAGTAAATTCCACATCGTATCTTTCCCCTGGTCCAACGGGCAAAAGCTTATTTTGGATTATTTGCGGATCCATTACTGCCTGCCCATCAACCGCCACGACTCTATATTCGATCGAACCCAAGTTCATATAATGGGTTATATATCCTGCATTTATAAAACGCAACCGCACATTCTCACCCATTTGAATTTCGTACGCAGAAATCAAATCACCAGACTTGCCATTTACAGTGAAAAGATCATCATTGGAGCTTCCCATCATACCCTTTGATCCTGCTTTTCCCTTACTATTCATCTCATCCAGGATAAACGTATAATCTCGGTCCAACTCCGTTTGCCGGTCGCCCTCCACGATCAGTGCACCATATAACCCAAGATCCACTTGCTCGGCACTTTTGTAATGGGAATGATACCAATAGGTGCCTGGAACGGTTGCTGTAAATGAATACTGAAAACTCTCTCCAGGTTTCACTGCGTTCTGTGTTACCCCGGGTACTCCATCCATATCTACCGGAACAGGATATCCATGCCAGTGGATGGTTACGGGCTGATCCAGCTCATTCTTCAAATTGACTTCTACCTGCTGCCCTACTTTTACACGGATTTCTTGGCCGGGTACAGTTCCGTTATAGGAATAAAGGTTTAGTTTTATTCCCGACGAGACCTCTTGTTTGTGCAACGATATTATATGTGATCTTATCGCCTTCGATTTGAGGCCTTGTATAAAAGGTATCATCGATTGGAAGTATTGAAAACTGATTAATATCCACTTCTTTCCGTTGTCTTTTTTCACTTGTGGGTTCTGATCGATTCATCATTCCCATCATTGAACAAGAACCAAGGACTGAGGCAATGAGAAGGATTAGAATTGCTTTATAAATGTTTTTCAACCGCTAGTCCTCCTTCTTAACGTGCTCGTATTTTAACGGATAGTTACTTCTCGAGGTCCCCCGTCCATTTAGCCATACCGCCGTCAAGATTATAAACCTGGTTATAACCATTCTCTAACAAAAGGTTCCCACTTTCCACTCCCATACGACCGGTATGACACACAAAGACAATTTCCTTATCCTTAGGCAGTTCAGTATACCTCAACTGAATCTCCTCAAAAGGAATGTTTATCGAGTTGGGTACTCTACTATTGGAAAATAATTCGGGTTCCCTTAAATCGACAATGACCATATCTTTTTTACTGTTGATCATATTCGTGAGCATCTTAGTATCCACGATTTGCAGTTCAGGTATAGTTTCTAGGGACTTGTTCGTTGTTAAAAACTTGATGGAGGCCGCTCCTAACATAACTACAATCAATACAAGTAAGACAAACCACTTATTTCTTATCACAAGCGACCCTCCTTTTAATGAATTTGTTCTAACTTGGGCGAAAGATCTTCGGGGTCTTTTCGTTTCTGTCTTAAAGTGAAGATCATCATGATTACCAGACTAATTACAATCACAACTACACTCGTCCATTGTCCTGCTGTCCAATTAAAAAGATATCTAGGAGAGTCACCTCTTAAAAACTCCAGCATAAACCTTCCGATCGCATACAAGATGTTATAAGATAAGAACAAAAACCCTTTAGGCCATGTTTTATTTTTCATGATCAATAAAATCGCAAATACAATGAAATCCCACTGACCTTCCCATATCTCGGCTGGCCAAAGTGGTTGCGGACCGTATTCGGCATATGCCATTGTGCCTTCCGGATAAACGATGCCAAAACTTGAGCCTGTAGGTGATCCATACGCATCTCCATTTAAAAAGCAAGCGATACGACCGATAGCCTGGCCAAATATAATAGCTGGCGCCATCGTGTCCGCCAGCTCCCAAAATGAAATCCGAGCCACTCGGGCGTAAATCGCCGCAGCGATAAATCCACCTACTAGCGCTCCTTGAATGGCAATACCTCCGTTCCAAATAGCAGGTATCTCCACTAAATGTTTGGAGTAATAGTCCCATTGGAAGAAGAACACATGCCAAATTCTTGCAACCAAGATTGCTCCGATTAGTACATAAAACATCATGTTTGGAATATGTTTGCGATATGTTGTCCCTTTTGCTAAATAATACGCCACACCCATGGCCAACATGATGGCTAAAGCAACGACCAATCCATATGATCGAACTTGGAAATCGCCAATCGAAAAAAGAATCACTCTCATCCTATACCCTACCTTGCCCTATAATTGTTTTGCAAATTAGGCGTTCGCCCAAAAAAACAGTCCCTTACCGCATCCGGGTCTAAATCCACCGCAAAGCAGAGCGCTTCAAACCATTCTGTTTGTATAAACGATAATGCATCTTGTTTAATCTGAAAATATTGTCCTGTTCTCTTTGCTCGAATTTTCAGATCGGATTTGGTCAGCAACAGCATTTCCTGGATCAGAAGATAATACCCACGCGGCATCATGTTGATCTTCATCCCTTTCGCTTATTGATGTCTGTTCATGATGTTTCAATCTGTTTAAGAACATGGAAGATATAAATCCCGCTGCCATCATCAACAAATACACGATTTGTTGTCCAGATAACCCTAGTAGAAAAATTGCTTTCGGCTTAAATAACGACACTAGCATCAAGCCTGCACCAAAATAAGTTAAAAACAGAACAACTATGTTTCCCGAACCGACCTTCGACCGTTGTCTCCACAAGTAAATGAGCATGGGAACTGTAATAAACAGCATGTAAACATTGATAGGATGATATTTAAACTGAGGGCTTTCAATCGAAATTCCCCAAGGCAACGAAGTAGCCGAACCGTATTGCCATCCAATCAAACTGTATACGAGGACTGACGTGATGGTTCCAATAGCAAGCAGGTCACCAATAAAAAAAGCCGGAACTTTCAATCGCCGTATACTTATGGTCATGTAAAATACGGCAACCGTAACTCCTATCCATAATCCCGTTGAAGAACCAATCATAGTAATTAATCGATACGGGTTACTCCATAAAATAGACGGCGAGAAAAGCAAGGGGCTGAATTTCCAGACGAAGAATACGATAATAAAACTATTGAAAAGCTTATCAAGAATTGGACGATCATAGAAAGGGGAGTTTTTGATTAGCTTTTGCAGTACATAGTAGCCAACCATTCCTGAAAACCCCATCAGCAGCCAGTCCAATTTAATCATAAAGGGTCCAAATTGCAGTATTTCCGGCATAACCCTTTGCCCCCTAACGAATAAGTCGCTTAAATTTACTTTCCAAATCTCGGGAATCTACAACTCCGATTACCTGATCCACAATGACGCCTTTCCCATTTACAAAAAAGGTTGTTGGAATTGGCCTGATCTGATATCGCCCAGACACTGTTCCTTCCGGATCCAGTAAAACGGGGAAATCAAAACCGTATTCCTCCACAAAAGCTTTTGCTCCATCAATACTGTCGCCGACAGTAACGTTTACTGCATAAATCTCGATCTGTTCATTATATTTTTCATACAGTCTCACCAAATCGGGCGCCTCAATCCTGCATGGGCCGCACCATGATGCCCAAAAGTTAATAACAACGGGTTTGCCATTCAAGTCATCAAAAGAATACGCCTTCCCATCAAGTCCAGTTAGTGAAATCTGCGGGGCTCGATACCCTACTTTGGGCAGTTCTTCCTTATTATTTGGTGATGGCGATTGATAAACAGCCGCAACGGTGAGAACAACAATAGTCGCTAGCACTATCCATTGTTTTTTCATCCTTTTCCTTCTCTCCATTACCATATTCAAAAAGTTATATTTTCCAGCATACTACTTCCTTTTAAAATCCTGTAAATCCACCGAATAACTGAATCAAGAAAATCGTAATTTTTGTCATTTGGTCCGTATACAACAGAATTCCGGTCAATACCATCAAGGCCCCACCAATTTTCATCAAGATGCCTGAATATTTAAGTATCGATTTTAATCGTCCGATAAAGAATGCCATCACGAAAAACGGAATAGCAAAACCAATTGTGTAAGCAACGGTATAGATAATTGCCTGATTCGGATTGGCCACTCCAAGCATAATCACCGCCGACAAAATTGGTCCGACGCAGGGTGTCCAACCCGCCGCATACGTTATCCCGACAAGTACGGAACCAAAATAACCAACTGGCTTGTTCTTGAAAGTAACTCTCGCGTCTTTCATTAAGAACTTGGGTGTAAAAACTCCAAGCATAACCAGACCCATAACAGCGACCATAATACCTCCAAGTTTGCGTATCAGGTCTTGATAATCAGTAAATAAGTTTCCTATGAAACTAACTGAGATACCGAGAGCAATAAAAATAATTGAGAAACCGATCATAAAAAACACCGTATGCATCATCGCTTGCCGGTGGAGCATTCCTTTACCTTCTTGCAAATCTTTTACAGAAATACCTGTAATGTATGATAGATAAGAAGGATACAATGGAAGACAGCAGGGCGAAATAAATGATAAAAGACCTGCGCCAAATACAAGCCAAATGCTTAAATCTGCAGCATTCAAAAAGGTTACCTCCCTTTTCACACTACTGATTGTAGTGTAAATTGTTTTGAAAAGGGCGGGCTTACGAACACCCACCTAAAATAATGCTACTCATAATAAATATAAGAGATAGGGTCAGTAACAACGGTTTAAAGTCAGACATGGGAACATGGATCCGCTGTTTCGGTTCAAGAACTTGCATAATTCGATAATTGATTGCATTTTCTGCAAAGTAAGCAACTGCAGTAGAGTGCTGCATCTTGCCTACTTTTGATAGCTTTAGTAGAACATTGCCTAAATAATACTCCGTCCCCATTTGCTTAATGGCGAATCGGTCGGCAAGCAATTCCTTCCATGTCTTAAAATCACGTACCATCGCCTTCATCGTCGGTATATACCCTAACCCGTCAAGGATCAAAGCTAACAGGAACATTTTCAATGGGTCACGATTCCGGCAGTGGTACCACTCATGAAGCAGAATGGCTTCTACTTCATGATTGGAAAACATGCTCAATACTCCGGTTGAAACAATAATTCGGGGCTGGAAGAATCCTATTGTTAGAGCAATAAACTTCTCATCATTAACAACAATGAACTCTGTCCCCCACTTTTTATACTTATCATTCAGTTGTTTGGTAAGTTTCGTATGTTTCTTGCTATGAAACACCCTGAGCCATTTTTGGGTTAAACGTAATTGCTTGTAAAGACGCCAGATCATTTTCCCAAACGTATATAAAATGATCACGTTGATCAAAAATTTTATGACATTATGGGCTACGGTTTCTTCCTTTAATGCACTTATACAATATTGGAAAAAGTTCCAGGGAAGGCGAACATCCCATAGTTGATGCGCTATATATAGGCCCATTTGTACTAAAATCATAACACCGACGAGTAACAAGGAACCGAAAATGAAATTTATTCGGAATACAGGATTCATAAATCTTTCCTGCTTTTCAGTTGATTTAATTTATCCGATAATTTATTGATCAATTCAGAGTCGGCATCCTCCAACGCATCAATCATGTGTCCCACAACAAGATCACCAAATTCTTGAATGAGGCCATCTGTAACCGCCTTAGTTTGTACGTGCAGAAATTGTTCTTTCGTTTGCACAGGTTCGAAAACTGTCACCCTATTCCTGCCTTTTCCACGTGTATCTTTACTAAGGTGCCCTTTTTCCAGCAATCGATTCATTACGGTCATCACTGTGTTAAACGAAATAGGACTTTCCTGATTTAAAATTGACTGCACATCCTTGATACTCATACCATCGGACAACCACAATATGTTCATAATCTTGGCTTCGAGTGGGCCGAAAAAACGATTTAATCCTTCTTCATTCACATTAAACTTCTTCACATTTGTCATTTTCTGCCCCCCCACACTACAAATTGTAGTCTATTAAATACACTGTGTCAATCGCTCACAAATCGGGCAAAAATGAATCCGGCCTCCCTACATAAGTTCTACATAATCATGTATTATGATTAGTTTGTGATAAATGTTATAGACAAAAGTATTGAGGATAGGGAGGAAGCATTATGAAGATTGGTACACGTTTTAAATTAGTATTCGTTTTTGCAATACTTGCTGTTTTGCTTACAGCCTGCTTTGATTCGAAGGATTCGATGGAAGGAATGGATCACTCGAACATGAATCAATCCGGTATGACCAATACGGATAGCAGCAATCAGTCTAATGTAAATACACAAGATAAAACATCAAAGATGACAACCTTAAAGGGGAAGGAATTTACGCTTACCGCAAAAACAAGCAATTTAGAAATCACTCCTGGAAAAACGTTGCCTGTATGGACATTTAATAACTCTGTGCCAGGCCCCGAATTTCGTGTTAAACAAGGCGACACCGTCAAAATCACATTAAAAAACGATTTGCCTGAACCCACTACGATACATTGGCATGGTTTACCTGTTCCCAACGAAATGGACGGCATTCCGGGTGTAACTCAAAATGCTGTACAACCTGGGAAGTCATTTGTCTATGAATTTAAAGCTACTGTTCCCGGCACTTACTGGTACCATTCTCATCAAGACGGTGCTAATCAAGTGGATAAGGGCCTCTACGGTGCGTTTATTGTTGAAGGAACAGATGAGAAAGTGGATCGGGATTATACGTTAGTTTTAGATGAATGGATGAGCATGGGCGATATGGACATGTCATCAATGGACAATAGCAGCATGAACATGGATATGTCATCGATGGATCATAGCAACATGAATATGGATTCTTCAAAAGACCAGGCATCGAGTGAAAATAACATGGACCATGGAAATATGGGTGATGATGCTCACGGTTCTTCGGCTGAAGGTCATGATATGAGTATGTACGATATATATTCAATCAATGGGAAGTCGGGAGACTCGATTGATAAACTTATAGTGAAAAAGGGCGAAAAAGTTCGCATTCGACTCGTTAACGCTGGATTACTTTCGCATAATATCCATTTACATGGGCACGAATTTAAAGTCGTCTCTACTGACGGACAACCGATCAACAATCCTGCTTCTATCAATGATCAGGTCATTTCGATTGCTCCGGGAGAACGCTACGATCTCGAATTTGAAGCGAACAACCCCGGGCAATGGTATATCGAAGATCACGGAGATGATCCGCGTGTGAAAGGCATGAAGGCCATCATTGCCTACGAAGGCGCAAACGCAGATACAGACAAGCCAAACGAAACTGCCGCGCTGCCAATCCTTGATTTGACACGTTATGGGCAATCATCAAATTCAGTGTTCACATTGGACCAAAAATATGATTTAGAGTACACGATGGATCTGAATACGGATCAACAGAGTGGACAGCAGGTCTATACGATTAATGGAAAAACATATCCCGACACTGAGAAAATCAAAGTCAAAAAGGGAGACCTCGTCAAAGTCCGATTAGTCAATAATTCCAAGACCGACGATCATCCCATGCACCTTCATGGTCATTTCTTCCAAGTTCTTAGCAAGAACGGTAAGCCTATAGAAGGCTCACCCATCGTGAAAGACACACTTAATTTGAAACCAGGAGAAGAATACGAAGTGGCTTTTGTTGCGGATAATCCAGGAGACTGGATGTTCCACTGTCACGAACTTCACCATGCTGCAGCAGGTATGGTTACGCATTTGCAATATACCGACTATAAGAGCGATTTTGTACCTGATCCGAATGCCGGCAATAAGCCTGAATAACCTTAAATGGCCTGATCTTACGCCTTAAATTAGCGTAAAATCAGGCTGTTTTTTGCAGGTTGTTATTTTGTTTTCGCCCAGCTCTCACCACCGTCTTTACTTTCATATACCGAATACCTTTCAGTCACAATTAACAGACGGTTGGCGTCTTTCTTCGAACCTTTGATCCCAAGCGGCATTTCTCCATTCAAATCGACTAGCATTGGCTTCCAAGTTGTTAAGTCGTTCGATCTTTGAAATCTGCTTTCATTCATAGTAATGATTTCCCCGGTTGGCGTAATAAAAATTTGAAATGTCGGCTCATTACCGATCTTCGTCTCTTTTATATTGTTATCCATTATATCGTAACGGTACAGCCCGCTTTCTGTGCCGGCAATAATGGATGAAGATTGACCGGGTGCAATTGCTATAGAATATGCAGCTTGAGGAATAACACCTACCTTCGTCCAGGTATTCCCACCGTTGTTGGATTCATACAGATTGTCTCCTGGACCAGCAAGCATTGTATAAAGATGCTCAGGGTTATTTGTATCCATGGCCAAAAGGTGCGCATCCGGTTCATTTGGTTTTTGTTTATTCGGTAGCCCGTCTTCGGCCACATCCCAAGTCTTTCCACCGTCTAATGATCGCTTAACAAAACCATGACCGGAAACTATCATTTTTTCCGGATTTGTTGGATCGATTTCCAGTCCCATTACGTCGTTACTTTGCAAAGGTTGTAATGTGCGTAACCATTTCCCGTTGTTATATTCATAAACACCTGTATGCGTTCCTAACCAGACAGTTGATTCATCTGCAGAATAGCTAAAGACATGAGGATGCGTTGCCGAGCCGGGTTTTAACTCGTCCGCTGAGCTTGTCCTATTTATGATTCCCCAGACAGCCACGCCTAAAATTCCAATCATAACGATCGAAAATACCCACCCTATACTCAAAGAAGATCCTTTTTTCTTACTGGCCATATTTATCTCTTCTCCTTCAGTTACTAATCCAAATTTTTAGGAAGTTGAATATAAACAATAGTTCCATGGTTGCTTTCAATCCATACCGATCCATGGTGGGCTTCGACTATTTTTTTCACGATTGTAAGACCAATACCTCCACCCCCGGATTTTCGATTTCGCGATTTGTCCCCCCGATAAAACCGTTCGAAAACATATGGCAAATCTTTAGGCGAAATACCTGATCCAGTATCACTCACAGTGATAAGAACACTTTCCCCCTTATCCGTCGCTTTTATTTCCACATATCTATTTTCCGGGGTAAATTCCAAAGCATTGCTTAACAGATTAACAAGAACTTGAATAAGACGTTCCTTGTCAACCTGTATGATGATTGAGGGAGCACTTTTGACTATGAGTTGAACATTTTTTTGCATGTAGGCAGCTGATACCACGCTTACTCCATGTTGGATCAACTTACTTATGTCTTCTTGTTTCAAAGATAATCGAAATTGGGAGGATTCTATATGTGTGAGTTGCTCCAAATCAGCAACCAAACGAATTAATCGCTCGATTTCTTCATAACAGGCTTGAATCCGCGACGGTGTCGGTTGCCAAACTCCATCTTGGAATGCTTGCATGTGACTTTTTAACGTTGCAAGCGGAGTACGCAATTCATGTGCAATATCTTGAGTCATTATTTTGCGCAAATGTTCCTGATTTTGCAATTGTTCTGCAAGTCGATTTAATGAGGCTCCCAGATCCGCCAACTCGTCATTTCCTTTAATGTTTGACCTTGATTCTAAATGTCCATGTGTCATTTTTTCCGCAACATGTTTCATTGTGATCAGCGGCGCAGATACTCGTTTCGCTATATATAAGCTAATACCGATGGTCAAAAGAAGCGCTACCAAAAATGTCCAAACGATGGATTGAATCAATGCTTGTTCTAAATGATAAATAAGCTGAGAAAAATCGTGAGTCATTCCCATCGACTGGTTCTGATACATCAAGAAGTGATAATGCGTCTCAAATATAAGACTTATACTAACGAATACGAGTATGGCTGCCACCGTAAAAATAAAAATGAAGGAAAGGCGGGCACGCAATCCGGTTTTTCTCATCTAGTACCACCCATAAAGCGATACCCAACACCGTAAAGGGTAACGATATATTCCGGTTTTTTAGGATCCGGCTCAATTTTTTGACGTAAATTTTTAACATGCTGATCAATGGACCGAACATCCCCCGCATAATCAAAACCATACACTTTTTCCACCAATTCTTCTCTTGTAAAATGTCTTTGAGGATGTCGGGCTAAAACCATCAGCAGTTTATATTCGTTCGGAGTTAACACAATCGGAGCTCCATTTAAATATACCTCATGGCGTAAAACATCGATAATAAGCTCGCCATCGTTAAAAGAGACGCGATCAGCAAGTAAATAACTGTCATCGGAACGTCGAAGGATTGCCCTAACCCTGGCAACCAACTCTCGAACATCAAAAGGCTTAATCAAATAATCATCTGCACCAAGCGAAAGACCTTGTATCCGATTATTTTCTGAAACCTTTGCGGTAAGCATAAGAATGGGAACGGAGCTTTGCTGACGAATTTTTTGGCATACTTCTTCTCCAGGAATATCCGGAAGCATCAAATCCAGTATGACCAAGTCGATTGCCGTTGATTCGATAAACGATAAGGCTTCTATACCCGTTCCCGCCTCAACGACGTTGTACCCCTCCTTTACCAAATAAGAACTAATGACATCGCGGATTTTTTCCTCATCATCGACTATTAAAATGCTCTTCATACCCTATCATCCTCGCAATTAATCTACTCTGTAGGATAGCGCCTGTTTTCCTAAGGCTTCCCAACTCTCAATAAATTGTTTCTTATCGACTTTAATTCCTTTTTGATTTTTTCGCGGGTCGTTTATAAACACATGATCATTGTCGTAACCGACCAAGAGCACCGTATGCTCTTGAAACGTCGTCCGGATCGGCCCAAGTGGGGAATCCCACACCATCCATTGCTTTTCAGACGGCTTCGTGTATGAAACGGTTGTCCAAACCAGAACCGGAAAACCGTCAGATACTTGTTGCTCCAGTTCATCAAAGTCTTTTCCGGTAAAATCAATTCCGGTTGGAATATATTTGATAAGTAATTCAAATAATGCCGTGTGATAAATACCGTATCCTTTTTTCTTGCCTGTTATATCTCCTACAAAACCTAAATTCGGGTTTCCCCAATAGCGGATGCTTCCGTCTTTATTATACTCAATAGGCGTAGGATCCTGTTTTAGTTCGGGAAGCAAATCCATTTTACTTTTATCGATGCCGTAAAAATTGAACATCATCGTTAATGTTGCAATTTCACATCCGTTATAAAGTTCGGGTAACTGAAGAACGACAGGTGCGTCAATAAAGGCCGATTCGAGCTTTTCTTTTTTCTGATCAACATTATCACTTTCATTATAATCATCTTTATTTTCAGTTAAGATAGCGACGGATTGTCGCATGTCATCGGGATTAGAACCTATCAAAAACTCCTGATCAGTTATCTTTAAATACAATAACAACGTAAAGAACGCGCTTGTCATAACAAGGCCGATGACTAATATTGTTGCAAATATGTACTTCAGAGTTTTCAACATACTTTCTGCCTCTCCCGTTGTACAACCACTCATAATAAATTTAAAAATTTAATACACTACATATTGTAGTATATATTTGGATAATTGTAACTACCTGTTCTCACTTATTTATAAACCAATTTCGGATGCACAATGTATAGCAATCCGTAAACAGCGGCCCCGATCATCATTGCAACGGTAAATCCCATTGTCATGGAAATCATTACGGAAAGAAGGGAACCGGCTACTGTCATCAATCCGTTTATCGCCCAACTTACCGCCGTCTGCCGTTCCGAAACTTGAGTTAAACCATAAGGAAAGGGCATACCCATAAAAAAGCCCAGCGGGAATAACAATATCGCTGCAACTGCTATTCGATAAATCAAAGGCAAATAAAACATTTGCTCATTGTACCAAGTAATTCCCGAATTCACTCCTATCGCAAGAATTGTTATTATCAGTAAAGGGACAAATCGTTTCGTTTGTCCATTGAACCATATCCCGGATAACAAACTCCCGATTCCACCGGCAATCAGTAAAATACCCAGAACCAATACAAAAGACAACGTAGGATGGCCTAACGGTAAAATAAGCCGTTGCACAAGCGTTGTTTCAATGATAATAAAACCGATGGCAATACCTGAAAAATAGGCGGTCCCTCCGTATCCGTTTTTCGTTATTCTAGCAAAGACAAATACGAACAAAAATGTCAGAACTACGATCCAAATAAACGAATAGGGGATTTTTCCTGTTTTGTTATAAAAGAACGGCATATCGTCGCTATTCGCAGCCAAGTTGACTTTCTGATCGGCTAATAACTTACTTAACGAAGAGTATTGATCATTTACATGAGGAATGTGAATCGGAATTTGCTGTATGCTCTCCGTTTCCGATTTTAAACGGTTGGCTAACATTAACGAAATCGGCCGCTTGTTAATGATCAACAGAGGCCGTGTTATCACGCTTCCCCCCATACCCCAAACCTCGTGTCCAAGATGCTGAAACGTACCAATCACTGCAATGTGATCACTTATTCGATTGTTGGTAACCCCTTCGCTTTTAAGGGATTTTTCAACAGCAGTCATAACCTTCGCCAATTCCATTTCGTTATGAAGCAGAAAGGCAAGTCTTCCGCCCGGCTTTAACTTCTTTAGATATTCTCCTACCGCTTCAACTGTAAACATATAGTTTTCTGTTAAGGTCATACCCAAAGCGTTTTCTGACTCCTTTTTTACCAACGATAAGTAAATTAAGTCATACTGATTTTGGGTTTGCCGGATATAGTTACGGCCATCGGATACAATTTCCCTAACGCCAGGCTGTTTAAATACATTGCCTGAAAAAGATGACATTGCCTCAACAGCCCGAAAACTTCCTGGATTGATATCGACTGCCTCAATCTGCTCAAAACCGGCCATTTTTGCAGTCAGGACTTCTTGTCCCCCGCCAGCACCAATAATTAAGACCCGTTCTTTTGTAACATCTTGAAAAGCAAGAAAACTCGTTGTCCATCGCAAATAATCGACCTGCTGCAAATCGCCTGTATATTTCGAAATTGGCGATACTGCTCCGCCATCGATCGTGATATATAACAATTGCCCATCTCCCGCGTCGTATACATCTGTGCGAGAAAATGAATTCCAATCCGAATAAACAATGTGAGTGTCTTTTTCACCTAAAAACAAATTTGCCGGGCTCGTTTGGTAAGCACGAAATGGAAGAAAGTTAGTAAAAGGTTGAACTAAGTTGAAAATCAAGATAGCAAGACCCGTTATATATATATATTTTAATGGGTTTGCAGCGGTTTTGACGCTGCAAACAAAACTAATGAACACTAGCGCCGCTGATATTAGACTGACCATTTCGATCGGACCTAGTACATCCATTAACCATATAGAAAATACCGCACCAATTCCGGCACCGGCTAAATCGAAAAAATATATCGTCCGAATATTTTCACGTTGCCCCTGCATGATTGCGGCAAGCAACGAACCACCCGCGAAAAAAGGTAAAAGTGCTACAGCCGAATAGAACCATATATTCTGATAAGGAAGCACATATATTGTTAAAACTGAAATAATCAACAGGATAGCAAATAGCCCTAACCATTCATTGCGGTTTCTAAAGACGAATCCTGAAGATTTGTAGGCTAAAAACCCGCCAAGACCGATTCCTAATGTTGCCAGGGAAATCGTTAAAAAGACGAAGTTATAATCCAGTATCACCGAAAAAAAACGGGAGAGGAATACTTCATATACTAAAAAAGCAAAAGCCGATGAAAATGTAATCAGCATATCTTTACGATCGCTTCGCTTCAATGACATAGTTCCCCTTCATAAGGTAATCCTGTTAATATTAACAGTTTGGTCAAATCGTGATGACCTTAAAACCAAGCAAGGGGTGATGTTTTTATAATATCTTTCCGGATTAATTAAATGAAAGGAAGATGGTTCTCTGCCCTCACGAATATAGATGTATCATTTGGGAATTATACATCAAGAAGTAACCAACGATATAAGGAGGAGTGTTATTCCATGCCAGTCACAACGCATACTGCACAGCATCACCAATCTTGTATCGACACATGTAATGCCTGCGTACAAGCTTGTGAACATTGCCTAACCGCGTGTTTGAATGAACCGGATGTGCAGGCAAGAATTCAATGCATTCAGTTGCTGCGGGATTGTGCAGATATTTGCTCAATCTCATCTCAATTCATGTCACGTAACAGTCCCTATGCCAAACAAATCTGTAATATCTGCGCAAGCATTTGTGATGCTTGTGCGGCGGAATGTGCGAAGTTTAAAGACGAACACTGCCAACACTGCGCCGAACTTTGCAGAAAATGCGCTGAAGAATGCAGAAAAATGGCAGCTTGACTGAGATAGGGGGACGGTTGTCCCCCTTTCAGTTATCCCTCTTTTTTTATTTGGATTTTTCTCTAATTTTCGAAAATTTGTTTAGATAATTTTTTTTGCTTTCTCTTTTTCCTTAAGATTAGAATAACGACCGTAAGAATTAACATAAACATAAATGTTATACTGGTGCTGAATGGGGATGATGCTGCCTTTTTTTCAATTGAAGGATCTTCCGTATTATCTCGTTTAAGTTCTTTATTATTATTGATTTCCAATTCTTTTGAATATATTTTTTTTCCGTCAAAGTTCAAAACAACGATTAGGAAAGTAGAATCATCGATCTGGATATCAAATTTTTCGTCTTTATCGCTTGTAAAGATTAATTGTTCCGGGATTACAAAACGGTCGATATAAGACTCAAATGCTGAGGGATTTAAAGTAATCTTATTGGTTTGAAAATGTTCAAATCCATAGTCGAACAATTTTACCATATCACCGTAAGCTAATTCTGACGAATCGGCTTTCAAGGTAACGGCAATCCATTCTGAATTCCCTCTCTTGACAGAGGCAACCAACGTGTTTCCGGACTGACTCACATATCCGTTTTTTACACCTGTTGTTCCTTCGTATCGCCATAGTAGTTTGTTATGATTATAGAGTGTTGTTTCCCATCCTTTCCCGATCCACTCCATTTCCTTTGTTCCAACGATGGAACGAAATATCGGGTTTTTCATCGCGTATTGCGTAATAATTGCCATATCATAAGCAGTTGTTTGATGTTTTTCATCAAATAGCCCATGCGGGTTTTGAAAATTTGTGTTCTTAACTCCAACCGTATCCCTGACAAATTGATTCATACGTTCTGCAAATTGGGCTTCACTTCCATCAAAATATTCCGCAATCGCTGTTCCCGCATCATTGCCTGAATTAATAAGCAGTCCTTGGACAAGTTTTAATAATGTAACCTGTTCCCCTTCAAGTAAATAAACTCTCGTACCAATAACATTTCTAGCTGTTTCGCTAACGGTTACAATATCGTCCAAATTGCCCTCTTCTATAGCTATTATCCCTGTTACGATTTTCGTGATACTTGCGGGATACATTAAGCGATTACTTTCTTTTTCATACAATATGGTGCCTGTTGCTCCGTCAATTAAGATAGCAGCTTCGCTGTTGAGCGAAAAATGCTGATCATCTTTCGTTGCATATACCGTATTTTGAAAAACGAATATGAACGAGACGAATAGAAGAAAAAAATGATAGAATGTTTTCACTGAACTTTTCCTTTTCATGAACGGAATTGAAAAAATACACTACTTATTGTAGTGTATTAAAAAGTGCAATGTCAAGATCTTAAGATCCTTGAAATATCCTTTGTAATATTTTGAAAATGCATATCGCTTTAGTTTTTATCTAAGAATTACAGTATAGCAGTACAAAGTTAAAATAACTTCGGACTGCTATACTATTTCCTTGGCATCCATTTACTTTATTTATACAGCGATTATAAGATATAACTAAATTGGATTTTCCTAAAATACCGCTCAGCACCAACCTTATACTGTTCTTTCACTAGTAGTCCCCTCTGAAATATTAAGCTGCTTCAGCAACTTCTCGTAATTTTTCCAGCGATATACGTTCCGCATATCTGGCGTAGGTCTCTTTCTTTTTTCCGTTCTGCTGAAAGTCTGTAATCAATCGGGTGACTGCAGGAATAAGCTGTTCTGCTCTAAGGCCAGGTACTAACAACTGCGCAAGCCGCGCCTTCAAACCTTTGGCATCGCCACCAACATAGAGATCATATCTATCTTTCATTTTCACGATAGCAATGTCTTTTAGTAAAGGCTCGCTCGTACCGAGCGCACAACCTGCATAACCAATCTTCAATGGACTGGGAACTGGATGACCGACAATTGCCTTATCGAGTGTTTCGGCTACATCCAACCCTGCATCCTCTGCTCCTCTGCAAAAATTGCATGCAATTAAACTTTTCGAATAAAAGCCTGCAGGGTGAATCTCCAAGCCTGCTTCCTGCAATTGTTTCTGCACTTCTTGCACACGTTCTTCTTGCAATGCCACATAAAGCTGCTTGAATGTCGTCATTTCAATCTGGGCATCTTCCCCTACGATGGAACCTAGCAATGCAAGCTGGTTAGGCTTAAATATTGTACCACCCACTCCAAACCCAGGTGTTACGGCAAATTTCTGAAAAGCCATTTGATTTTCACTCTCCCTTTTCAATATATATGAAGCTTAGTTCAAACTTAAATTTTCACTCTCTGCAATCTCAATGCATTTAACACTACGGAAACGGAACTGAACGCCATTGCCGCTCCAGCCACCCATGGCGCCAACAAGCCAATTGCCGCAATCGGGATTCCAGCGGAGTTATAAGCAAGAGCCCAGAATAAATTCTGCCTAATGTTCCGCATTGTCTTACGGCTCATAAATATCGCATCAGGTATACTATTTAAATCACCACGCATCAATGTTACATCAGCTGCTTCCATGGCTACATCGGTTCCAGTACCGATCGCCATCCCGATATCCGCCAGTGCCAGGGCTGGAGCGTCGTTGATACCGTCGCCAACCATCGCCACCTTTTTGCCTTGCGACTGTAATTTCTTGACCTCTTCCGCTTTTCCCGCTGGCAACACTTCGGCCAACACATTATCAATACCGACTTGCGATGCAATGGCCCGAGCCGTCCGCTCGTTGTCCCCCGTAATCATGATTACTTCTAGTCCCATCCGCTTGAGGCGATCAACAGCCGTTTTTGAAGTCTCTTTAATCGTATCAGCCACGGCTACTATTCCGGCATATTGTTGATCGATCGCAATAAGCATCGCTGTTTTCCCTTCCTGCTCTAACTTCGACATCTGATCGAACGCCTGCTCCGCAGTTACGCCATACTTGGCCATTAAACGGCGGGTACCGGCCAAGATCACCTTTCCTTCTACAACAGCGCGGATGCCGTATCCCGGGACGGCTTCAAACTCGCTAGCTTCGGGAAGTTCCAGACCTCTCCCCTTAACACCTGACACGATCGCCTCCGCAAGCGGGTGTTCCGAACTCTTCTCAGCTGCACCGACTAGGCGCAGGAAATCCGATTCCTCCATATTATCGACCCATACATCGGTCAATTCCGGCTCACCTTTTGTAATCGTGCCGGTTTTGTCCAAGATGATCGCCTCGATTTTATGCGTCGATTCCAAATGTTCTCCGCCTTTGAACAGAACGCCCATCTCTGCTGCACGACCGGAGCCCGCCATAATTGAGGTTGGCGTTGCAAGACCTAGCGCACACGGACAAGCGATAACAAGGATAGCTATCGATTTTTCCAATGCACTGGCAAAATCGCCTGGTGTTACAATGAAGTACCAAACCCCAAAGGCTAAAACCGCAATGGCGACTACAATCGGTACAAAGATGCCGGAGATGCGATCCGCTACCCGTTGGATCGGCGCTTTCGAACCTTGTGCTTCTTCCACAACTTTAATTATTTGAGCCAGCGCTGTTTCCTTACCGACTTTTGTTGCCTTTACTCTCAATCTTCCGTTCTTGTTAACGGTCGCTCCAATGACAAAGTCGCCTACGTTTTTCTCTACGGGAATACTCTCTCCGGTTAACATCGATTCATCTACGGATGACGTTCCCTCGACCACTTCTCCATCTACGGGAACTTTCTCACCCGGCTTCACAAGTACGATATCTCCGGTCACTACTTCTTCAACCGGAATGGTCAGTTCCTGTCCATCGCGCACGACTAGCGCGGTTTTGGCTTGTAAGCCCATAAGTTTTTTGATCGCTTCGGACGTTCGTCCCTTCGCCTGAGATTCGAATAGTTTTCCGAGAACAACCAATGTAATCAATACGGCGCTTGTCTCAAAATACAGATCCGGTCCATGATGTGCAGCATCCGCAGATGATGCCCACACAATCGATAAATACAAACTATAGAAATAGGCTGCAGACGTTCCTAGTGCAATAAGCACATCCATATTGGCGCTTTTGTTACGTAAAGCCTTAAAGGCACCCACATAAAACTGCTTTCCGATATAAAACTGGACTGGGGTGGCAAGTGCCAATTGGAACCACGGATTCATAAATAATTCAGGCATCCAGATCCACGATGTGAATGAAAAGTGGCTAACCATCGACCACAACAACGGCAAACTTAATAGGACTGAAATGAATAGCTTACGCTTTTGATGTATTATCTCTTGATGCCGATGTTCCTCCAAATTACTTTGAGCTTGTTTTGGCATTGCTTTATAACCTAGTTTTTCTACTTGGTTCTGCATATCGGCGACAGTAACTTCCGTCGGGCTATATTCCACATGAGCTGTTTCCATCGCAAAGTTGACAGTTGCATTCGTAACACCCGGCAGCTTGTTAAGCGATTTTTCAATCTTGTTTGCACAGGCTGCGCACGTCATACCACTAAGCTGCAGGTCGATTGTTTCCTTTGCCGTCCCGTACCCCAGTTTTTGTATGCTTTGTTCCATTTTTGAAAGATCCATTACTGTAGGATCGTACGTTATCGTCGCCCGCTCCATCGCGAAATTAACATTGGCCTCTTTAACCCCTTCCAACTTATTCAAGCCTTTTTCAATACGATTCGCACACGCGGCGCAGGTCATACCAGTAATTTGCAGGGAACTTTGCTTCAATTCGATTTGATTGGATTCCATCTGTAGTCACCTTTTCATGTACCCATGGGGGGTATAATTTTGAGTAAAAAAATGATGGAAAATAGTCACTCGATGCGAGTGACTACTTCGTTAAATTTCAAACCACATCATAGCCTTGCTCTTCAATTTCATGTTTGATTTTCTCAAGATTAACGTTATTTTCATCATACTGAACCTGAACTGTACCATTTTTTAGATCAACTTTTGCGGTTACCCCAATATTTCGCAGTGCTCCTTCAATAGAATTTACACAATGATTGCAAGACATGCCTTCCACTTTCAATGTTTGATTTTGCATGTTACGGGTCTCCTTTATTTGAAATTTACTTCATTAAAGTATTCATTGTTTTCAATAGTTCTTCAATAACCTCGACTTCACCATCTTGTATTCGTTCCACAACACAGCTTTTTAAATGTTCGGCCAATAACAGTTTTCCTACGCCGTTCAGAGCGGATTGAACCGCGGCAATTTGATTCAAAACATCATCACAATAAGTATCCTTTTCGATTAACCCTTTTATACCTCGGACCTGTCCTTCAATCCGATTTAATCGAGCTGTTAGTGCAGCTTTCGTTTTACTGGAATGATGACTTTTCCGTTCATCTAAACTCGAACAACAATGTTCTTGAACATCTGTAACCCCAGTTTGTATGATTTCCACTAAATTGCACCTCCTTGTATTTATAGTATACCCCCCTATGGTAATTGTCAATCATTATTATCCGCAAATTCGGGTGTTTGCGCTGAAGCAATTTTCTAATAACGATATAGACAGTAAATCCGGATACCGCAATAATCAAAGCCATTCCAATAAACATGACGATTCACATTCCGAACATACCATCCATCATCCAGTTCATTAATCCGTCCCTTATGTCACTATTTTTTCGAACAGTAGTTTTTTTTTTAAGTCCATTTTTCTCATACCAAAAACACTAAATTTCAATGAAAAATGACACATACCCGGAGGCAGTGTCTAGACGTACCTTATAGCTAATGATATTTTCAGACCAGAGGCGTTAATCACAACGTCCTTTGGATATCGCGGATTAACGGCTTTTTTCCACGCAGGCTATAAGCCGCTTCTCGATATCTGAAGCGATAGCCATCAGTTCATCGTTCTCTACAAGTCCGATTAAAGCCGTAGGCTTCGGCAAGCCGATCCGGGTACTCCCGCTCTCTTCATAAACGGCAAGCTTACATGGGAGGAAATAACCAACCAAAGCATTTTCTGAAAGCACACGTTTGGCTTCATTTGGATTGCATACTTCAAGAATATGATAAGTATTGTCAAAATCAACACCTTTCTCATGAAGTTTTTCCTGCATATCTAATTGCCAGAGGACACCGAATTTTTCTTCCTTTAGGTTTTCAGTAAGGGCTGAAATTGCTTCTTTAGGCGTTTTTGCTGTCTTAACAGTGTAATGGAACATGACTTTTCCTCTTTTCCCTGTTCAACTCGCCCGCGATGAAGACAATCGCAAGTAAGTCCTTTTATTTAACATCTAATGACCCATAGCCGGCATTTCCGACATGCCGTTTTTAGAATTTCCCTCATGTTGCCCATGTCCTTCGCCTGTGGAAGAAATGATCTCCAGCATATCGTCAATTTCTCCTTGTGCAGCCCTATTCAACGATTGTTCATCGCCGACTAACCAAGAATGGTTATACGGCCCTTCCGTTGGAGATTTCTTATATTTGGGTTGAACCGTCATCATGTAATCCATGACAGTGTCCGGCATCTTCTCCTTATCAGTCCAAAGAATAGGAGCATGTTTGCCCAGATGTGAGAAAGGCGCTGCTGCGAGAGCCAATGATGCTGTATTCAGACTAATAAACGAAAAGTTATGTCCCGGTGAAGTGATTCCCCATCCAAATCCGGTCTCGGGGTCTTTATATTTAGCAAATGCAACGGCATTTTCATAAGGGTCGTTTCCAGAGATCCGAACGACCTTTCCGTACTGTCCTAATTGTTTTTCAACATTTTCGGATATAATGCTCTTTGGTCCCAATAAATAAATAGATGCCTTTCCATTTCTAAGCTTTAATGCTTCTATTGTATCCGTTGGAATCTCATCCTTTGTTACATACAGTAGCGGCTCAGGCATGTGTGCAATCCAGTTAATTGCTGGCAGTGAATATTCTTGGCTATCCAGAGAGCCTATAATTACAGATTGTGGATAGCCCTGTGAAATTCTTGCATAATAATCATCTACTGTTTTAGCGATAGCTGCGGGACCTTCACCCTTAATCCAATCTGTTTTAAAGCCCATTCCTTTGATTTCCTGCTCAACATTTTGATCCAGATTTCCGACCAAAATAACTTGTGTTCCGTTATTCAAAGTCGATCCTACAGGATTGAGCCTTTTTAATTCATTTTTCGTAATCTCTGGCACATTATTCTTATTCACAAATAATACGGGGCCATTATTCGGATGATGAATTAAATCTGCACTTACTAGTGCGGATTGCCAATCTTCTGGGTTGGCCAGAATAACACCACCGGGCTGGTTCTTTTCGTTTGTCGCCATCCAAACCGTTTTGGACACCAATACGGCCGTTTGAAAAGGATCACTGTTGTTAATACGTGTTGTATTTTTAGAAGCGATCCAAGGAGGCTCTGACGCTTTGTTTTTCTGTTGATCGACGTTTACTTGACCTTTTTGTGTTTGTTGGCCTTGTGTAGCTCCCGGTGTGCATGCAGTTAATGTCAATATTACTGCGAAGAAAAGGATATTGATCTTTAAACGCTTATTCATGCGAAATCCTCCATCTTGGATTTTCATCTGTAACTTTTAGATGTACTTCAAACTTCTGCCTTTGCGGCTTCCCGTATATTATTTCCAAACGGCTGAAAGTCTTATCCATTTGTTTCTGGGGAATTTACGCCCCAATTAGTCTTGATTTACAAGTAAAGCTACTGTATGAGGTCACGAACAATCGGTTACAGCGTAAAATGTCTACTTTGCGTACGATAAATCAAACTTGCCATTTGATTTATACATCTTTCCATACTTTGTTGAATTCAGGTTTCGTATCATATTTTGGGCACATGCCGTGTTCATGTTATGCTATCTAGCATAGACTGTTATACGTGATGCAAACATCACGAATTCGCCCCTAAGGGAGGTATGCAATAACTTCACCTATTACACAATGCGGTGCCTACACCCTCAATCATGAAGATTGTTGCCGACAAAAAAGGTGGATTGGCATTTAAAAATGAAACTTTATCTTGAGCAACAAAAAACTAATTACTCGAAACAGGAGAAGAAATTTTCAAAACTTGCCGGGGAAAGAGCGCACGTGCCTAGTAACGACACCGTTGCATAATGTATGATAAGCATGATGGAGAGATCCGTGTATAGCGAGGTTTGCGAAGACTTTGAACGAGAACTGAACTCCCAAAAAGTTGACCATTTATCTGTGCCTATATAGGAATGTGTTACCCCTAGCCGTTGGCCAGGGGTTATTCTACATTGGTATGTTGTTCCTAATTATTTGCTTCTTCCATCTATCTCGATCTTTATAGAATGATTCAGTTGAAAAATCTCTTATTTCGTATTTCCTTGGTAACTGCATTGTTATTTATATGAGCATTTTGCAAAAATCTGAGTCCTTGAGCCGCAAGGATTTCCAAGCATAAAAAAGGGACTTCACCCCAACTTGTAGAAGTTTTTCGGTGACCAAACCAAAAACCCAAGAATGGAGGAAGTCACCTTGTATATTCTACAAGAAAGTCTATTTTCCTTTGATGAACTGCAAAAACTTGAAACTAAAGAACGTCTGCCTATCTTTTTCAGCACGCTGGACCTGCGTCCTTATGCGAAGGAATTGAGAAGTCGTTCACCCCGAGGTGCTGAAGGGCACTGCAGACAAGGTATTCTCCGCGCCCTGCTAGCAGCACCGCTTGAGAATATAGATACATTCACCGGCCTGCATCGCCGATTGGAGATGGATCTTCGTTTCCGTTATCAATGCGGACTTCGACTGGATCGGGAAGCTCCATCGGTAGCAACGTTAAGCCGCGTATTTGCTGAGTTGACAACCAAAGACTTAGCCAAGCGCCTATTTGAGGATCTGGTCACACGCTGCAAGCAAAAAGGCATCATCGACGGAAGTCATATTGCGATCGACAGTGCCGCGATCCACGCTTATGAGCAGAAACAGCCTAAACGTAAAAGTGAATTAACAGGAAATGCGAACTGGGGTGCCAAGTTCGACTCTTTCGGCAACAAGATGAAGTGGTTTGGTTACAAGCTTCATCTGGCCGTCGACACGAAAAGCGAACTGCCGATGACCCTCACCGTGACACCGGCTCATGTCAATGACGGCGATATAGCGCCTGATCTCATGGAACAGGTGGCAGCCACAACCAAAGTAGACTTCTTTGTGCTCGACGCCGGGTACGACCAGCTCAAAAATTACGAAGTTGCCCGAAATTTGAAAGCACAAGCCATCATCCCGTTAAATCTTCGCAATGAGAAAGAGCCGCCTGCCGGCATGACATCGAACGGAACGCCTTGCTGCTCCATGGGGTTTCCGATGACTTATTGGGGAGCCGATGGTGATGTTCTGAAATTCCGCTGTCCCCATGCTACAGGCAAGGTAGATTGTCCGCTTGGTATGGCCGCTTGCTCGTTTTCCAATTATGGAATGGTCGTTAAAGTGGATACAACAAGTGATCTGCGTCGCTATTCCACACCACATCGTGACAGCAAGCGCTGGAAAGAACTGTACAACGAACGAACCAGCGTTGAGCGGTGTAATTCCCGTCTGAAAACGTATCTAACTGCCGATGCGATGCACGTGTGGGGGATCCGGAAAGTTACCACTCACCAGTACCTTAACGCCATTGTATTGCTGGTTTCTGCACTCGCTATGGCTGAACATTCAGGCAAAGTCGCAGCATAAATTTTTTAGGAAAAGACAAAAAATTCTGCAGGTCTGCCCTTTTTTTCAAAAGTCGTCATTTAACGACGTTGAAACCAACCATTGACCTAGTAATCTGTTGGCTTTTTCTCCGGAAATGGAATTATGCAAAATGCTCATATATAAAGCATAGAAAAAAGCAACCTAGATAAGAGTTGCTTTCGATTATATTATGTTTCTATATTAATTTATTATAGTCTTGTGCTCCATAAAAGAAGCGTAAAATAACTACCTTTTCTGCGGCTTCGTCCACTTTATAGACAAGAATATAATTCTTTATAACCGCCTTTCGATAACCTTCCTTCTCCAATCGATTATCTTGACACTTAGGATACATTACAGGGTTATTTCTTAGATGAGCATAACACTTATCAACCTCGTCAAGGAAATCAGAAGCAGCTGTTGGATTTGCCAGCTGAACTGCAATGTATGAAACAATATTATCTAAATCCTGATGAGCAAGTTCTGTGACAATCAATCTATACATCGTATTTTTCTCTTATGCTTTTTAATGAAGATTCGCCATCAAGAACTTTTTCTTCCGCCAATTGTTTTTCAGCTGCATTCAGCTTTTCGTAGACATCAAGCATAAACATCTTTTCCTCATACGTTTTCATGCTCATGAGAACCATGTCTCCATATCCGTTCTTGGTAATAAAAATAGGCTCATCAGATTCTTGACACATTTGAGAAATTTCACTCGTATTTTTCAAATCGCGAATTGGGATTATTTTAGGCATAACATCCAGCTCCTTTTCGTGGCCTTATTGTACCATAAATATCCCCTACATTCAATGATCTTACTAATCATCTTATTAATCATCCCTACTATCTGTCACCATCTTTATAAAATAGTAAGCGGATGGATCTAATGGCGACCAACCGCTTACTGCTGTTTTGTTATCCCTCCCCGGGCTTTGTCGTCATTAGGCGATACAGTTTCGTATTCCGCGGGAATTTGTCGGTAAATGGAACAAGGGAACTGCCTACCTTCATAAGTCCATTTCCGGCGTCTACATTCGTGATGTATGAGAGTTGCAGGTCTGAAATATTAAGCAACTCGGCAAGCTCCATCCGATCGGTGCTGGCCTGATTCAACATGACGATAAATTCACTATTTGCTAACATGGTACGTGCCGTATGGCTTTGCAGCAAATCGTCCACGTTTTGCGTAATTCCCGTACAAAAGGCGCCATACTTTCGGACACGCTTCCAAAGCGTGAAAAGAAAGTTGGCGCTATATTCATGCTGGAACAACAGATAAATCTCGTCGATAATGATAAACGTATTTTTTCCCTTTGCCCGGTTTTGTGTAATCCGATTCAGGATACTATCCAGTACGACTAACATGCCAATCGGGAGCAGCTGCTTTCCCAAGTCAAGAATATCATAGCAAATGAGCCGGTTATAGACATTAACATTAGTAGGCTTTGCGAACGTATTCAGACTGCCGGAAGTAAACAACTCAATCGCCAGAGCAATGTCTTGCGCTTCTGGTTCAGATTGCTTGAGCAGTTCAGCGTGAAAATGTTGCAAAGTAGGCGGGTCGCCTTTGAAATTGCTTTGCAAATAAGTTCGATACACTTTTGCGGTGCAGCGGTCGATCAACGACTTCTCCTTTGCGCCAAGGGGATAGCCGCCCATCAGTTGTTCGCACAGCGACAGAACAAACTCCGACTTGAGGATGATTGGATTGGCCCCGTCGCCGTACTGCCGATTGATATCCATGGCATTAATATGATTCGGCGAGGTTGCGGAAATATGGACCGTTTCGCCGCCCAGTGCTTCCACCAGCGCAGAATATTCACGCTCAGGGTCAATCAGGATCACGTCGTCATCGCCTGCTAGCACCAGATTGACTATCTCACGCTTTGCCGTAAAACTTTTACCTGAGCCGGATACCCCCAGAATGAAACTGTTCCCGTTTAACAGTTGCTTGCGGTTGGCCATAATCATATTCTTACTGATGACATTTTGGCCGTAATACATACCGCCGGGATGGATGACCTCCTGTGCCCGGAATGGAATGAAAACGGCAGTGCTTTCCGTCGTCAAAGTTCGCAACGCATGTACCTTGCGCAATCCATACGGAAGCACCGTATTGAGTCCGTCCATTTGCTGAAAGGTCAGCGGTGCTAACTGGCATAGATGCTTGCGAGCAGTTGTCAACAGGGCTTCGGTATCGTTGTCCAACTGCTCCTTGCTCTCCGCAATATGCACCATTGTCAGCAGTCCGAACATCATGCGCTGGTCGCGTGTCGTCAGATCGTCCAGAAACTCCTTGCTTTCCTTGCGTTGTTGCTCCATATCATAAGGAACAACGGCAGAGAAATTATTATTGTTGTTTTGCCGCCGCTGCCAATTCGTTATATTCGTCTCCACGCCGAGCAGCCGGTTTTCCACTTCGCGGACGGCCTCATCGGTCGGAATCGGTATCACATCAAGAGATAGCAGCAAGTTCCGGTTTAGGTCGCATAATTCAGCCACCATGCTGTCCTTGATGTAGCTCGCGTATTCCCGTAGAAAAACGACACGGCCAAAGTAGCGTCCCATCCGAAAGTAATCCCGTTCGAACTCAAACGTATCCGGACTGATGTAATCCTTGAAGTCATGTCCCTTGCGCATGGTAGCGGACAAGTCAAAGTGATAGTCAGCCTCCTCGCCAATTCGAAAAAAATCATGGAGCATGCGCAGGCGATCTATCGCATCCAGTTCCACGCATGCGGAACCAAGACGCGAGAAATGCGCCATCAGTTCCGAACCGATTCTGGCGAAATACTGACGGGCATCCTCCACATTTCTTTTGACCACAGATACCGTAATATATTTTTCCTGAAAAGTGCCGTTTGCGCCCATCGCCTTGTCGAGCAACATCTGGTTGTATTCCTCGCGGTATCCATCAAGTCCGTCCTGACGATGGGGGATCAGCAAGGTGTCTTCCACGTCCAGCCGATTTAAACGTCGGTTATGAATCGTGATTTTCGTCGTCGCGCCGCTATCGAGAGAATTAAGCAGTTCGCAATAGGCTAGGAACATTGCTTCCTTGTCTTCTCTGGAGGCGACAGCGTAGTTCATGTCTTCAAATCGGTACGACTTAGAAAACTTGTTGCCCACAAAAAAAATCCCATCCGGCCAGATGGCACGAATCGGGATGACTTGCTGGACACCCTTCGGAATGGCGAACCGTTCCTTGTCTTGCTTGATAATTCGTTTAAGCGTTTTAATCACGAGCTTCACTCTCCTTGCTCACGCTGCTGGACATACTTATGCAGCACCTCGTAGTAAATGTTCGTCGCGCGATAAACCAGCCGTTTGGGCATGAGAAATTCGGATTTTACATACGTCCACAGAAGCTGCTCTGCCGTCATGCCGTGGTAGTGAATAAACCCGAGCGCGGCGCAGGGGGCGGCTCCCAGAATGCACATCCAACTGAGCGTCTCCACGCCGAAGCGGTCTCGCAAAGCAAAGTACAAGCCAATTGCCACCAGAACGGCCAATACTGAAAAAAAGAACTGCCGCAAGGACAGTCCAAAAAACAAGCTCTCGGTATATTCCCGGATTTCCCGGTTAATTTTGACTTCCATGTGTAGGACCTCCCGAATCTGCCGCCCGTGCATCGGGCTGGCGACTATCTATGTTGGCGAAGCCCTGCTCATCGAACGGATGAAGATGACTCGATAACGCGGACGCAAGCTGTATGCCATCTTTCAGACCTTGCAGATATAGCCATTCATTCATAATTGCTTGCTTGAGGTGCTGACAATCTTCCCAACCCGCAAATTCCGGCATGCGCCCGATGTCCATGCCCGCGAATAAGCGTTCAAATGCTTTTCTTTCGTTTTCCCGAATGCGGCTAAGTTCGGAGTGATTTTCAATAAGATCGGATACATTGTCTAGCCGTTTTTGAATCGCTTCTCTGAACCATGGCGGAAATTTCATCGTTTGCCCACACCTCTCATCTACCATGTCTCCGATGCCGTTTGCGTCGGGTACGCTCATAACGAACGAGCAATTCATCCACTTTGCGACTTTGCTCCTGCAATTCCTGGTTGTCGGATAATCGAATGGATTGCTTCAATGACTGCTCGCCTAGCTTGTTCAGCTCCTGTCGTTCTTTCTCCAATTTACGCAATAGATTGCTCATTCTTCCACCGCCTTGTTTTCAGATGGGCTACCGATTAACATATCTGGATATGAGTTTTTAGCCCCCCCTGATAGTAATTTCAAAACTCATGTAAGTCAATTCTGTGCTTGTCCATAATAGGAACTATGAACTCCTATTCGGAAAGAGATGACAAGCGATGCACGTTTACGATAAAAAAATAGTAGGCCAGCGGATACGCAAACGGAGAGAAGCATGGGGCATGTCACGCGAGCAACTGGCCGAGCAGATCGGGCGTGTTCCCCGGTTTTGCGCGGACATTGAGCGGGGGAAAGCCGGCATGTCGATAGAAACGATGCTCAGCATCTGTCATGTGCTGAAACTGTCTCCGAATGATTTGCTGCTACAAAACGTTTACGCTGAACCTTCCAATGAAATTGAGCTGATTATGGCCGCGCTCCAGCAATGCACAGACAAACAGCGCAAAGACTCGCTGGCGCTGCTGAAGCTGTTTCTGACCGCCATCCAATAATTCCCGCCTATAAACCCATCATCTCCCGAACGACCCGGTCGGCCATCTTCACCGTGCCGACCAAGACCAGCATGTTAAAAATGAGTTCTCCGATGTACGTCCATACCATCGTGACCGCGCCAGAGCCAGCTTCGACAGCCGGGGGCGCGCTGGCAAACGCCGCGTAGATGATGCACGCCAGCACGATGATCGCCCCTTCCATACAGGCGGCTGCATATCCTTTCAAAAATGATTTGCCGATACTCTGGCTCGGCTCGCCAGCGAATGAGGCGAGCGGAACCGGAGCAATCGCTGTATACAGATAAATCCGAAAAAAACGCCCGTACACAGAAAGAATCATGATGAAGGACAGAACGGTAATAAACAGGCTGCCCAGCAAAGAGACGACCCAGAGTGGTATGCTTTGCCAAAACCCGACATCTTCGATCGCCTGGGTAATCGTGTCCGGCAGCGACATGCCATCCACCGCACCAAACCCCGAACGGGACATCATCGTCGAGATGATGCCCTGCACAATCGTAAACAGAGCCATCATCAGTTCCAAACCATAGGTGACAACTGCCTTGGCCAGCACAAATCGGACAAATAACTTGACCGCCAGCTCCGGCCGCTTCAGTTCGGCAAAATTACCCGCTGTTTTCATCACACCGACGACAAAAAATAAAACCAGCAGCGCCAGTCCCGTTGCCTGTAACGCGCCGTGAATATCCGTGATGATGCGCCAAATGGTGCCCCCCTTGAAATCGACTGGTGACTGGGTAACAAGGTGCCAGATTTCATTCATTTTCTGCTCCCAGGTATCTAGAGCATTCTCCAAATTATCTGCAATCCAACTGTTTTTCGACATACGCTCACCCTTCTGTCGAGGGAGGAACGGGCGTCGGCTCATTCCTCATCCTCCATGGCTTAACCTGTGATCAGGTCCAAAATCTCTTTGGTAAACGTGATGATGACGCCCCCGGCCAAGGTTAAAAAACCATTCGCTCGCTGCGAAGGGTCATGCGACTTGAGCGACAAGCCGATCTGCACAACGCCAAACCCCAAAATAATCATGCCGACCGCGCGAATCAACCCGAAGATAAAATTGGACAAGTTGTTGACTGTCGTCATCGGGTCGCTTTGGGCATAGGCGGTGGAAACTAGCATCGTCCCGAACAGCACCGTCATCATGTAGAAAGCAATCAGCCATTTCGTTTTACGTTTCAAACGCGATCCATCCCTTCATGTAAAAATAATGCCTCCAGTTCTTCCTCTGACAAAAGCTCATATTCACCGTTCTCATCCAATTGCACCGTCCTCCAATCGAGCGCATGCTCCGTACCGCCGTGCTGGTACGCCTGACCTGCGCCGTCTGTCGTCAGCGCGATATGAGGATGGCGCAGTACCTCGTATTTGTCATCAAGCACCGGTCGTTCCCCACGAATAAACAGCAGCGCATAACGATTATCAAGGAGTCGCACTTCATCAGGGGTAAGCAATTCCCGGCCAGACTGCTGGTAGTTGATGGAATAGCTGCCGCTGCGTCCTTTACTTTGGCCGTAGGTGTTCGTATCAATAGTTTCTTTGCCAAGTAGCTCCGACACATACTTGTGCGTGGATTGTTCATTGCCGCCCAGATACAGGAACAGATCGCAGTTGCCGACGATGGATTCCCATGCGTCCTTGTACAACACTTTAAGCTGTGCCAAGTTTTGCAAAATGATAGACACCGATATTTCCCGACTGCGGATCGTTGAGAGCAGCTTGTCGAACTCATCGGGCAGGGCGACATTCGCGAACTCGTCCATGACAAAATGCACATGCACTGGTAGACGGCCGCCGTAACGGTAGTCCGCTTCGTACATGAGGCATTGAAAAAGCTGCGTGTACAGCATGCCCACGATAAAATTGAAACTGCTGTCGTTGTCGGGGATGACGGCAAATAGCGCCGTCTTCCGGGTGCCGATACGTGGCAAGTCCATTTCATCGACCAGGCTCATTCCGGCAATGCTGTGCAAATTGAATTTTTCCAATCGCACGCCAAGTCCGATCAGAATGGATTTGGCTGTCTTGCCCGCAGCCAGCTTGAAGATGTTGTATTGCTTGACGGCGAGATGTTCCGGGTCGCGCATGGCAAGCCGCTCGAACAATTCATCTAGCGGGCTTTGGTACGTTTCGTCTTCTTCCCGAACCTCGGCAGCAGCAATCATTTCCATAATCATCGGGAAGTTCTGCTCCTCCGGCGGCGCTTCATAGAGCAAGTACAGCATGAGCGCTTCCAGCAAGGCGGTTTCAGAACGTTCCCAAAAGGGATCGTTCGTATTGCTGTTTTTGGGCGTCGTGTTGCGAATCAGATTGGTGACCAGCTTTAGCACATCCTTATCATCCTGCAAATAGGAGAAAGCGTTATAGCCGTGGGAACGGTGCGGATGAATCAAATCCAACACTTTAATGTCATACCCTTTCGTCTGAAGCAAATGACCGGTGTCACGCAATATTTCGCCTTTCGGATCAAGTACGACATATGAGGTGTGCGCCTGCATCACGTTCGGCTTCGCATAAAACCGCGTTTTGCCGGAACCGGAACCCCCTACGACGAGAACATTCAGATTACGGCGGTGCTTGCGTCCATCTAGACCGATGCGCACGTGCTGCGTCAATATTTTGTTTTGCTCCGCTTGCTTGCTCTGGTATTTGGCGTTGATCGGTTTCGCCTTGCCCCACTTGGCGCTGCCATGTTCTTCGCGGCGACGATAATTACGCGGCGAAGCCAGATACGCGCCAACCGCCAGCCCATAAGCCAGCGTACAGACGAGCAGGCTTCGGATTGAATCCTCAACCCACTGGAGTTGAAAGGGATTCGCCTCGCTTAGATGAAGCAGGATTGCAGGCAATCCCCCAGATAACGCCGGGGCGACGAGCAGCGCCACCCATATGACGGGAATAAAAAAAACCGCAACGAGTACAAGTTGACTCCTTGCGGCTTTAGCGCGTTTCATGGCGACTCCGGCGTTTCATTCTTTGATAGGGCGCATCCAACGTTTTCAGTAGCAGATCGTCCACCGCATCGGTCGGCCGCCGCTCGCCTATCAAGTCATTACGCAGCTTATTCAACGCGTTGATGACAATGCCATGCTCGTAGTGGTCGAGACTGAGTATGCGTTCTTCCGTTTTCATGGTTCCTCACGCTCCTTAGCGGGTAGGATCGGTTCGACCTGGTTGCGAAGGTTGCCGCTGCGGGTTCAGTATGCGGTGCATACGCCGGGAAATCGTATGCGAAGCTTCTTTCATCGTCGTCAATTCCGCACGAATCGGCTGCGGCTCCATGTCTTTGAACCGTTCTGCCACCCGGTCAAACCGGAACGCGGTCGTTTCAACTCCAGCCTGCTTGCAAAGGATATAGGCAACACTGTAGGCATGAAACTGATATTCTGATCGGCTGTAGCGACTATCGCCGCGATCCATTTCCGCATGCGCCAGTTCCTGCGCCAGTGCGCGGAAGATGTCTCCAGCTGCCAGCCCGCGGCGGATGACAATGTTGCGCACATCCGGTTGGTAGAGCGCATGCACATCCGCAGGAAGCGCATCGCTGATTGTGATCGGTACTGGCGCACGATCCATGAGCGCCTTGATGCGGGTGCGATCATCCGGGTAGACCGGTTGATCCGGTTTCTTTGCAGTGGTTTGGGCTATATCGAACATCTTCTTCGGGTTGTAGCTGGTCGCGGTGCTTCCATCTTCCCGCCGGTATTCCTCGCCCGGTTCCAAAATATAAAAACCGGTTTCCTTGCGGCGGATCGATACGCCTTGTTCCTTCCAACCCTCGAAATCCGCTATGCGTGTCGCTTCCGGGCGTTGTGCTAAAATCAGCAGCGCATTGGAGACACTGTAACGGTCAAAACGGCTTTGCACATCCAGATAACGCTGAAACTGTTCTCCATTTTGAACAATCGTCATCGTCGTCGTATCAATCGTGTCGTAAGTCCACTGCCGCTGTTCCTGTTTTTGGTGAACCCACGCTTCCTTGTCAAACGACTGCTCTCGCTGGATGGAAGGAGTAGAGAATAATTCGTCCAGTTCGTTCATTTGGATTTCCCTCGCTTTCGATTCCGGGTAGTGGGCGTTGGCGTTTTGTCGCCCGATGTTGCCTTGCCACGATCCCTGCGTTTAGGCAAAGACGGCTCACGCTCCATTTGCCGCCGTCTTTTCTCCGCTTCGCGATTTTCTTCACGAATTTCACGCAACAGTTGACGGATCGACACCTTTTCCTGCGCCGGTTTACGATCAGTCGAATCCCTTACGTTGTCGACGCTGTGCCCGGAGATAGGCACGGACGGAATGGCCGGTTCCATCGTTCTTCCCTCCTGCATCGGGGGAGAGGGCAGCGGTGTCTGCTGCTGCACTCGTTCGTCGGCCGAAGGTGCGGCTGCCGGGGGAGTCGGTTCCGGAGGCGCGGCTTCCGGTTGCTGGCTTGCTGCCCGAACCTCCTCCGGCTGTTCGGTCTTTCCCAGCAGTTCGTCCAAAAAATCTTCTCGAACTTCCTCCGTGACAGATGGCGGACTCCCTTCCCGCTCAGGCGCTTCGCCGTTTAACTCCGGCGTTTGCGCAGTTTGGCTCTCGTCCGGCTGCTTTTCGCTGCGGGTATTTGCAATTTCTTGTTTGATGCTGGCCGTGTCTACCGTCGCCAGTTTGAAGCGCTCGACGATCCGGTTGATCTTGGACGCATCTTCGGCACGCACCATCACATCGCAAAGCCCGTCCACGTTCTTTTTGTCGCGTAGCGCGCAATATAGCACACCGTACCGCTTGGCCTCCTTACAAAAAGTCGGGAGATCCTCGGTTTTCACGGCAAACACCTTGAGTTCCTTGCCGCTGCGGAGCAAACTTTCCAAACGGATGCGCCCTTTTGTCCGTTTCTGTCCCTGCAAGGCGGCGAACAAATACACCGCCAAATGCTTAGCGCCTTCCCCGGAAATTTTGGCCACCATCTCGATGCCCCGCAGACTCATGCTGACGACTTGATCGGCCGCTTCGTTTCCGCTCATCGGCGTTCATCTCCTTTCGTATGTGATGTTCGGGTTCACGTTCACGCAATAAATGGACCATCCCCTCCGAACGGGCGAGAATACCCGTGCAAAGCTTCACCTCCTTTCGCAGTTTCGCAAGCTGCCGGGTCGCCTCGGCAATTTGTCTTTTGATTGCCTCACGCTGCTCCGGCTGCTTACAACGGCGCAGCCGGTTGTACAATGCCTTGCGCGCGCTGTACCCTTGTTTCATTTCCTCCTGAAGCCCGGTGAGATTTGCGAGTAGCTCATCCTTCGTGGTGATGCGGCGGCGACACAGCAGTCTTGTCTGCTCGGTGATGACCGTCAAGTGGCGCAAGTCTTGACGCAACAAAAAATGCGTCCTTCGCGGGGACGCACGTTGACGGGGCAGGATGCCCATTTCATATAAATAGCGTAGGTACAACGCCTGCAAGCCGCTGAATTTACGTCCAGCCCTCCAAACTCCACGAACCCTGACAACTCGCTTTCGGCGCGGTAGCGGAAGTGAGGGCTGGCGCTTCGGCATGTGGTTTTGCAAGATGCGCTCCTTTAACGCTTCCTCCGTATATTCGTATCCCAAACTGCGCAAGCGGACGAAGCGCTCCTTGCCGGGCGGACGCACTGCCAGATGTTTCACATTGGTTTTGATCGCATACCCTTGTTTTTGCAGAGCGGCGAAAAACTGGGTCATTGTCATGGAAGCTGCGATGGCGGTGTCGATGTCCTCACGAATCAATCCCCGCCAAGTTGGTTTGTTTTCGCGTTCCGCCTGCCACTCCCCATAGTGCTTAGCTTTACCTGGTTCGGGATGTTCAATGACCGACAGCGCATGCTCCCGGCAAAGCCGGTCGGACGTTTGCCGCAGCAAAGCGTAGGAAGCTTTGTTGTCGTAGTACCGCTTGCCATCTACAAAAGAAACAGCATTCAACACAAAATGATTGTGCAAATGTCCCTTGTCCAGATGGGTCGCTACGACGACTTCAAAGCGTTCTCCCCATAGTTCTTGCGCCAGCCTAACCCCGATGGCATGGGCAATTTCCGACGTCGCTTCGCCCGGCGCGAACGACTGATATCCGTGAAACGCGACAATGCCATCCGTTTTTTGAAATTGTCGCTTGGTGCGCTGCATTTGCTCATAAGCGGTGAGCGGGTCGCAGTTGATGCCGCTCACGTACAGTTGCCTCTCCGTTTTCGCATCCGCTGTCGCATAGCCAAGCGCCTGCTGCAAGCTATCTGGTTCGGCGCGATCTTGTGTCGTTTTGTCGGGATTTCGAGCGTAGTCCAGTACGCGCTTCAAACGGTCAGTCACATCCCAGATCGCGGTCGTTGCCATTTGTCATGCCCCCTTACGGCGGATGTCCGCTTGTATGCATCGAAGGTAGTTCGCTTCTTCGCTCCGGTTCGGTTACCGCCTGTTGAATGTGCTGAACAGCACGGCGCAAGTGATCGGCTTCCTCCTGAAAGGCAGCTCTTTCCAGACGACCGGTCGTATGTGCCTTCACAGCCAGTTGATTCAGATTATTGCCTATGGCGTGCAGCTCACGAATCATCGCGTAGTAGTCCAGTGGCGGCAGCTGCTTCGGTACATATCCATTAATGAGCGCTCGGATGTACGCCTCCCGAGAAAGTCCTGTTTTTTCCACTTCTCTAGTAAGGCGAGCATGTTCGCTTTCACTCAGGCGAAGCAGAAATGATATCGAACGTTTCCTCATCGACCATCACCCCTTTCCATAAATGTCTCCTTGAAGCAGAACGCTGCCGCGATGAACAACCAGTTTGAACACGATTCGATCATCGAAACGATAGCATCGCGATGATGGGGTCTTAGGGGCTGCGCCCCTAACAAGCGAATTTGGA
>NZ_VIDW01000035.1:0-48256 GCF_006519665.1 Paenibacillus sp. tmac-D7 | reverse complement strand
CGGTCCAAAATTCTTTTGACCTGAACCTTTGTAAAATCTTTGTTGTGAGCCGTTTTGTAGCCCTCTAAATTGAGTTGTGAAGCGATTTGTTGAAGAGACCATGTTGGGTATTGGGTACGTAGTTCAAATACTTTCTGAACGGTTTTAGCGGTTGTAGGAGAGATAGAAAGGGCTTTGCTTCCCTTCTCTACTTGATACCCAAATGCAGCTTTCCCCCCAGAATAGCCGCCCTGTTGGGCTTTCTTGCGTCTACCTCTTGCTAGCTTCATGGCGATTTCCAACCGCTGATATTGGTCTAACAGTTCCATAAGACCATTGATAAGAAAATCGTTAGGGTCTTTCTTATAGATACTATATGTGGGTTGCTCGATACTTCTAATGTCTACTCCGTGCTTCTTAAATTCACGGTGAACAAGAACTTTTACGATATTTACGATATCTGACCGCCATAAACGGCTTGTATTGAGGACTAAAACATAGTCAATGGTATGAGTAGAGAGGGCGGCTAACATGTCTTGAAAGCCTTCCCTATCCACTTCTAAAGCGTCTTCGTCAATCTTAGCCCCACTGATACCTTCGTCCTTGAAGACGTAAAGTAGATTCCAACCTTGTGTCTTGCAGTATGCTTCAATCTCGTCTTGCTGATAAGAGAGACTATAGCCGTCTTTGGCTTGTCCTTGAGTAGAAACACGAATATAACCGATGACATTCATTGAAAATCCCCCTCCGTTACGTTAATTTTGATTAATGTAACGCTATTCCGATACAACTATATACAAATTATATATCGCTACTCCGATACAATCAATACATGTAAGTAAATAAAGTGATATAGTTGTATAAGAAGGATTATTAAGTGAGGGATATTAATGCCAATTAGAGTTCGATTAAAGGAAATATTAGAGGAAAAAGGTTTGTCACAACGAGAACTGGCTCGTTTGACTGGTCTTCGTCCCAATACTATTAGTCACCTTTGTTCAAATACTGCAACAAGCATTTATTTTGATACATTAGAAACTATCTGCAAGACGTTAAACATACGTCTTGAAGAACTAATTGAACTTTCGTGACCTATGCGCCGTAGTGCGCAGGAGCGGCGGAATCTCTTTACTTTCAAGTAAAATGTTCTTAGTTCACCTACCTTTATAAACGATGAATAATAAATCTCTTTTAAAATGCTGACCGCCGCAGGCAGGTCTGCTGATTCTTATTTATAATGACTCTTCTATATGGTTGTTTTAATGAATATTATTTATGATTATTATTAGTGAGACTCTCAGACGCTTGATATCAGACTTTATGTCTAAAAAACAGACTATTTGACCTGATAACAGACTATAAGGGAAGTGGGGTGGACACATTGTCTAGAGCACTCATTTTTTACCCCTACACAGACTTTATGACTGTTATTGAGTCAGAGAGTCTGTTAAAAAAACTTTACCGACAATTACGACACAATTTGGATAGAAGGAAACCTCTTTTTGAACTCTTTCTGGAGGAATTGTGCATAATTCGTAAGGTGTATGGCTTCTTCATTTTTCATGATTGGGAGTCGCCGCTTATTTAGGAACTCTAATTCTTTGATAAAACCTTCATATTCCTCCCCATCCACTATACCTTGAATCCAATTAGTTAGTTCACGTTCGTTGACTACTAATCCGTCTACAAATTCATGTGTCTTCTCAGACATTAGAAAGTAAGGATGGCGGTAGAAATTTTCTGGTAAGTAATACTCATTGTTCTTTCTACTTTGACCGACTAAAACCAACTTCTTCTCCTGCAGTGCTCGCATGTGTCTTTCCACCGATTTGGAACTGCAACCAACGTTCCTAGCGATGTTTTCAATGGTCGGATAGCACTTGTGTTTGTTGCTCATATAAGCGATTAAATCCACCAGTATTAGCTTTTCATACTGACTCAAACCAAAGCACCTATGAAGTTTATGAGGAACTTTCGTGTAGCCATTGTGAAAGTTAGTATAGGTGCTTTCTTGTGCTACCTTATCCATGTAATTATTTGCTGCTTCCCTGTTATACCTAAATTCGTTATTATTCACGTTTAAGACCTTCTTTCGTCAAAATTTTTCGCCACAAGTGGCAGTAAAGCTGATAAGAAGGTGGCTAGCCTTAACACGTGACCTTTCTTAATATATATGTCAACTGGCACGTTACCAGATAGCTTTCCCGATTTATCGCATAAGGGTGGGGGTAGTCGCGATAAAATAACGAGATAGGTTCTTTTTATTCTTTTAAAACTTCTTACACTATTCATAGTGGATGTATCTTCTGGAATAGTTGCGGAAAGGAATTATGAATTGAAAATTAGGAAATGCCAAACAAAGGGAAGGTATACTTTTTGAGAAGGATAATGAAGGTAACTCGCAATTTTTGGGATTTAACGGAGAGGGAGCAAATAGTAAACAGCTAAAACTTTCAAGCGTAATTTATGTGCGTACAACATTCTTACAAATTTAGTTCATTGGTATCGTGGGGGTAATAGGGGAGAAGTCCAAAGGAAGTAATTCATTCGGCACTGGGTAGCCCCCTCCAGAACTCTCTGAGATATCGTAGAGGGGTACACGTATCGTCAGTTGAGCAACAACGCTGCTAACACGAACAAATCTATCGAGAAATTGTCTTCCGGTCTTCGCATCAACCGTGCAGGTGACGATGCAGCAGGTCTTGCCATCTCCGAAAAAATGCGTGGTCAGATTCGTGGTTTGGATATGGGTGCTAAGAATGCTCAAGACGGTATCTCTTTGATTCAAACAGCTGAAGGTGCATTGAACGAAACTCATAGCATCCTACAACGTATGCGCGAACTTGCAGTACAATCTGCAAACGATTCAAATACAGACACAGACCGTGGTGAACTTCAAAAAGAAATGAACCAATTGACTCAAGAAATTGATCGAATTGGTAATACAACTGAGTTCAACACTAAAAAACTTTTAAATGGTAGCGCTGGAGTTGCTGTAACTGCTAGTAACAATGCTGTAACTAATTTGACTGGTACCGCATCTACTCAAGCTGGTACTCTTAACATTACTGCAGCTAACACTACTATGGCAGTAGCTGCTAACGTAGCAGATAGTGGTACTGGTTCCTTAACAGCTACTACTAATGCATTAGGTAATGCTGGTACTATTACAATCAATGGAACTTCTTTCTCCTTTACAGCAGCAGATACTGTACAAAATGCACTGGATGCATTCAATAGTAAGAGTGCTACAACAGGGGTATCTGCAACTTGGGCAACTACTACAGGTTTTACATTTACTTCCACCATTGCGGATGCTAATCATCAAATTACAACTAGTGGTCAAGATGGAACTGTATTCTCTTCAACTCCTGGGACAACTTCCAATGGTGCAAATGCTGTTTTAAGCGTAGCTGAACTTGGTGGTTCTTATACTGCTTCTGGAAATAAAATTACTGTCACTTCTGGTAACCAACAAGGTCTAGAGTTTACTGTTGCTGCTGACCAAGACACATCCATTACAGTTGGTACTAACAATGCTTTAAAAATGCAAATCGGTGCTAACCAAGACCAAAATATGAGCATTGGTATTAACGACATGCGTGCAAATGCACTGGGAGTAGCTGGTGTAGATGTTTCCAATCAAGCCAATGCTAACCTTGCAATTACAACAATTAACACCGCTATTGAAAAAGTTTCTGGCGAACGCTCTAAACTTGGTGCTTACCAAAACCGTTTGGAACACACAATCAACAACCTGAACACTTCTTCCGAGAACTTGACTGCTGCTGAATCTCGTGTACGTGACGTGGATATGGCCAAAGAAATGATGGAACAAACGAAGAACAACATTCTTGCACAAGCAGCACAAGCTATGTTGGCTCAAGCTAACCAACAACCACAAGGCGTTCTTCAACTTCTCCGTTAATTCTAATCAAACAAAGAGAGACCTTAGATTTACGAGGCCACTGAAAAAGTCCATCTTTTAGAAAAGGGTACAGACCTTCAAGAAAATTGAAGAGGCTGTGCCTTTTTTGCCGTATAATGGAGTCATCACGAAAAGCAGGTGAGTGCGGATGATTCGACAACAACAAACTTTAGTTCTGAGTCCTTATGCGGCGCTGTATGACATTGTCGTGCCGAAGAACAATATGCTCCGTCAAATTAACGATCTGGTGGATTTCACCTTCATATACGAGGAACTGGAAGCAAAATATTGTTTGAACAATGGACGGAACGCAATTGACCCAGTTCGCATGTTTAAGTATTTGTTGCTGAAGGCCATTTTTGAGCTATCTGACGCAGATATTGTCGAGCGTTCTAAGTACGACTTGTCGTTTGAATATTTCCTCGGCATGGCGCCGGAAGATCCGGTAATCGATCCGAGTTCCCTGACGAAATTCCGTAAGCTTCGGTTAAAGGACATTAGCCTATTGGACATGCTTATTGGCAAGACGGTGGAACTCGCCATCGAAAAGAACATCTTGAAGAGCACATCCATTATTGTGGATGCCACGCATACGAAAGCACGTTACAACCAGAAGTCGCCGCGAGAGATCCTGCAAGATCAAGCGCGTAAACTGCGGAAAGCCGTTTACTCCATAAACGAAACGGTCAAAGCTAAAATGCTGGCAAAGAACACAAACGACACGCTCGAGGACGAGATCACGTATTGCCAGAAGCTCATCGCATTCATCGAGACGGAGTCCGGAATCGCACAAGTGCCGAAAGTATTGGAGCCGCTTAACCTGCTGAAGGAAACGGTCGAGGATGACGTCGAGCAGCTTCGTTTAACGGCCGATCCGGATGCACAACTAGGACACAAAAGTGCAGACTCTGCCTTCTTTGGATACAAGACGCATCTGGCCATGACCGAGGAACGTATCATAACGGCAGCCGTGATCCCACAGGTGAGAAAAATGACGGCAAGCAATTGCAGACTCTAATCGAGAAAAGCCAGGCGGCCGGCATGCAAGTCCAAACAGTCATCGGCGATACCGCCTATTCCGAAAAAGATAATCTCGCATACGCGAAAAAGAATGAAATTGAGCTTGTAGCGAAACTCAACCCACTCATTACGCAAGGCAACCGGAAGAAAGAAGACGAATTTCTATTCAACAAGGATGCAGGCATGTACGTGTGTAAGGCGGGTCATATGGCTATCCGAAAAGCCCGTCAGGGGAAGAAGGGCGAAGGTAAGAACCAGCAAGATACCTACTATTTTGATGTAGAGAAATGCAAGCATTGCCCGCTTAAAGAAGGCTGCTACAAAGAGGGAGCCAAAACCAAGACCTACTCCGTGACCATTAAATCCGAAGAACACTCGGAACAAATGTTATTCCAGGAAACGGAGTATTTCAAGGCAAAATCCAAGGAACGCTACAAAATTGAAGCGAAGAACAGTGAACTCAAACATGGACACGGGTATGATGTCGCCACATCCTCGGGTCTGCTTGGAATGCAGTTGCAAGGTGCGATGGCCATATTTGCCGTGAACCTAAAACGAATATTGAAGATAGCTGAGTAAAGATAAAGGGGAACATAATCGAATAACGACAAAAAAAGAAGACATTAAACCCAATATCTGGGTGGAATGTCTTCTTTTTGATTGGATCTTTCCGGCCATTTGAAAAAAACACAAGTTCTTCAGTGGCCTCATGTTATAGGGTCTCTTTTTCTATATAAACAACTTGACTAATATAACAAATGGCTATAAAGCATTTAGTATCTGACGCCGATATATAAATTAATATACTTTTTCAAATGCGGGGGTGGGAGAAAGTGGATGCAATAAATTCTCGTAGTGATAACACAACTAACTATCCGCGTGTCAAGAAAGCTTCCAGTTCTGGTGATGGATCGGCAGTTATTCATTCTGTGAATTCAATAGAAGAGATCAAGAGTTTAGAGCTTAAGGGTGAGCATGTATCCATCAGTGATGAGCAACTGGTTAAGGCTATAGAAAAAGCTGTTAAGGCGGTACGAGGTCCATACACAACTCTCGAATTTAATGTTCATGATAAAACGAAACAAATCATGGTAAAAGTATTAGACAAAGAAACGGGTACAGTAATAAGGGAAATTCCCCCGGAAAAAAGTCTGGATTTTATTGCGAAAATTTGGGAGATGGCAGGCATACTTATTGACGAAAAGAGATAATTATTGGATATAGGGAGGAGAAAATAAAATGGTTATGAGATTATCGGGGCTAGCGTCTGGTTTAGATACAGATACGGTGATTAAACAATTAATGACTGCTCAGCGAGCTCCCGTCGACAAAATATTTCAAAAGAAAAAAACGGTAGAGTGGCAGAGGCAGTCTTTGCTCGATATGAATACAAAGCTATACGATTACCGTAATAACAAGTTATTTAATAGTAAGCTGGAAGGGAATTTGTCTGCTCGAAAAGCTGATCTTGGCGGTGATACTGAGGCAATTTCTGTAGTTCCAACGGGGGATGCTCAACCGGGAGAAATGACTGTCAAAGTAAAAACGGTGGCGACGGCAGCCAGCAATTATAGTTCGTCTGAAATAACCATAGACACTACATTTGATCCTAACGCGACGCTTGATAGTCAAAAAACAAAATTATTTTCTCCCTTCACGAATAATACGGTAGTTATAAATGGAAAAACAGTCGCTTTTGATCCGAGCAAAGATTCATTAAATGCTATATTGTCACGAATTAGTAGGGAAACGAACGTATCCGCTTTTTACGACGCAAGCACCGGAAAAGTATCTTTGGTAGCCAAACAAACAGGCAAAGTAAACGGCGCATCAGGAGCAGAGGACAAGATCACGTTTGACGGTAGTTTGTTGGAAGATTCCTTGAAATTAAAAACGGGTCCTTATGATACCGATGGAAATGGAACTCCGGACGCAAATCCTCAAGAAAAGTCTGCCGTCGATGCTGAAGTATATGTTAATGATATGCTGATTAAACGGACTAGTAATACGTTCCGTATCAACGGGTTAGATATTACCGTAAAGAAGGCTAGTAACCGAACAGATGCTGACAATCCAGCTACTTATACGGGTACCACTATATCGACTTCGACAAATACTGATAAAATTTTGGAAACGGTAAAAGGGTTTATCAAGGATTACAACGAGATGTTAAAAACCTTGCAAGACAAAGTCTCTGAGAAACGATATCGTGATTTCCCTCCATTGACCGATGAACAGAAAAAAGATATGAAGGACAAAGAAATCGAGCTTTGGGAAGAAAAGGCACAGAGTGGCACGCTTAAGGATGATTCAATTCTAACCAAGTTGATAAGCAAGATGAGATCTGCCATTATCGCTAGAGTAGATAATGGATCATCAAAATATAATACGTTGTCTTCGATAGGTATAGTTACAGGAAATTATCAGGAAAATGGAAAACTTTATCTCGAGAATGAGGAGAAACTGAAAGAAGCTATTGAGAAGGATCCCCAGGCTTTCATAGGTTTGATCTCAGCCAATGGCAATGGAGACCCTAAAGGCAATGACATCGGTGTTGCTGAAAGAATCTACACGGCAATTGATGATGCTATGAAGGAAATAAAACAGAAAGCGGGTACGTCTTCCCTATTAAGTGATAGCAGCATTTTGGGGTTGCAGATGGAAAGGCTAAACAAAGAATTAGATGCAGGTAATCAAAGGCTTGTTGAGGTGGAGAAAAACTATTACCGTAAATTTACTGCGATGGAAACAGCTATGCAACGATATAATGCTCAATCAACTCAATTATCAAATGCTTTTAGTGCGGGATAAATTTTGGAGGTGTTCGTATGCTGCAAACACAGAGAAACAAATATTTAGAAACCACCGTACAAACGGCAACACCTGCACAATTATTGCTTATGCTTTGTGACGGAGCCATACGATTCTGTAAACAAGGAATTGATGCAATTGCGCAAAAGGATTATGAGTTAGCCAACTACGCGCTCGGTAAAGTGCAAGATATCATTAATGAATTCATTATTACTCTCGACAGAAATTCATCGATATCTGAGAGCCTGCTCAGATTATACGAGTATTTTAACCATCTATTGATTCAAGCTAACATAAAAAAAGATCAGTTACCTGCTGAAGAAGTGTTAAGTTATTTGGTGGATCTAAAGGAAACCTGGGCCCAAGTGGCAAAGGCAGGGGCAAATAATCATGGCAAGCTTGGATAAATTAATCCAGGCTCTTGAACAAGAGACTGTTTCATTTATTTCGAAAATGGATGTTGACGATACGAGTGTGGTAGAGGCCTTTCTGTCTAGAAGGGAGACACTCATTCGTTGTATTTTAAATGAGAAGTTGTCTTTGGCGGAAAAAGAAAACTATAGGAACTCCATAGACCGTATATTACAATATGACGAGCTTGTAATGTCTAAGTTTTTAGAAATAAAAGAAAAAGCACAGGCAGGAATGAATAAAGTTATGTCGGGTAAGATCCAAAAAAACGGTTATGAAGCCAGCTATACGATCGATAGCGTCTTTATTGATAAGCGCAAGTAATCCCTACTTGTTACAGGAGCGACTATTCATTGTTTAAGTGAAAGGTCGCTTCTTTGTTGCTTTCATTCACCGACCCCTGTGGACAATGTGCATAACTCTGTTGATAACTTTGCGGAAAATGTCGGAAAACCGCGACAGGACAAGGTTTTTCGTTGTGAATAAATTGTAGAAATTTGTTAACCTCATGTTAATACACGAATTTTCTAAATATTTTGCTAACATGGTGGAACTTGGATTGACATGGATGTTGAGGGAGTGATATATTCGAAATGTAGGCTAAAGCTTGCAGTTATTTGATGATGAAGGGAATGTTTGGCATGCAAGGTAAAGTTAAATGGTTCAACGCAGAAAAAGGTTACGGTTTCATCGAGCGTGAAGACGGTGGCGACGTATTCGTACACTTCTCCGCTATCCAAACTGATGGATTCAAAACATTGGAAGAAGGCCAATCCGTTGAGTTTGATATCGTAGAGGGCGCACGTGGTCCTCAAGCAGCTAACGTCGTCAAGTTGTAATCATCCGCGGTCCGCAAGGCCGCTAGCATAGATGGTTATGGTTTTGGGGGAATGTAGCAGCGATAAGAAGAACACTCTGAAGAAATTCGGGGTGTTCTTTTTTTTGAAAGGGCTTTAATGAAGGGTTTTACTTATACTTTTAGTATGCACATAAAATTATTTAAATATTTTGTAAACTTTAATCGAGATTTTGCAGGATTTTTAATGGGCGAAGGGGAATATAGTATAGCGTAGGAATGAAAGGAGGAGTAGTACATGAAATTCAACATTCGTGGTGAAAACATCGAGGTAACGGAAGCATTAAGAGACCATGTTGAGAAAAAGCTGAGCAGGCTGGAAAGGTACATTGAAGCTCCCCCTACATCTGAAGTTCATGTAACGTTAAGCGTCGTTAAAGGCATGCAAACCGTGGAGGTCACGGTGCCGCTCACCGGGTTTATGCTGCGGGCGGAGGAGAAGCACGCCGATCTGTATGCGGCAGTCGATCTGGTCGTTGACAAGCTGGAACGTCAAATCCGCAAAGCGAAAACGAAGGCGAACCGCAAGGTGCGTCAAGCTGGAGGACTGAAGGATCTGTTCCGCTCCGGCTCCGAGCAGAGTGCGGCGGCGGTCCTTGATGAAGAGGAAGAATTCGAACTTGTCCGAACGAAGAGGTTTACGTTAAAGCCCATGGATATTGACGAAGCGATTCTCCAAATGAACATGGTTGGCCATAATTTCTTTGTTTTTGCAAATTCCGACACATCTCAAGTCAATGTTGTGTACAAGCGCAACGATGGCAAATACGGGCTCATCGAACCGGCGCTTTAATGCCGTTCTAACCCCATGCAAACAACCGAGCTTGCCTGATCGCTGAAGCGTGCATCCCTGGATGCCGCTCCCGTTCAGGCGGGCTCTTTTTTATCTTGGAAAGTTCGGGAAGCTCCAGCATCGAGGCGTACTGAAACTTTTTCGGGCCGCATGCGTTTAAAGGGTGTGACTTCCATGCCAGAACTTTAAGAGCCGTTCTATGCTTGGGCGATAAAGACGTCGTAAGTAAATTGGGCGGGATGTGGGATACTAATCCAATGGTGTTAATTCCAGTGTTTTGTTGCGATGGCTGGCGCAAACTGCTACAATTTAGTCTATGGATTACGGTTCGATAAAGGAAGGGGATTAGCAGCATGCTAGGACTCGTGAAGAAGATTTTTGGGGATTCGAATGAACGTGAATTGAAACGGATGTGGAAAGCCGTTGAGTATATCAACTCGCTGGAGCCTAGCATTGAGGTGTTATCGGACCAGGAGCTACGGCACAAAACGGTAGAGTTTCGCGCACGGCTGGAAAAGGGCGAGGAACTCGACGACTTGCTGCCGGAGGCATTCGCCGTTGTTAGGGAGGCGTCCAAACGCGTACTCGGCAAGCGTCATTACGATGTGCAGCTGATCGGGGGCATGACGCTGCACGAAGGGCGCATTGCGGAGATGCGGACAGGGGAAGGTAAAACGCTGGTAGGCACCCTGCCGGTTTATTTGAATGCCCTGCTGGGCAAAGGCGTGCATGTAGTCACCGTCAATGACTACTTGGCGACGCGCGATAGCGCCGAGATGGGCAAAATATACGAATTTCTCGGGATGACCGTCGGGGTTAACCTGCCGCAGCTTTCGCATGCGGAAAAGCAGCATGCTTATGCATGCGACGTTACGTACGGAACGAACAATGAATTCGGCTTCGACTACTTGCGCGACAACATGGTCGTGTATAAAGAGCAGATGGTGCAGCGGCCGCTTTATTATGCGGTCATTGACGAGGTGGACTCGATCCTCGTCGACGAAGCCCGGACACCTCTCATTATTTCCGGACAAGCCGCCAAGTCGACGGACTTGTACTACATGGCCGATCACTTCGTCAGCAAGCTGAAGGAAGAAGAGGATTATATCATCGACGTGAAGCTGCGCAGTGTGTCGCTGACCGAAGAAGGCGTGGCGAAGGCGGAGAAAGCGTTCGGCATCGAAAACTTGTTCGATCATGAGCATGTAACCTTGAACCACCATATTCAACAAGCGTTGAAAGCCCACGCAATTATGCGGCTGGACGTCGATTACGTCGTGCAGGAAGGCGAGATCGTCATCGTTGACGAATTTACGGGCCGCCTCATGGTCGGCCGTCGCTATAGCGAAGGTTTGCATCAGGCGATCGAAGCGAAGGAGAAGCTGCAGGTACAGAACGAGTCGATGACGCTGGCAACGATCACACTGCAGAATTACTTCCGGATGTACCGCAAGCTGTCGGGGATGACCGGTACGGCGAAGACGGAAGAAGAAGAGCTGAAGAAAATTTACGGCCTCGATGTCATTGTCGTGCCGACGAACCGGCCGATGATCCGTCAGGATTTGCCGGACGTTGTATACAAGTCGGTAGCCAGCAAATTTCGTGCGGTTGTGAACGAGATCGTGGAACGTCACAAAAAAAAGCAGCCGGTGCTGGTCGGTACGATTTCGATCGAGAACTCCGAACGCTTGTCCGAGATGCTGAAGAAAAAAGGCGTGCCGCATAAAGTTTTGAACGCCAAGTATCACGCTGAAGAAGCGGAGATCGTCTCCCGCGCCGGTCAACCGGGCGCCGTAACGATCGCCACCAACATGGCCGGCCGCGGTACGGACATCACGCTCGGCGAAGGAGTGGCGGAGCTCGGCGGTCTGCATATTATAGGTACGGAACGTCATGAAAGCCGACGGATCGACAACCAGCTGCGCGGTCGTGCCGGACGGCAAGGCGACCCGGGTTCTTCCCAGTTTTACTTGTCGCTGGAGGATGAGCTGATGCGCCGCTTCGGAGCCGAGAACATCATGGGCATGATGGATCGCCTTGGCTTCGAGGAAGATCAGCCGATCGAGAGCAAGCTGATCTCCAGGGCGATCGAATCCGCGCAGAAGCGGGTGGAAGGCAACAACTTCGATGTGCGGAAAGTGGTCCTGCAGTATGACGACGTGATGAATCAGCAGCGGGAAATTATTTACAAGCAGCGCCGCGAGGTCATTGAATCGGAAAATATCCGCGACATCGTGCTCGGCATGATGCTGCCGGTCATCGACCGGATCGTGGAAGCGCATTGCCCGGACGATCTGGTGCCGGAAGAGTGGGATTTGCAAGCGATTGTCGACTTCGGCAACGGTACGTTCCTTCATGAAGGCCAACTGACGGCTGATGAGCTGTGGGGCAAAGAGAAGGAAGATATTATTCAATACATCAAGGATTTGGTTACGCGTCTGTATGAAGAGCGGGAGAAGCAGATCGGCGAGGAGTTTTTCCGTGAATTCGAGAAGGTCGTGGTGCTTCGCGCCGTAGACAGCAAGTGGATGGACCATATCGATGCGATGGATCAACTGCGTCAAGGCATCCATCTCCGTGCATACGGCGGTACGGACCCGCTGCGTGAATACCAGTTCGAAGGCTACGAGATGTTCCAGGAGATGGTTCAGAGCATCCAGGAAGAAGTTGCGACGTACGTTATGAAGGCGCACGTGGAGACGAACCTGGTACGCGAAGCGGTCATCGATGAGCATGAGATTGCGACGAATGCCGAGCCTGCGGTCAAGAAGCCGATCGTCAACAAGGACGTTATTGGCCGCAACGATTTGTGTCCGTGCGGCAGCGGGAAGAAATATAAGCAGTGTCACGGCGTATAAGCCGCGATTGATGCAGCGAATAGAAAGGGGAGGTCGGGCCGTGGCTCCGGTCTCCTTTTTCCACGAGGACAAACAAAATTAAGCATAAGAGGTGCGATGAGATATGTTAGAAGCAGATGTGAAGCGGGATTTACAAGAAACGGCCAAACGATTGGCTGAGCTTAGGGGGTCTCTTTGACTTAGATCTGAAGCTGGAGCAAATTGCCGATTACGAAGAGAAGATGTCGGCGCCTGATTTCTGGGATGACAACGAAAAGGCGCAGAAGCTGATTGCCGAGATGAACGCCGTCAAGGGCGGTGTCGATCAGTTCCAGGCGCTTGCCAGCGAATATGAGGATCTCGAAGTGCTGGTCGAGCTGCTGCAGGAAGAGCAGGATGAGAGCATGGTTGGCGACATCACGTCGGGAATCGCCGCGCTGGTGAAGAAGCTTGAAGCGTTCGAGCTGCAGCTGCTGCTGAGCCAGCCTTACGACAAGCTCGATGCGATTCTGGAGCTGCATCCGGGCGCGGGTGGCACCGAGTCGCAGGACTGGGCGGAGATGCTGCTGCGGATGTACCGTCGCTGGGCGGAGAAGCGGGACTTCAAGGTGGAAGTGCTTGATTATTTGCCCGGTGATGAAGCGGGGGTCAAGAGCGTGACGCTGCTGATTAAAGGTTACAACGCCTACGGTTACTTGAAGGCGGAGAAGGGCGTGCACAGGCTCGTAAGGATTTCGCCGTTCGACGCTTCAGGCAGGCGTCATACGTCGTTCGTGTCCTGCGATGTCATGCCGGAGATTGACGACGATGTCGAGGTCGAGATCCGAACCGAGGACCTTAAGGTGGATACGTACCGTTCCTCCGGTGCGGGCGGACAGCACATCAACACGACCGATTCGGCGGTGCGGATTACGCACATACCGACGGGGGTCGTCGTCAGCTGCCAGACGGAGCGTTCGCAGATCAAGAACCGCGAACGCGCGATGAAGATGCTGCGCTCGAAGCTGTACGAGAAGAAGATCGAGGAGCAGCAAAAGCATCTTGCGGAGATTCGCGGCGAAGTGTCCGATATCGCGTGGGGCAGCCAAATTCGTTCGTATGTCTTCCACCCGTACAGCATGGTGAAAGACCATCGGACGCAAGCGGAGACGGGCAACGTGGGCGCTGTTATGGACGGCGAGCTGGATATGTTCATCGACGCCTACTTGCGCCAGCAGATCGCGAAACCTTCGAAAGATAGCTAAGCGCAACATAATTTCGGGATACCCAGCTGATCCTACATGAAAGCAACCGCTTGGAATGGGCGATGTCGTCCGGCCTCCGAGGAAGGATAAAGCCGACGGGGCGGATGCTGACGTGTAGGATTTTTCGCGTGGAACGGGGTGACGACCTTGGAAAAACGAAGCGAACGGAAGAAAAGCAAGAAAGCGAAGAAGGACGAGTCGAACAACCGGCCGTGGGAAGAGCTCTCGGCCAATCCGGAGCTGGAAGCGGATGCACAGGCGGCTCCAGCCCAACCGCTCGGACCCAGAGCGGATCGTTTGCGGCGAAATCGCCGTAAAGGACGCCAAGCGCTTCGGGGCGGGTGGCGGAGGGCTTGGGAATTTATGCTGCTGGCGATCGGTTCTTCCATGATCGCTCTAAGCTTCAATCTGTTTTTTTATCCCAATCAGTTGGCTTCGGGCGGCGTAACGGGCATAAGCATTATCGTCCAAAAGCTGTTTGGCGTCGAGCCGGCATTTACGCAGTGGGGACTGAATATTCCCTTGTTTCTTATAGGGGTGCTGCTGCTGGGGCGAAACTTCGGGATCAAAACGGCAATCGGCTCCGTCCTTCTGCCGCTGCTGGTCCTTGTCACGCGGAACGTGCCTTCCCTCACAAGCAATGTGCTGCTGGCCAGTATATATGGGGGGATTCTGCTCGGGGTAGGCATTGGGCTTGTTTATCGGGGACGCGGCTCGACGGGCGGTTTTTCGGTGGCGGCGCAAGTTTTACATAAGTATACGGGAATCGGATTCGGGCTGTGCGTGGCGCTGCTCGACGGGGCGGTCATCGTCGCGGCAGGCATCTTCATTTCGCCAGAGAATGCGATGTATGCGTTAATTGGCTTGTTCGTCACCAGCAAAACGATCAATGTCGTGCAGTTGGGGCTAAGTTATTCGAAAGTGGCGTTTATTATTTCGGAGGCGGCCGAGGACATTCGCGAGGTGATTTTATACGAGCTGGACCGCGGTTTGACGAAATTGCATGCAACCGGCGGATACACCGGGGAGGCGCGTACGGTACTTATGGTCGTTGTCGGCCAAACGGAAGTGACCCGGTTGAAGGAGCTTGTACGGGCGGTCGATCCCGGCGCCTTCGTCATCTTGAGCGATACAAACGAGGTGCTCGGCGAAGGGTTCAAAATCGCGGGGCAGGCTTAACGAATGAATGAGGCGGCCATGGGTAAGAGTGGCTTGCGCCCTGCCGGACATTGGGTTACGATGAAAAAAGTTGGGAAAAAAGAAATTGAATTTTTATACCTTCGAATGTATAATAATACATAGTTTTTTAAGTGGAGGGACGGCTATGTCTACGAAATTAAGAGCGGCTATCGTCGGTTCGACCGGTTACGGCGGTGTGGAACTCATTCGCTTTTTACTTGCGCATCCTTATGTGGAAATCACTTCCGTAATCTCGTCGTCTGCCTCCGGGGCGCCGATTGCGGACGGATATCCGCATTTGAATCAGATCGTGACCGAGCGCCTGGACGGTATCGACATTGAGCTCATCCGCGGTAAAGCAGACGTTGTGTTTCTCGCAACGCCGCACGGCGTCAGCATCGACTTGTCGCCGAAGCTGCTGGATGCAGGGCTGAAGGTCATCGACTTGTCGGGCGATTTCCGTTTGAAGGACGGTCAGGTGTACGAGCAATGGTATAAGCATAAACCGGCGGATGCGTCGTATTTAGATAGAGCGGTATACGGCTTGTGCGAGCTGTTCGGTGCAGACGTGCCCGGGGCGCAGTTCATCTCCAACCCGGGTTGCTACCCGACGGCGACCATTCTTGGGCTTGCTCCGCTTGCAGCCAAGCGTTGGATTGACTTGAAGTCGATCATTGTCGACGCGAAGTCGGGGGTGTCGGGCGCGGGGCGCGGACTCAGCCAAGTTGTGCATTACGCGGAAATTAATGAAAATTTTCTGGCTTATAAGGTGAACCGTCATCAGCATACGCCGGAAATCGAGCAAGCGATCGGACGTTTGGCCGGCGAAGAAGCGACGATTACGTTCACGACGCATTTGGTGCCGATGACGCGCGGCATTATGTCGACGATCTACGTGAACTTGAAGCAAGCGCGCAGCGAGGACGAAATTTTCGACTTGTTCCGGAGTTATTACGAGGGACGCTCGTTCGTGCGAATTCGCGACAAGGGCAAGTACCCGGGGACGAAAGAAGTGTTCGGCTCCAACTATTGTGATATCGGGCTTTCGCTCGATTCGCGTACAGGTCGCTTGACGATCATTTCCGTCATAGACAACATGGTTAAAGGGGCAGCCGGACAGGCGATTCAAAACTTGAACTTGATGATGGGCTGGGATGAAACGACGGGTCTGACGTTCACCCCGGTATATCCATAAACGCGGAGGACGGGGGAAGGACATGTCGACAGCGCAACATAATTTTGTGGTGGTGCCTGAAGGTTCGGTGACGACACCGAAAGGGTTTCAAGCAGGCGGACTGCACTGCGGTTTGAAAAAGACGGAGCGCCATGATCTGGGCGCGATTTATTGCGAGGTGCCGGCGAGCGCGGCGGGCGTGTACACGCTCAACCAGTTCCAAGCGGCTCCGCTGCGCGTGACGCAGGAGAGCATCGCGCAGGGAGGCAAGCTGCAAGCGATGCTGGTCAATAGCGGGAACGCGAACGCGTGCACCGGCCAGCAGGGTGAAGACGACGCCCGGGCGATGCGGGCTGCGGGCGCGAAGGCGTTCGGCGTTGCCGAGCATCTGGTCGGCGTAACGTCGACCGGCGTCATCGGCGAGCTGCTGCCGATGGACAAAGTGCTGGGCGGCATCGAGAAGCTGCGGGCGCAGGTGAAGGCTGACGGCGGAGACGATTTCTGTCAAGCGATCTTGACGACGGATCTGGTGAAGAAAGAATTGTGCGTGCAGCTCACCGTCGGCGGGCAAACGGTACATATCGCCGGAGCGGCCAAGGGCTCGGGCATGATTCATCCGAACATGGCGACGATGCTGGGGTTCATGACGACCGATGCGAACATCGAAAGCGCGCATCTCCAGAAGCTGCTGAATGATATTACGGATTCTACCTTCAATATGATTACGGTCGACGGGGACACGAGCACGAACGATATGGTCGTAGCGATGGCCAGCGGCTTGGCGGGCAACGATAGCTTGACGCCGGACCATCCGGACTGGGCGGCATTCGCCGCCGGCTTCAACTACGTCGGTGAATACCTCGCCAAAGCGATCGCACGCGACGGTGAAGGCGCAACGAAGCTGATCGAAGTGACGGTGGCGCATGCCGAATCCCGTGAAGCGGCCCGTGCCATCGCGAAGACCGTCATCGGCTCAAGCCTCGTGAAATCGGCATGCTTTGGCGCGGATGCCAACTGGGGCCGCATCATCGCAGCCGTCGGGCGCGCGGGCTATCCCGTCCAAACCGAGACGGTCGATATCCGCCTCGGCGATATTCCGGTGCTGGAGCAATCCCGCCCGGTGAAATTCGATGAGGAGCGCGCGGCCGAGTATCTCAAAGGCGAGCTCGTCCAAATTTACGTCGACCTGAACATGGGCGACGCCTCGGCGACAGCCTGGGGCTGCGACCTCACGTACGACTATGTGCGGATTAACGCCGCTTATCGGACTTAGGTTGTTGGATGTACTCGTTTGAGCATGTGGGGGCTGCGGCTTATCGCGGCCGTGGAAGGACTGTGCTTATCGAGGACGCGGCGAATCCGTCCAATGATAAGCAACCCCGTGCTCGAACTAAAGCTTCATAACGAAGGCATAACGCGGCTCCTTGCAGGCCGCCCGAACGATACACAAGAAGTAGCGCATAGCTCCCAGGCCCACGTACCGGAAGAACGCCGACTGGTAAGCGTGCACCGGCACGGTGCGAGAAGCGATCCCACACACCGACGTCTCATCAACGGCGGCCACGTGGTAGTCACGTACTCTTTCGGGGGCTTGGGGCGAAGCGCGCAGGGTCCTCCGCCTTCGGGAAGGGGGAAAGAGGGGGATGCGAACATGTTTGTAATGAAATGCGGCGGCAGCACATTAGCGGCGCTGCCGGACGTCTTTTTCGAAGACTTGACCCGGCTGCAGGCCGAAGGCGAAATTCCCGTCATCGTGCATGGCGGCGGTCCGGCGATCTCGGACACGCTGGGCAAGCTGGGCATCGAGACGGAGTTCGTGAACGGGCTGCGCAAAACGAACGAGGCAGTGCTCGACGTCGTCGAGATGGTGCTGGCCGGGCAAATTAATAAACAGATCGTGCGCAACATTCAGCGCTCCGGCGCGAACGCGGTCGGCCTGTCCGGCGTGGACGGCCATCTCATTCAGGCGCAGCCTGTGGCGAACGCGCACGAAGTCGGACTCGTCGGCGACGTGACGCGTGTTAACGCCGAGCTCATTCAAGGCATTGTCGGCATGGGCTACATGCCGGTTATTGCGCCGGTTGGCATCGGAGCCGACGGCGGACAGCGGTACAACATCAACGCCGACACGGCGGCCGGAGCGGTCGCATCGCATCTCGGCGTGGAGCGGATGATCGTCGTCACCGACGTGCCGGGCATCCTGAAGACGGTGGATGGCGAGAAGCGGGTGCTGCCTTCCGTCACCGTGCGGGAAATCGACGAGATGATCGCAAGCGGCGATATTTACGGCGGGATGATCCCGAAAGTGCGTGCAGCCGTGCAGTGCATTCAAGGCGAGGTGCGCGAGGTTGTGATCGTGAACGGATCGGAGCCGCAAGTGTTAAGCAAAGTGCTGAAGGGCGAAGGCATCGGCACCCGCATCGTCAAAGCGTAGAGAAATTATTTTCACATATAAAGGAGTGAACGACATGGGAGAGGCTCAAAGCGCATTGTTTCCGAATTACGCCAGATATCCTTTTACGTTTGTGAAGGGGGAAGGCAGCCGGTTGTGGGATGAGAACGGCAAGGAGTACCTGGACCTGATGTGCGGCTTAGCCGTCACGAACCTCGGGCATGCGCCGAAGCAGGTGACCGAGCGCTTGAAGGAGCAGGTGGATACGCTCTGGCACACGAGCAACCTGTTCCACATCCCGGGGCAGGAGAGGCTGGCCCAGCTGCTTGTGGAGAACAGCTGCACAGACGCCGTCTTCTTCTGCAACAGCGGAGCGGAGGCGAACGAAGCGGCGATCAAGATCGCCCGCAGATACTATCAGAAGGTCATTAACCAGCCGGAGCGCTACGAGATCATCACCTTCAACATGTCGTTCCACGGACGGACCTTGGCTACGTTGACGGCAACCGGGCAGGATAAGGTGAAGGAAGGCTTCTCCCCGCTGCCGGAGGGTTTCGTATATGCGCCGTACAACGCCGCGGATGCGGTGGAGAAGCTCATCACGGGGAAAACGTGCGCCATCATGCTGGAACTCGTCCAAGGCGAGGGCGGCGTTATCCCAGCCGATCCGGACTTCGTGAAGGCTGTAGCGAACCTGTGCGAGCGGCACGGCCTGCTCCTCATTCTGGATGAAATCCAAACCGGCATCGGCCGGACGGGCAAGCTGTTCGCTTACGAGCACTTCGGCATCGAGCCGGACCTCGTGACCTTGGCGAAAGGGCTGGGCAGCGGCATGCCGATCGGGGCGCTACTCGGGAAAGAGAAGCTGCGTACCGCTTTCGCGGCCGGCTCCCACGGGACGACGTTCGGCGGCAACTACTTGTCCACGGCGGCCGGATTGGCGACGCTGGAGACGATGCTGCAGGAGAACGTGTCGGAGCGTGCGGCTGAGATGGGCAGTTATATCATGAGCGAGTTGAAAAGCAGGCTCGCCGGCAATCCGCTCGTCGAGACGATCCGCGGACTGGGCATGCTGATCGGCATCCAATTGACGGGATCGGGCGCGGAGCTGATCAAGTCGATTCACGAGCAAGGCGTGCTTGTCGTGCCGGCCGGACCGAACGTCATTCGTTTGGCCCCGAGCCTGCTGATCTCCAAGGAAGACATCGACCGCGGACTGGACACGATCTGCCAGACGTTGGCGAAAGCGGCGGCGGCAGCGGTATAGAGGAGCCTGAACGTTTCAAGCAAAGCAGAATTGGCGATTACTTTGTGAAAGTGAAGGGAGCTGCATCCATGACGGAAACGGCAGAGCAGGAAGATATGGCGGTACAATTGAAGGGCCGCGATTTTATCGGGTTGGTGGACTATACGTCGGAGGAAATCCGGTATTTGATCGATTTGGCGATTGAGCTGAAGCGGAAGCAGAAAGCGGGAGAGACGTACCAGCCGTTGAAGGGCAAGACGCTGGGGATGATTTTCGAGAAGTCTTCGACGCGGACGCGGGTGTCTTTTGAAGTGGGCATGTACCAGCTGGGCGGCCATGCACTGTTTCTGAGCAGGAACGACCTGCAGATCGGCCGCGGCGAAACGATTCACGATACGGCGCAGACAATGTCCCGGTACCTCGACGGCATCATGATCCGGACCTATGCGCACCGGACGGTCATCGAGCTGGCGCGCAACGCCACGGTCCCGGTCATCAACGGGCTGACGGATCTGTCCCACCCTTGTCAGGCGCTGGCGGACTACCAAACCGTGCTCGAAAAAAAGGGCCGCCTCGAAGGCCTCAAAGTGGCTTATATCGGAGACGGTAACAACATGGTGCACTCGCTCTTGATGGGCGCAGCCAAGCTGGGTATCAACTTTGCCGTAGCGACGCCGAAAGGCTACGAGCCGGACAACGAAGTGCTGGAGCTTTCGCGCGAAATGGCGGCTAAGACGGGCGCCGGCATTTATGTAGGCACCGATGCGAAAGAAGCGGTGGCGAACGCGGACGTCGTGTATACGGACGTGTGGGCGAGCATGGGCTTTGAAGCCGAGCAGAAGGAGCGGGAAATCGCGTTCAAGGATTACCAGGTGAACGAGGCGCTCGTGAAATACGCGAAACCGGATTACTTGTTCATGCACTGCCTGCCGGCGCACCGTGGGGAAGAAGTGTCGGAAGGTGTCATTGACGGCAAAAACTCGGTCATTTTCGATCAAGCGGAGAACCGGCTGCATGCCCAGAAAGCGGTTATGGCCGCTATTATGTAATCATCGCCGGAAGCCAGGCGCGTAAGGTATAAGCGAAAGCGTGAGGATAAATCAGAAGGAGAGCGGGAACGACATGGCAAAGCAAAAAATCGTATTGGCGTATTCGGGCGGGTTGGATACGTCCATCATCTTGAAATGGTTGAAGGAAACGTACGACGCAGAAATTATCGCCTTCACCGCCGATATCGGACAGAAGGATGAGCTCGACGGTCTTGAGGAAAAAGCGCTGAACACCGGCGCGTCTAAAGTATACATCGACGACCTGCGCGAAGAGTTCGCGCGCGACTTCATTTTCCCGATGTTCCAGGCGGGCGCCCTGTATGAAGGGCAGTACTTGCTTGGCACGAGCATTGCGCGTCCATTGATCGCGAAGCGGATGGTCGAGATCGCACGCGCGGAAGGCGCTACCGCCATCGCGCACGGGGCGACGGGCAAAGGCAACGACCAAGTGCGCTTCGAATTGACAGCCGCGGCTTTGACGCCGGATGTCGAAGTCATCGCGCCATGGCGGCTGGAAAATTTCCGCGAAGAGTTCCCGGGGCGCGCCGAAATGATCGCCTTCGCCGAGAAGCACGGCATTAACGTGACGGCTTCCGCCGCGAAGCCGTATTCGATGGACCGCAACCTGCTGCACATTAGCTACGAGAGCGGCGTGCTGGAGGATCCTTGGTTCGATCCGAGCGCGCCGGAGAACAAGGACATGTTCCTGCTCAGCGTCGATCCTGCGGATGCGCCGGACGAAGCGGAATACATCGAGCTTGAGTTCGAGCAAGGCAACTGCGTTGCGATCAACGGCGAGCGGATGATTCCGCTGCACATCATGGAGAAGCTGAACGAACTCGGCGGCAAGCACGGCGTGGGCCGCGTCGACATGGTCGAAAACCGCTTCGTCGGCATGAAGAGCCGCGGCGTGTACGAGACGCCGGGCGGGACGATCCTGTTCACCGCTCACCGTAAGATCGAGTCGATCACGATGGACCGCGAAGTGATGCACTTGCGCGACTCCTTGATTCCGAAATATGCTTCGCTCGTGTACAACGGCTTCTGGTACGCACCGGAGCGTCTGGCCATTCAAGCGCTGGTGACCGAGAGCCAGAAGAATGTAACGGGTACGGTTCGCTTGAAGCTGTTCAAGGGCAACGTCATCGGCGCCGGCGTGAAAAGCCCGGTCAGCTTGTACAACCCGCACATCGCGACGATGGAAGCCGATCCGACGAAAGCGTACGACCAAGGCGATGCCACAGGCTTTATTCGCCTCAATGCGCTCCGTTTGCGCGTAGCGGCTGGCGTCCATCAGAACGACGGGAAATAGGGGGCAATAATACGTGTCGAAGCTTTGGGGCGGACGATTTACGAAGAAAACCGACCAATTGGTCGAAGAATATACGGCTTCTATTTTGTTTGACAAGGAGTTGGCCGAGGAGGACGTGCAGGGCAGCATGGCGCACGTCACCATGCTCGGCAAATGCGGAATTCTGCCGGCGGACGATGTCGAGAAAATCAAAGACGGGCTTCTCAAGGTGCAAGGGATGATTCGCCGCGGCGAGCTCGAATTCTCGGTCAGCGATGAAGACATTCATATGAATATCGAGAAAGCGCTGATCGACGAAGTCGGTTCGGTCGGCGGCAAGCTGCATACGGGCCGGAGCCGGAACGACCAAGTGGCTACCGATATGCACCTGTGGCTGCGCAAGCGGGTCGTGGAATTCGTCGGACTGTTGAACAAAGTGCAGGAAGCGCTGATCGAGCAGGCGAAGAATAACCTGGATACGATCGTACCGGGGTATACCCACCTGCAGCGGGCGCAGCCGATTTTGTTCGCGCACCATCTGCTCGCCTACGTGTCGATGTTCCAGCGCGACGCCGAGCGTTTGCAGGACAGCTACAAGCGCGTCAACGTCCTGCCGCTCGGAGCCGGGGCGCTGGCCGGGACGACGTTCCCGATCGACCGCCATTTTGTCGCCGAGCAGCTTGGGTTCGATCGCGTGTACGAGAACTCGCTCGATGCGGTGAGCGACCGGGATTTTATACTGGAGTTCCTGTCGAACGCTTCGATGATTATGATGCACTTGTCGCGGCTGAGCGAGGAATTTGTCATGTGGTCCAGCACGGAGTTCCGGTTTGTCGAATTGGACGACGCCTTCTGTACGGGCAGCAGCATCATGCCGCAGAAGAAAAATCCGGACGTTGCCGAGCTCGTGCGGGGCAAAACCGGTCGTGTGTACGGCAACCTGTTCGGACTGCTGACCGTGCTGAAGTCGCTGCCGCTCGCGTATAACAAGGACATGCAGGAAGACAAAGAAGGCATGTTCGACACCGTTCGCACGCTCCAGGGCGCGCTGCAGCTGTATGCGCCGATGATTGCGACGATGAAGGTGAATAAGGACCGGATGAGACAAGCCGTGAACCAGGATTTCTCCAATGCGACCGACATTGCGGACTATTTGGTTAACAAAGGCATGCCATTCCGTCAAGCGCATGAAGTGATCGGGAAAACGGTGCTCTACTGCATCCAAAACCACAAGTATTTGCTCGACCTGAAGCTGGAGGAGTATCACCAGTTCTCCAAGCTGTTCGATCAAGACATCTACCAGGTGCTCCAACCGGAGAGTGTCGTGAATGCGCGCAACGTGTACGGCGGAACGGCTACGGCGCAGGTGAGCGCGGCTGTCGAACGGGCGGAAGCGGCGCTTGCGGTCTCGACCGCTTGGTTTGATGAGTTTTACGCGAAAAGCAGATAAGTCGCGCCTGAAGTTATAAAGCGCAGAAAACCTGCGGAAGCGGTTCGGGTCTCTCGAAAGAGAGCGGAACCGCTTCCGCAGGTTTTTTTATTGATCGGTTTACAGGCTAACGGCTGCCGTATGCATTAACGGAAGCTGGGCCCCTTTACGCCGTCCTCGACATAAGGGACGGGCGAATCTCCGGCAGGATGCGGGGACGAGCGATCCGCTCCGGAGCCGGAACCCGTATTGATCGCAATGACGGTCGGCTGTGCGGCATAGGTGTCTCTCGATATTTTCTCCCGGCCGATAATGTTCCCGTTCTTCTTCTGAATACGGTAAGTTTCGACAATGTAGCCGGGCTTTCCTTTGACGACGATTTCGCTTTTGCCTTTGCGCAGCGACGGGTTGTGCACATATTTTGTCGAAGGCTGCAAGGTGTCGACCGTTACGGATTCGACATCAAAGGTCGTATCGGGAGGTGTCTGCCCGAACAGCTTGACCTTCAGCTCGCTTCCGTCCGCATAGGTGCGGATCAACATATAGAAGTTCGTGCTGTTACGGAACTTGAAGTTGATATGGCCGCTGGCGAACGTCGCGTCTTGACCTAGCGGCACGTAGCTGACGGGCAGCGAATGGTTCCGCCGCTCAACAATCGTGAGTCCGGCGCGGAGCACGGCGTTGTACAGCGTCGACGAGACCTGGCAGATGCCTCCGCCGATGCCGGGGACGAGCTTGCCGTTGACGATGACCGGCGCCTCGCGGTAGCCGGCTGTTTTCTCCGTTTGTTCGATAAAGGGAGCGTAATCGAAGACGGCGCCGGGCGCGAGCAGGACGTCTTGCAGCGAGGCGGCTGTCGCTTGCACGTTATGCAGCCTACCTGCCGAGCCTGCGGCGGAACCGGCAGCCGGCGGGTAGCGGGTGGCGAATTCGCCGATTTTGCGCACAATGCCCTGCTGCTGCAGCGACTGGACCGTCACCGCCGGGTTCACCGTGCGCATCGGCACGTCCAGCGCGAGGGGCGGCGCGGAGGCCGCGTCGGCCACCTGCACCTCCCATGCGGGCAGCGCGGCAGCGAGCCGTTCCCCAAGCTGCGGCTCATCGATGCGCCGGGCCGGTTTTTCCGGCGCATAGTCGATCGTATCGTCCGGGCGGATGATCCGGACGGCGTCTTTCGGCTGTTCGCGGTACACGGGCGCGAACGCTTCCTGCAGCGCAGCTCCAAGCTTCTCTGGCGCAAGGACCGGGCGAATCGCCCAGTCGCTCCCCCTTGCTTGCCAGCGCGCCCAGGCGCGGTGAAACAGCGAGCCTTCCCGCAGGCTTGCGATCCGCTGCCGCAGCGGTTGTTCGTCCAGCTCGATCCCCAGCTGCCCGAGCGTGAGCTGCGCGCTGCCGCCTCCGGTCCCGTCTGCCGGTGGTACTGACAGTTTCACGGACTGGCCGAGGAAAGCGGCTTTGCGCTGGCTCACTTGCGCATCGAACTCGGCGTACGTGATTCCGCCGACAGGCCAGTTTCCGAGATGAACGCCAGCAGGGATGCGGGAAGAGGAGCCGTAAGCGGCGAAAGCCGCGCAGCCGACCAAGGCCGTGGCTAAGACGCCAATGGCAACAGGACCGAGTATTCGGTTCCAGGTATGCATAAGCGGGTCTCCTTTGTCCAAATAAGCTCGTACTTAATAGTTTCAAATGTATGCGAGTGTCGGACGAAACTTGCCAGTGCCTGGATCGGGAGCCGACAGTTCCCCGCTGAATCGATGCGCTTTGACCGATCGTAAAGGCAAGCGCTGCTCCGAATGCGAAATGAATTGTGGCAATATGTAGAAATTCACAACAGACTAAAGGATTTTAGGCGTTTGTGTCGAACTATTAAAGGCTAGAAGTAAATTGTCGATAAGTGATGCCAAGATAAACGGCTGCGTCGTCCTTGTCTTGCAAGGAATTGCCCGTTTGTCAAAGCTGATGCGCGTTTAAGACTAAAACTTACATGGCGATCAGCTAAAAAAATCAGGATGTGATACCGTGATCGAAATGCAGGACGTTTGGAAGACGTATCCTGACGGCACCCATGCCCTTCGAGGCATTAACGTCAAGGTGGATCAAAGCGAATTCGTCTATGTCGTCGGTCCGTCAGGTGCGGGAAAATCGACTTTCATGAAATTAATTTATAGAGAAGAGCGTCCGAGCAAGGGCGCGATCTTCGTTAACGGTTTTAATCTGGAGAAGCTGAAGCAGCGTAAAATTCCGTTTGTTCGCCGCAATATCGGCGTTATTTTTCAGGACTTTCGCCTGCTGCCCAAGCTTACGGTGTACGAGAATATCGCCTTCGCGATGGAAGTGATCGAAGCGCCGAAGAAAATTATTAAGAAACGGACGCTCGAAGTGCTGGAGCTTGTCCGACTCAAGGACAAAGTAAACTCCTTGCCGACACAGCTGTCCGGCGGCGAACAGCAGCGCGTCGCTATTGCCCGGGCAATAGTCAATAATCCGTCCGTCATTATTGCGGACGAGCCAACCGGGAACCTGGACCCGGAAACGTCATGGGGCATTATGAAGCTGATGGAAGAAATTAACTTTCGCGGCACGACGATCGTCATGGCTACACATAACAAAGAAATCGTAAACACGATGCGCAAGCGCGTCATTGCCATCGAATCGGGGAAAATCGCGCGCGATGAAGTGAGAGGTGAGTACGGCTATGAAGATTAGCACGGCCGGACGCCACCTTCGCGAAGGGACCAAGAATGTGCTGCGTAACGGCTGGATGTCGTTCGCGTCGATCAGCTCGATTACGATCTCCTTGTTTATATTAGGCGTATTTCTGCTGCTGTCGCTCAACGTGAATTTTTTGGCGCAACAAATCGAGCAGCAGGTCGAAATTCGCGTGTATTTGGAAGTAAATACGCCGCAGGATCAAATTGCACTTCTGCAGAATGAAATTGCTGCCATGCCGAAGGTCAATAAAGTGAAATTCGTGTCGAAGGAAGAAGGACTCGAGTATTTGCGCGAGAAGCTTGGGGAGAGCGGCAAACAGCTGCTTGAAGGCTTCAATGGCGACAACAATCCGTTGAACGATTCGTTTACCGTCGAGGTGTCGGAACCGCGAGAAGTAGCTGCGGTTGCCGGCGAAATTAACAAATTGAACGAAGGCAAGCCGGCCAAGCCGATCTACCGCGTCAGCTACGGCCAAGGCACCGTCGAAACGATGTTCAAGGTAACCACGATCGTTCGTAATGTCGGTCTTGTGCTTGTCGCGGCTTTGGCGTTGACGGCGATGTTCTTAATTTCCAATACAATTAAAATAACAATTGTCGCACGGCGCCGCGAAATATCCATCATGAAGCTGGTCGGGGCGACGAACTCGTTCATTCGCTGGCCGTTCTTTATCGAAGGAGCGCTGCTCGGCATTATCGGTTCGGTCATTCCGGTCGGCATCCTGTTGTACGGCTACTGGCAGATGATGCGGTCCATCCAGTTGGACTTGAATCTGCTTCTGATCAAGCTGCTGCCCTTCGATGATATCGCATGGAAGACGTCCGTGCTGCTGATCGGCATTGGCGTTATGATCGGCATTTGGGGAAGCGTGTTGTCGGTGCGTAAGTTTTTGAGAGTGTAAGCTTGAAAGACCAACTGTTGGGGAGGAACGGGTGTTGAAAAAGTCTTTTCTGCCGCTTGTCTTGTCCTTAAGCCTTATCGGAGCTACGATTGTGCCCCAGGCCGGGTTTGCATTGACCGCTTCGCAGCGCATTGAGCAGGAGCTTAACCAGCTGAAGAAAACGAAATCCGCCGTTCAGCAGAAGGTGAACGAGACGGAGAAGCAAATAACGCAAGTTACGAGGGAAAAGCAGCAAACGTCAAACGACATCAACGCGCTTCTCGACCAAATCGACAAAACGAATAAAAGCTTGAACGTATTGAACGATAAAGTGGCCGAAGTTTCGGCAACGCTGAAAGAAAACGCGAAACAACTCGAAGAAGCCGAGACGCGGGTGACCTCCCGCGATCAGATGCTCCGGTCGCGGCTTCGTCTGATGTATATGAACGGGGTCGTTTCGTACACGGATGTGCTGCTGAGCTCGACCAATTTCAGCGATTTTTTGGACAGGCTTGAAGCTTTGCGTTCTATCGTAAATCAGGACAAAAAGATTCTGGAAGCGAACAAGCGCGACCGCGCCACGATTGACGAGAAACGGATCGCGATTGAGAAACAGCTCGCCGAGGTTAAAAATTTGTATGCGGAGACTTCGGCGGTCAAGGCCGATCTTCTGGTCAAGGAGAAGGAGAAAGAAGTGAAGATCGCTAGCCTGGCTCAGAAGGAGAAGGAGCTCGAGGATATCAGCGAGGAAGTGGAGGCACAGCTTGTTAAGGTGGCCAGCCAGGAGGCGGCCAAGCAGCGGGCGCTCCAAGAGGCCAAAGCGGCGGAGGCGGCTAAGTCGAAGGGCGCGAAGGCGGCGGGGCCGGTGTATACGTACAGCGGAGGGAAGTTTGGCTATCCGCTTCCTAAAGTCGTCAATATGTCATCAGATTTCGGAACCCGCAAGGATCCCTTTACAGGCAGTTCTTCTACGCATAACGGTATCGATTTTCCTTCTCCGGCAGGAACGAGCATTCTGGCAGCCGAGGATGGCGTCGTCATCGTCGCTTCCTGGTGGAGCGGATACGGAAATACGGTGATCATTGACCACGGCAAAGGAGTATGGACGCTGTATGGTCATATCCGTAACGACGGCATCGTCGTGGAGAAGGGCGACACGGTCAAGCGGGGCCAGAAGATCGCCGAGGTCGGTTCGACCGGACGTTCGACGGGGAATCACCTTCACTTTGAAGTGCGGATTAATGAATCTCCCGTCGATCCTAAACCTTATTTAAGATAACGGACGCTGTTCATAATTCGGCAGGGCTTGTCATAAACTAGAAAGACAAGTTATGTAAGAAGTGTGAATGGACAACCGGCTTTGACTGGCAAAGCAACGGTTGCACTAGGGATCAGCAAAGGCGGTGTGGGGAGAGGCATGGTTTTTAAGGGACGTACGGTATTGGCTTTTGTACTATTGTCGATGTTCGCAAGCAGCATCATGACGCTGACAATTGTGAACCCGTCGATCTTCGCCGCGGTGAAGAACGGGAACGGAGCGGCTGCTGCGGATGCGAAGTCCGGCTTAACCAGCAAGGATATTAACAAACTGGCGACGACGTATCAGCTGATCAACGGCAAGTACTTGAACGAGGTCGATCACGAGAAAATCGTGAATGGCGCCATCAACGGCATGCTGGCAACGCTGGAAGACCCGTTCACGGTGTACATGGATCAGAACGAAGCGAAGCAATTCGACGAGAATATCACCTCTTCCTTCCAGGGGATTGGAGCGGAGGTGACCTCGGAAGACGGCAAAGTGACGATCGTGACTCCGATCAAAGGTTCGCCGGCCGAGAAGGCGGGCTTACACGCCAATGACGTGATCGTTTCGGTCAACGGCGAGAAGTTGGACGGCTTGACGTTGAATCAGGCGATCATGAAAATCCGCGGTCCGAAAGGTACGCAGGCAAAGCTGGAAGTCGCTCGTGCGGGCGTGAGCGACCCGATCCAGGTGATCGTGGTGCGTGATGATATCGATGTGGAGACGGTATTCGGCGAGATGCTGCCGGGCAATATCGGGAAGATCGAGATCCGGCAGTTCTCGAGCAATACGTCGGCGCGCTTTAAGGAAGAGCTGGCCGCCCTGGAGAGCAAGGGAATGAAGGGCCTGATCATCGACGTGCGCAACGATCCGGGCGGTCTGCTATCGGCCGTCGTCGAAATCGTGGAGCCGTTCATACCGAAAGGCAAGACGATTGTACAAATCGAGAACCGTAAGGGTGTTCGGGAAGAAACGAAATCGGAGAACGGCACAGGCAAAAATTATCCGGTTTCCGTGCTGATTAATAAAGGCAGTGCGAGCGCCTCGGAAATATTGGCCGGCGCTTTGCACGATTCCGTCGGCAGCAAGCTGATCGGCGAAACGACGTTCGGCAAAGGCACGGTGCAGGTTACGTTCGAGCAGGAGATGGGCGACGGCAGTAACATTAAGATGACCGTGTACAAATGGTTGACGCCGAACGGCACATGGATTCACAAGAAGGGTATTGCTCCCGATCTGGCCGTCGAGCAGCCGGCTTACTTCAAAGCGGCCCCTCTGACGAAAAAAGAAACGTTGAAGCCTGATTCGAACAACGAAGACGTGAAAAACTTGCAGGTCATGCTGCAGGGGCTCGGCTTGAATCCGGAACGAACGGACGGGTACTACAGCGACAAGACGGCGCAAGCGGTCAAAACGTTCCAGCGGTCAAACGGCTTGCCGGTAACCGGCGAGGTTGATAAGGAGACGGCGAACAAGCTGGAGAAAGCGATTCTTGCAGCTATCCGCGATCCGAAGAACGATCTGCAGCTGAAGGCGGCGGTCGAGGCGATGCAGCAAGCGGTGAAATAACCGGATTGTCTGCCAATTTCAGGAGGGCGGCAGGAAATAGCCGGCCCTGCGTCGAAATGATTAAGAAGGCGGTTCCGAGTCGCTCGGAATTCGACCTTCTTTCTTTTTTGACCAGGGACTATTCTGATTCAGATCAAAGGAGCGCGCCATGGATTGGGTTCAGGCTTTAGGGTGGCAGGGGCTGCAAGCGATCGTACAGCTATTCCTGCATCCTTTTTATTATGTGGGCATCCTCTTTATTATTTTGCAATACCGCAGACAAATCGCGATGGAACGCAGGCTGTTCTCTACGAAGCTGCACGCTCTCCTGCCGGAGACGTGGCGAATCGTGTTATGGGGATGGGTCGGGGGGTTATGCGTCTCGGTATTGATGGCAGGTATCGGAGCAACGGTTCAACAGGAGGCGGTCTTGCTGTTATGGATCGTCTCGCTGCTGCTCGTTATCGTGCGCGTCAGATACTTATGCTGGGCGTATGCGGTCGGTGTCATCGGAATGCTTCAGGTGGTGCTGTCGGCGATCCCGGGTGTGAGGCAGTCGGATGACTGGGCTTGGCTGACGAAACCGCTCTTCGCGCTGGACATACCGGCCATGCTGGCGCTCGTTGCTATCTTGCATTTGGCCGAGGCGATCTACGTAAGGAAGCAAGGAACGCGGCTCGGCATGCCGATGTTTGTCGAGGGGAAGCGCGGAAGAATCGTCGGCGGTTACCAGCTGCAGGGCTTTTGGCCGATGGCGCTGTTTCTCGTCGTCCCGCTGCAGCAAGCGGCGGGCGGGCCTTTGCTTCCGTGGACGCCGCTGCTTGGGGGCGAGCTGTGGCAGAACGGCTGGACGATTGTGGGGTTTCCCGTCATGATCGGATTTACGGAGATGACAATCTCGCGATTGCCGAAGGACAAGGCGAGGATCGGTTCCAATTTACTGATCTTGTATGCGCTAATTTTACTGGGGCTGGCCGCTTTAAGCGCATGGCTGCCGGTGCTAACGTTCACGGCAAGCTTATTTGCGATTTTGCTCCATGAGGCGATGATTGTGTATAGCCGTTGGGATGAAGGCCGCCGCCGCCCGATTTATGTACACACGGACAAAGGGCTGAAAATATTAGCCGTGCTGCCGGGCAGTCCGGCCGAGGAGCTCGGCCTTAAAGCCGGTGAGATCGTCAGCAAGGTGAACGGGGTTCCGGTTCGCAGCAAGCAGGCGCTGCATCAGGCGATGCAGTTGAATCCGGCGTTCTGCCGATTGGAAGTGCTCGATGGGGCGCTGGAGAACCGCTTCTTGAAACGGGCGCTTTACTCGGGGGAGCATCATCAGCTCGGCATTATACTCGCTCCCGACCAAGATGTGCTGTACTATGTGGAGGAGAAGCAGGTATCGATTTGGGCATACTTGAGCCGCCGTTTGATCGGATTACTCCGCAATGAAAAAAATTCGAAGAGCATGTAAGGGGCAGGCGTCACGACAATCCGGACATTTCGGCACGGAATAGGGATTTCGTGATCGGCCCATGCGGATACCAGCCCAACGCCCGAACGTCGGGTTGCACAACGAGCCTGAGGCGAAAGCCCCAGGCTCGTTGCATAGATGGCGTTACCTTAGAACAACGATCTCAACGCGGCGGTTTTTCGCGCGATTCTCATCGCTGTTGTTTTCGGCCACCGGCCGGGTATCGGCATAAGACGTCGAGACGAACTTCTTCGGATCTAGCTGCGCGGTATAGACGAAGTAGCGCAGGACAGACAACGAACGCGCTTGCGATAATCCCCAGTTGTCTTTATACACGGAGCCGGTCGACAGCGGCAAATCATCCGTATGTCCTTCAATACTGATGACCGCGTGCAGAGTAGGAAACAAGCTTGCCAATTGGTTCAAGATCGGCAAGGCTCCCGGCTTCAGGTCGGCTTTCCCGAGATCGAATAGGAACAAGTTGTTCAAGGTGACCGCTACGCCGCGAGGCGTATTTGCCGCGGATATTTGCGCTTGCAGGCTGTTTTCCTGAATGTAGGCCTGCACTTTCTGAAGCAGGTCTTCCAGCTGTTTTTCCCGCTGCTGCTGTTCTTCCTTCCCGGTCTCCGCGTTATCATTCTGTTCCTGCTCTGTCTTGTTGTCCTCGCCGCCCGTGGACGGGTTTGCGGCACCCATGATGCCTTGGCCCTGCGGCATAATCGTATCGGCTTTCATGAATTCCATTTTCAACGCTTTCGCCAGCACTTCGTATTTCTGAACATCGATCTTGCTCATGGCATACATGATGATGAAGAAAATCAGGACGAGTGTAATAAAGTCCGCGTAGCTGAGCAGCCAGCGCTCGTGATTGGGAGGCGCGGCCTGCTTCTTTCTCCTATTCCTCGCCACCGGGTTCACCTGCGCTCTCGCCTTTAATGTGATCTTGAAGGAGGAAAGAACTCAACTTTTTCTTAATCAATTGCGGATTTTCACCCGCTTGCAGAGCTAGTATCCCTTCCAGCATCAATTCCATTTCGGCGACCTGCTCCGCGCTGCGAACTTTGATTTTGTTTGCAATTGGCAGCAAAATGAGGTTGGCGGAACCTACGCCGTACAAGGTGGCCGTAAAGGCGACTGCGATTGCCGGTCCCAAGCTTCCCGGGTCATCCAAATTGCCGAGCACATGAATCAAGCCCATTACCGTACCGATGATCCCCATAGTAGGGGCGTAACCGCCGGCGGCTTCGAACATTTTGGCCCAGCCTTCGTGGTGATTTTCAAGAGCGTCGATCTCCAGCTCCAAAATTTGGCGGGTCAGTTCGGGATCGGTCCCGTCGACCACCATCATCAAGCCGTCCCGCAGGAACGGATTCTCATTCTCTTGAGCACGCTGCTCCAGAGCGAGGACGCCTTCGCGTCTGGCTACGGTCGCCATATCGACGAGCTCCTCGATAACTTGCCCCGGGTCTTGTTTCTTCTCGCGAAAGGCCATGTTCAGCGCCTTGCCAATATCTTTAATTTGTTTTAACGGAAAGCTGACAAGCACGGCGCCGATCGTGCCGCCCGCTATAATCAGCATGGAGCTTGGGACGAAGAGCGCGGAAATATGTCCGCCATCCATCATATAACCGCCAATTAATCCTCCAATACCGATGATGATCCCGATGATTGTCATCAAATCCACTTTCGTTACACCCCTAGAGATTCAAATATGAATAACGGCAGTCACCTGTCGCTTGTCATTGGAATATCCGTTCGGAATGAACGGAAGACGAATGGGTTCGTTTGCAACAGAAACGGAAAAAAGGTATAATGTATGGGAACAAATATTCCTATTACAGGAACGCAGTCGAACGGAGTCGAAGCTACGCACATAGATGGCCTACCTTTTTATCGGAATCCGGTAACCGAAACTTTAGAAGATTTCCACTCTTTTCATGAATGGGTGATGAGATGAGCGAAGTAACCATAAGCGATAAGAAGTTCCAGCTCGTATCGGACTATACGCCTCAAGGGGATCAGCCGAACGCGATCGAGATGCTGGTATCGAGCATCCGCTCGGGACAGAAGCACCAGACGCTGCTAGGTGCGACGGGAACGGGGAAGACGTTTACAGCCGCGCATGTCATTGCTCAACTGAACCGTCCGACGCTGCTGATCGCGCATAACAAAACCTTGGCCGCGCAGTTGTGCAGTGAGCTGAAGGAGTTTTTTCCACATAATGCGGTGGAATATTTCGTAAGCTATTACGATTATTACCAGCCGGAAGCGTACATTCCTTCCTCGGATACGTTCATCGAGAAGGATTCGAGCATTAACGACGAGATCGATAAGCTCCGCCACTCGGCGACCAGCTCGTTGTTCGAACGCCGCGACGTCATCGTAGTGGCGAGCGTGTCGTGCATCTACGGCCTCGGATCGCCGATGGAGTACCGCAATTTGCTGCTGTCGCTGCGGGTCGGAATGGAGCGTTCGCGCAACGACATTTTGCACCGGCTGATCGACATCCAGTACCAGCGCAACGATATGAACTTTATCCGCGGCACGTTCCGCGTCCGCGGCGACGTGATCGAAATCTTCCCGGCTTCGCGGGGGGAACAGGCGGTGCGCGTCGAGCTGTTCGGCGACGAGATCGAACGGATTACGGAAATCGATGTGCTGACCGGCGAAATCATTGGCGAACGCGACCATATTGCGATTTTCCCGGCCTCCCACTTCGTGACCCACGAGGATACGATGAAGGTGGCGCTCGTGAACATTGAGCGGGAGCTGGAGGAGCGGCTGGCCGAGCTGCGCGGACAGGGCAAGCTCCTGGAGGCGCAGCGGTTGGAACAACGCACCCGTTATGATATCGAGATGATGCAGGAGATGGGCTTCTGTTCGGGGATCGAGAACTACTCCGGACCGCTGACGTTCCGCGAACGCGGAGCGACTCCTTACACGCTGTTCGACTATTTCCCGGACGACATGCTGATCATGATCGACGAGTCGCATGTGACGCTGCCGCAAATCCGGGCGATGTACAACGGCGACCGCGCCAGGAAAGAAGTGCTGGTCGAGCACGGCTTCCGTCTGCCGTCGGCGCTGGATAACCGTCCGCTGCGCTTTGAGGAATTCGAGAAGAAAATCAACCAGATCGTGTATATCTCCGCGACGCCAGGCCCGTATGAGATCGAGAAGTGTCCACAGATGGTGGAACAAATCATTCGCCCGACTGGATTGCTCGATCCGATCATCGAGGTGCGGCCGACGAAGGGACAAATCGACGATCTGCTCGGAGAAATCCAGGATCGCATCAAGAAGGACGAGCGGGTGCTCGTGACGACGCTGACGAAGAAGATGTCCGAGGATTTGACGGACTATTTTAAAGAGATCGGCGTCAAAGTGCGGTATTTGCACTCGGAAATCAAGACGTTCGAACGAATGCAAATTTTGCGCGACCTGCGTTTAGGCGTCTTCCATGTGCTGGTCGGGATCAACCTGCTGCGGGAAGGTCTCGACTTGCCCGAAGTCTCGTTGGTGGCGATTCTCGACGCCGACAAGGAAGGTTTCTTGCGCGCGGAGCGCTCGCTCATCCAGACGATCGGGCGCGCGGCTCGTAATGCGAACGGCCGGGTCATCATGTACGGCGACAAAATGACCGATTCGATGAACAAAGCGATTACCGAGACGAACCGGCGCCGCGCCATTCAAATGGCTTACAACGAAAAACACGGCATTACGCCGCAGACGATACAGAAGAAAGTGCGCGACGTCATCGAAGCGACAAAGGTTGCGGAGCAGAAGGCCGACTACTTGGCGGACGTCAAGGGAGCCAAGATGTCGAAGAAAGACCGTATGTCGTTGATCGAAAGATTGGAGCAAGAGATGAAGGAAGCCGCCAAAAACCTGCAGTTTGAACGTGCCGCAGAGCTGCGCGACGCCATTCTGGAGATGAAGGCCGAGCTGTAACGAAAGAGAGGATGGGAGAACGAGTGGCCAGAGACAATATCGTCATCAAGGGCGCCAGAGCCCACAATTTGAAAAATATCGATGTCACCATCCCGCGCGACAAATTCGTCGTGCTGACGGGCTTGAGCGGTTCCGGCAAATCGTCCTTGGCCTTCGATACGATCTACGCCGAAGGGCAGCGGCGGTATGTCGAATCGCTCTCGGCCTATGCGCGGCAGTTTCTTGGTCAAATGGATAAACCGGATGTCGATTCGATCGAAGGCTTGTCGCCGGCAATATCGATCGATCAGAAGACGACGAGCCGCAACCCTCGTTCAACCGTCGGTACGGTGACGGAAATTTATGATTACCTGCGCTTGCTGTTCGCACGTGTAGGGCGTCCGCATTGTCCGCAGCACGGTATCGAGATTACGTCGCAAACCGTTGAGCAGATGGTTGACCGGATTATGGAGTACCCGGAGCGGACGAGACTGCAAATTTTGGCGCCGCTCGTGTCGGGCCGGAAGGGCGAGCATTCGAAGCTGCTCGCCGACATTCAGAAGCAGGGCTTTGTCCGGGTCCGCGTGAATGGCGAAATTCGCGACTTGTCCGAAACGATCGAGCTTGAGAAGAACAAAAAGCATAACATTGAAGTGGTTGTCGACCGGATCGTCGTGAAGGACGACGTTCAGACGCGCTTGGCGGACTCGCTGGAGACCGCGTTGAAGCTGGCGGACGGTCGAGTGATCGTAGACGTCATGGAGAAGGAAGAACTGTTGTTCAGCCAAAACCTGGCTTGCCCCGAATGCGGATTCAGCATCGAGGAGCTGGCGCCGCGGATGTTTTCCTTCAACAGTCCGTTCGGGGCTTGTCCGGAGTGCGACGGTCTCGGACAGAAGATGATCGTTGACCCGGACCTGCTCGTTCCGAACCCGAAGCTCACGATTGAAGACGGTGCATTCGAAGCTTGGGCGGGCAGCACGTCGAACTACTACCCTCAGTTTCTGGCCGCGGTATGCGAGCACTATAACATCCCGCAGAACGTGCCGGTATCGGAGCTGACGAAAGAGCAGATGCAGAAGCTGCTGAACGGTACGGGCGGCGAGAAAGTGAAGTTCAAATACGAGAACGACTTCGGGCATAAGAAGGAAGCGATGGTCGCCTTCGAAGGCATCGTGAATAACTTGGAGCGCCGTTATCGCGAGACGTTCTCCGAAGGCATTCGCGAGCACATCGAGCAGTATATGAGCGCCAAGCCTTGTGCCAAGTGTAAAGGGCACCGTTTAAAGCCGGAGACGCTCGCCGTAACGATCAACGGCAAGAACATCGCGCACGTCACTTCGTTGTCGATCGGGGAGGCGCATGAATGGTTCGATTCGCTGACCTTGAACGAACGGGAGATGACGATCGCGCATTTGATTCTCAAAGAAATTAAATCGCGTCTCGGGTTTCTGGTTAACGTAGGGTTGGATTATTTAGCCATGAACCGGGCGGCGGGCACGTTGTCAGGAGGCGAGGCGCAGCGGATCAGGCTGGCGACGCAAATCGGTTCCAGCCTGATGGGTGTACTATACATTCTGGATGAGCCGAGCATCGGGCTTCACCAGCGCGACAATGACCGCCTGATTCAGACGCTCGAGCATATGCGCGACCTCGGCAATACGTTGATCGTCGTCGAGCATGACGAGGATACGATGCTGGCGGCTGATTATATCATCGATATCGGTCCTGGCGCGGGTATACACGGCGGGATGGTGATCGCCCAAGGCACGCCGCAGGAAGTTATGGAAGATGCGAATTCGCTCACCGGTCAATACTTGAGCGGTCGTAAGTTCATCCCGATCGCGGCAGAGCGCCGTAAGCCGGGCGACAAGTGGCTCGAAATCCGCGGAGCCAAAGAGAACAACCTGCGCGGCGTGAACGTGAAATTTCCGCTCGGCGTGTTCAGCTGTGTGACGGGAGTTTCCGGCTCGGGCAAGAGTACACTAATTAACGAGCTCCTGTATAAGACGCTTGCCAAAGAACTGAACGGGGCAAAGGTAAAGCCCGGCGAATATAAGGAATTTAGAGGCCTGGAGCATGTCGACAAAGTCATCGACATCGATCAATCGCCGATCGGGCGTACTCCACGTTCTAACCCGGCCACGTATACGGGCGTATTCGACGATATTCGCGATGTGTACTCGAATACAACCGAAGCGAAGGTGCGGGGTTATAAGAAGGGCCGTTTCAGCTTTAACGTGAAGGGCGGGCGCTGCGAAGCTTGTCGAGGCGACGGCATCATCAAAATCGAGATGCACTTCCTGCCGGATGTATACGTGCCTTGCGAGATTTGTAAGGGCAAACGTTACAACCGCGAGACGCTCGAAGTGAAATATAAAGGGAAGAGCATTGCGGAAGTGCTCGAGATGACCATTGAAGACGCCTGCGAGTTTTTCAAAAACATCCCGCGCATTCATCGCAAGCTGCAGACGCTGCTTGATGTGGGTCTCGGCTATATGAACTTGGGACAACCGGCGACGACACTCTCCGGCGGTGAAGCACAGCGCGTCAAGCTGGCGGCGGAACTGTATCGCCGCAGCACAGGGAAGACGATCTACATCTTGGATGAACCGACGACCGGCCTGCATATCGACGATATCGACCGTTTGTTGAAAGTGCTGCACCGGTTGGTAGAGAACGGAGACTCCGTATTGGTCATCGAACATAACCTGGATGTGATCAAGACCGCCGACTACATCATTGACTTGGGACCGGAAGGCGGAAGCCGCGGCGGCATGATTGTCGCTACGGGAACGCCGGAGGATATCGTGAAAGTAGAGGGCTCTTATACCGGCAAGTACTTAAAGCCGATCCTTGAGCGGGATAAGGCCCGATCCGAGGATTACTTCAAACGTCTGAAGGCGTTGGAGGATGCAGCGGTTTAGCAAAGCCACCTGTCTGTGGAAGGGACGGATTGAACGGCAACAGCCGGGCGATCCGTCCTTTATTCGCTTCTCTCGAAGGCTGGAACATGGTTGTTCCGCGCGGACGGAGATCGTCTGGACAAGGTATCCACATCTTAAGAAAAAGCACGGGCTCGCTTCCTAAGAAGCAAACCCGTGCTTTTTAACTAACGGTATTATACGTATGCGATTTCGGCAAGAATCGAAGTCAATTTTTCTTGGAAGGCTTGAACGCCGACACGACCGACGAATTGATGGAACGATTCTTCCGGACCGCGGTTTTCTTTGAAGAACAGGATTAATTGTTCCAGAACCGGACCTACTTGATCGCCTTTCACGCGGCCTTTCAACGTCTCGTTGAATTTTGCGCCAGGTCCAAGAATACCGCCAACCGATAGATCGAATGCATCGACCATGCCTTCCGGCGTCTTCACCAAAGCGCCCTGCAAACCGATATCGGCGATGTGCTTCTGACCGCATGCGTTCGGGCAGCCGATGAAGTGAATGCGCACTTCTTCATCGAGTTCAACATTTTTGTCCAAATATTCGGCAACGGCACGAGCCCGCTCTTTCGTCTCAACGACGGCCAAATTACAGAACTCGTTGCCCGTACAGGATACCGTGCGGCTCATGAAGTGTTTCGGGTTCGGCGTCAAGCGCTCCAGAACTTTGGCAGCCAACGCTTTATCGACGTTCTCGTCCTTAACTCCTGAAATAATGATGTTTTGCGATACGGTTGTCCGGATATGTCCGTCGCCGTAAGTATCGGCGATTTCGGCCAATTCGGATAACTCATCGCCGCTCAAGCGGCCAACCGGAACGCTAAGGCCGATATAGTTCAAGCCTTCTTGTTTTTGCTTGTGCACGCCATCGAAATAGGCTGCTGTCCAGCCAACGACTCGATCTTCGCCAAGCGAAGGCATTTCGCCGATGACTTCAACCAGCTTTTCTTTGAATTTCTCTGGACCCCAATCGGCTACGAGGAATTTCAGACGGGCATGATGGCGCTTCTCGCGGTAACCGTAATCACGGAAGATCGTTGTGACGCCGATCGCGACTTTCAATACTTCCTCTGGACGAACGAACAAGTCAAGTTTTTTCGCAAGGTGAGGCTTCGCGGACAAACCGCCGCCAACCCATGCATGGAAGCCAAGCACTTCTTGACCGTCAATCACTTTGGATGCCGGTGTAAATGCCAAGCATTGAATTTCGGCATGGCCGGAGTTATAAATATTAGAAGAAATGGACATTTTATATTTGCGCGGCAGATTTGAGAAATCACGGTTCAACAAGAAGAAATCGTTGACTTCGTTAACCAGCGCCGTTGTGTCGAACAGCTCGTCTTTGTCGATACCGGCCAGCGGGTTGCCGACAATGGTACGCGGGCAGTCACCGCATGCTTCATAAGAATAGAGGCCGACTTTTTCCAGACGGTTGAAAATGTCCGGCAGCTGCTCGACAGTCAGCCAGTGGAATTGAATGGCTTGACGAGTCGTAACGTCCACCAGGTTGCGGCCGTAATCTCTGGCGATGTCCGCCATAGCACGTGCTTGAGCGGTTGTCATGATACCGGAAGGCACGCGGACACGCATCATGAAGTGACCGTCTTTCGGCTTTTGCTCATAGACGCCAGCCCATTTAAACAGATTCATATCATCCGGGGTAATCGAGCTGTAACCCTCGTGAGCGTATTTTTCGATGATAGTGCGGATGACGTCAAGACCGTCTTTCTCCAACTTTACGAGTTCCATTTTGTTTAATTTGGACGTATCGGCCGCCCAAATAGCTTCATAGGCCATGGTGTATGCTCCTCCTTGACGTGTGGAAATAATTCCGATCAAACTGGTGTGAAAAATAAACTACACTTATAGTAACACTTTTAAGAGGTCGAGTAAATCGTTTGCGATGAACAACGCTATAACGATTTATTATAATTAATGCGGGTTTGTATTATACTTTGATCGACCCGGCGGGCCTTCAGAAAATGTTGACAATCTTGTTACATATCTATGGAATTCGCAGCTTTGGAAATATCGTTCCGGATAATTCGCTTGCAACTCGCAGCGAGTCAAGCTAAGATTAGTATAAGCATTTCTGTATATAGAAGGAGGTCTCTCCATGTTTTTGGCTGAAGAGGCAGCAAAAACCGCAAGCACATTTACTTGGTTCGATCCGTTCGTACTTCTGATTACGATCATTATCGCCATCGGTGTGCTCCGGCAGCTGGCAGCCCCTAAGAAAAATCTATTTGCCATCGGTTTCGGAGTAGTGGCGCTGCTAGTCTTTGGATTCATGGATTTTATCATGATCAAAGGCTGGATGGGGATGTAAGGCCCCCGATTCCATTCAAATAAGCGCGAAACCCAACAAGAGGCTGTCCCAAAAGCAGAAATCTGCTTAAGGGCAGCCTCTTTCTTGTAGGCATCCTCGAAAATTTCAAACACAGCCAAGGCTGACTCGGCTTCTCTTGGAGCTTGGCTATTTGTTTAAAAAGTAAAACAAGGGGTATCCCTCAGCCATGTTCATGGCTTTGGGACAGCCCCTTGTTTTCTGCTGCTTACACCCACCACATTTGGCCGAGCGGTTCTTTGATCAGCACTTGCTGCAAGTTTTGGACCGCTTTGGTGAAGCCTTCTTCAACGGACATCAGGCCGTCTTCATGCTCGATGCTGACGACATAGTCGTAACCGACGAGGCGCAAAGCGCTGATGATGTCAGCCCAGGTTTTGATATCATGGCCATACCCGACGGTGCGGAACTGCCAAGCGCGGTCGAGCATATTCGTGTAAGGCTGCATATCAGTTAAGCCGTAGCGATTAACGTTGATCGGATCAATCGTCGTATCTTTCGCATGGAAGTGGTGAATCGCTCCGGCGCGGCCGAGAATTTGCACCGCCTGTACCGGATCTATACCCTGCCACCACATATGGCTCGGATCAAGGTTGGCGCCGATGACGTCGCCTGCCGCTTCACGCAGACGAAGCAAGGTAGCCGGTGTATGTACGGAAAAGCCTCCGTGCAGCTCCAAGCCGAATTTGATGCCGCGGTCGGAAGCGTATTTCCCCGTTTCCGTCCAGTACGGAATCACCTTGTTGGTCCATTGCCAATCCAAAATCTCTTGAAATTCAGGCGGCCAAGGGGCGACCGGCCAGTTCGGATATTTCGCGTCCTCGGAGTCGCCGGGACAACCGGAGAATGTGTTGACGACCGGCACTTCGAGCCGCTGCGCGAGGTCGACCGTTTTGATAATCGTATCATGGTAATCTTTGGCGACGGCTTTCTGCGGGTGCAGCGGGTTTCCGTGACAGCTCAGCGCGCTAATCGTTAGTCCGCGGGACTCAACTGCATGCTTGAATGCTTTCAGCTTGCTATCGTCCGAGAGCAGAACGTCCGGATCGCAGTGTGAATTGCCCGGCCAAGCGCCGGTGCCGATTTCGACCGCTTCAAGTCCTTGCGCGGCGATCAGATCGAGCGCTTCCTCCAGCGGTTTTTGTTGAAACAAGACCGTAAAAACCCCTAACTTCATAAGACACCTCCGAATGATGGAAATCTAAATGTACGCGTGTACAAACAACAATTCAACCAGAATTATACCATTAGTCGGCCTGGTCTTAAAGTGTCAGTTTTCGTGAACAAGGCAAGCCATCCGGTTCTATCAGACAGGATGGCGATTATCCCTAACAGTGTACCCAAAAGTAAGAACGGCTATCGGTCTTTGTCCGCCGATCAGCGCCATGACGATACCTGCAACGGAAACGGATTGCCAGAACAGCACGTAGTTTTGGAAGCTGTTAAGGTGCTGTAAAAGTGACTAAACACAAACAGACCGCCTACATGTCGATGAATGGTGAAAATTTTGTCTAAAAGAGAATGAAAATCATTCTTAAATGGATCTTACGGAAGTGAATCCCTCCTGCCAGCATCAAATGATGATCTTCAACAAATGAAGAAAGTGAAGGAAGACAGGCTTCAAAACCGCTATCGAAAACTTTTTCGAAAGATTTTCGGTTTCGACAAAACGCTCGACAGTGTTCCCGTTACTTTGTAACAGCTTTGACTTATAATGGAAAATGTCTTCGCAAAGGGCAGCTTAGATCATCACACTTTTTAAAGAGAGGGTGGTTCGTATAATAAGAATGAAGGACACACAAATCGTAGAAACTGTTACAGGCACGTGGCTACGTTTCCCAAACAGCTTTAAAAAGTTTCATTGTTTAGTGGAGCTGCCCGACCAGCTGTCGTTGAACATTAATCTCAAGTCCGGCAGCGTACATATTCATAAGATGGATGGCAATAGCGTATACCAGCCGGTTGGCGAACTGATGCTTCAATTGAATGGAAATCAAGTTCAATGCGCGGTGCAATCTGCCGGGTTAGACTTAATTGAAAGACCGGAGCGGCAAGAGCGGCAGGAGCGCCAAGTGCGGCAGTCCGACGCCAGTTAAACGGGGATTAAATATAAGAGTAGGGAAAAAAGAATAAAAAGCAGCGCGCGGTTGACGGTTCCGGAAGACGCTGCTTTTTATTGGCGTATCGTGCCTGGACGGGGTTACCACGGCCAGTTTGCCAAGCCGCGGTAAATCTTATAGACGGCTTCGCTATTGCCGCTGTAGACGATGACGGCGGCCGTCACGAACAGCTGCGTCAACGCACAGCGACCGTAGAAGTAGGCGCGCGATACTTTGCGTTTGTTGACGGTCGTGTAGCCGAGCAAGTTTTCCAGCCCCAGCAGCAGCCCGTGGTAGACGCCCCACAGTACGTACAGCCAGCTGAACCCGTGCCACAGGCCGATCAGCACCATGACGAGCAGGGAGAGACCGGCTGCGGTCCATTTGGTCGGCGTTTGGCGCGAGACGAACATGAAGATGTGATCACGGAACCAGTCGCCCAGCGTGGCGTGCCAGTTGCGCCAATACTGCGTGAGCGTAGGCGATTGGAACGGCTTCTTGAAGTTCTCCGGGATGTTGTAGCCCATCAGTCGCCCGAAGCCGACGGCGATATCCGAGTACCCCGAGAAGTCGAAGAAGATGAGCGCGTAGAACCACACCATCAAGAACAGCGATTGGTGTGTGTGCAGCTCCTGCGCCGACACGTGATTGAACACGTCAGTCATCCAGGTGACCAGCACGATCTTTTTGAACATCCCCAAGATGATGCGCTTGACGTTCTCCTCGGTTTGCGCTGCGTCCACCTGATAGGGCTGTTTCGTATCGGCCATGAAATCGCGGAATTTCAAGATCGGGCCGGACGTGAAGGTCGGAATGAACAAAATATAGTTAAAATAGTCCAGCGCCTTAGTACGGGCTTCTTTCCCGATGAAGTACGCAAAGTAAAGGGCGTCGACCACCTTCAGCACGTTGTAAATCAGTCCGAGGGCTATGACGGCGTCGAACAGCGGATGCGTGAACAGCTCCATGCCGAACAGCCGGAGCGAGCAGACGGCTGCTACGTTGGCTGCGATGAGCAGCACGAACATGGTACGACGCCATCTCGTGGTCCGGCACAGCCAAAGAAACGCCAAGTAATTCAAGGCGGTGTAAACGAGATAGAAGACGAACAGCTTCTGGCTAAAAACGAACAGAAAGCATAGATTGAACGCCAGCAGCAAGTATCGCTTGTTGCCCGGCCAGCGGCGGGTGAGCGCAAGCACCAGCACCATGCCGATGATGGCGATCACGGCGTTCATATTCAAGTACCACATGTATAATCCTCCAAGCGCGCGGGGCGCGGCTGCGTGCATTTCGGGAAGGCGCTGGTTGCAGACCGGAAGCTTGGACTGCCGCCCCCTCGGTTAGAAACCTTCGTAGATGAACAGCCCTTTGCCGGTAAAATAAACGAGCACCAAGACGAGCATGGCCAAGTACACAATCACTTCGATGATTTGGCGAGCGAATCGAGCCACGCGTCCACCTCCTTCGTAAACACGGGCGCGCCTTCTTGACGGCTCAAGTGAACCAAGTCGTGCATATATTTCGGATCGTACGCGGTCAGCAGATCGAGCGTCGGAACGCCGGCCGCCTGCAAGCGGGCGTTAACGTCCTGCTGCAGTCCCGGCATGTAACGGGGCAGCGCGTAATCGCGATTCCAAGGCATCCAGACGACCCGCAGCGGCAAGCTTTGGGATTGGGCATACCGGATGATCCAATCGAGCGCCGCCAGATTGTCCTTGTACTCGTGCTGCGAGACCCAGCCGAACCGGCGGTCGTAATCGGCCTCCTTGGCCTTCAGCTTGTCCGCTTCGATGCGGCCGAAGTACAGCTCTTTGTCAATCCAGCGGGGCTCGTAGCGGGTCAGTTCGGCGGCGTCGAGCCGGGTGATGCCCTTGTAGAGCTGCCGGACGGCCTCCGTGCCCGAGTCGCGGAAGTAATCGCGGTATGCGTAGACGTACGGCTGGTACCACGGTTTGAACCACGGGTAGGTCGGGTCCGTCTCCAAAATATCGAGCATCGTATGAACGTCAATCCCGATGACAAGCTGGTCTTCGACGTGAAAGCGTCCTTGCTCGAGAATCGCCTTCAGATCGGTCAGCTTGCCATAGGACAAGCCCATCTCGATCAGCTTGGATCTGGAATCTTGCTCGATGTAAGCGCCGGTGACCGCCGAATTGCCGTAGAAGACCGGTCCGTGATTCTGCCACCCGTGATGATATAAAGTCTTGGTAAAGTCGTTTTTGTAAAAACGCCGCGACGTCACCATCGGATCCCAATACGAGATCAGGAGATCCGACAGCACGAAAGCGGCGAGCAGCAGCAGCACGAAGCTGTTTTTGCGTAACAGGGCGAATGTCTTTGACATCATAACGCGTTAGACCGATTTTAGCTGCCAAGCGTGATATTGCTCGCGGAACGCAGCCGGCCACTCAGACTCGTCCAGTCCGTATTGGGCCAGGAAAGCGAACGTCCACCGCTCGATACCGAAGCCGACGCAGCCGGTGACGGCGGGACGCTTGCCCGTTTTGATATTAAAGGCGTTGCCGAACGTATTGCTGTGGAAATTGACCGAGCTGCAGGCGATCGATTTCTTAATATGCGGAATGGTCAGTCTGAGCTCGTATTTCATCTCTTGATTGCGTTGGAACGAAGCCTTTACCTGGAAATCGTTCGTGAAGAACGGGTCGTTGGCGATTTCCATCACGCTGTCCACGTTCCATTCGACGGCCAGCTCTTTCAAATATTCGATAGCGCGAAGTCGGTTCTCCTTCACGAACTCCGGTTTGCCGACGAAGATGATCTCGCGCATGCTGAAGTCGAGCAAACGCCCGAAATCGGTATGGTTGCGCGATTCGAAGCGATGGCATTTGGAGATTGCCGTGACCACGACGCCATCGCCATCGAGCGTCTCGTTCTGCAGCCCTTCGTAGCAGTGGTAGCATGTCGAAGGGTTCATTGTAAACTTCGGCTTCGGCATGTTGGCGTTCAGATCCAGCGGCGCGTCGTGCTGCCAACCGCCGTTGTCGCGGACCGCTTGGGAGAACGCTTCGATGATGTCCAAATCCTCCCGCAGGTGAGTCAGAAAATGAATGTGCTCCGGGAACGAAGTGAAATGGTTCGTTTTGTTCAGCGAGTCGGCGTGAATGACGGCCGGATATTCTTCCGTGGTGACGCCTTCGAAGCGGCTGGCGATCTTGGACACGAAGCTGTAGTCGAAGAAGCGCATCAAGCTCGAGAACGGCTCGCGGAAGATGAACAGGCCCGGCTCCAGCACCTTGATGATCTTCTTGGCGGCGAGCTCGGCGATAATATCCTGCTCGTACGGGGTAACGGTTTTGTGTTCGAAAAGAATATTTTCCTTAAAGCCGAAGTCCCCTTGAGAGAAACGGTCGATCAGCTTGCGGACGCGATCTTCGATCGCGCCGTTGCCTTTCGGAGATTCGTGTACGATGCGAAGGGTCGTGCCTTCGAGCCGAATGTCCGAGATCGTCTCGTCAATGAACGAAGCAGCGTATTTCACTTGTCCGTGTTGGCTGGGGGCAAGGCCCTCCAGGGATACGATACATTCCACCTTGAGTTACCTCGCCTTCTTGAGATGAATGAACGATGCGATTTCCCGAACAGTGTTCATAGGATGCAGCATGAGATCTTGCGGCGTCACTTGGATGCCGTACGTCTTCTCAATATGCGCGATCAACGCGGTCGCGCCGATGGAATCGATAAAGCCGTAGTCGAACAGATGAACGTCAACCGTGAAGTCGTCGTCGTCATCGGCGATGTCGTAGCGGCTTTTGATATGCGATTCCAGCTCTTCAAGCAGTTCTTGCATGGGGAAGCCTCCTCAAGAATTGTAGCTTTAACGAAACAGGGACGTTGGAACGTTGGAACGTCAACAGTCGATTGTTGAATGATCGAACCATGATGCGCTATGGATGCGCCGATTTACCGGTCCTTGGAGCGGGCGACCGATCAAGCGCCGGACTACGGCTCGCTCCAAGTAATCGTCAGCTCTACAGGGTCGCCGTAATGCGTGACCGTGTATGTGCCGTCTGCTGCGTCATGCCGAACGTCCGCATCCGGCCCTTCGATGACAAGCGGCTTCGCGCTTTGCAGCTTCACCTGCTGCATGCCTGCCGCGTCGAGCCGCAGCGTCCAGCGGCCCGGGGCCGCTTTCAGCACGTACGGCACGTTCACGCGCTGCATGTGCAGAGGCGCGGTGTCCGCCGCGGCCGTGTCCGGCTTGACGAAGCGCACTTCCGTCGGCCCCGGCGCGCCGAAGTAGAGTTTGCCGCCGCGCAGATCGCGCACGTCGGCGTGCGTCGTCGGCTGCCGGCCGGTGTACGCGCTGCCCGGCTCGACGACGAGGCCGAGCGTGCCGCGGTATTCCGCCGCCTGTTCAGGTACGGAAGCTGTGTCCGGCGTAGCCGTGAACCGCGGGTCGGCCGGCAGGCCGAGCATCCTGTTCAACCGCAGGGTCACGGCGTCCATCCAGGAGCGGTGCAGTTTCACATCGGTCGTCATCGCGTTCATGAACGTACGGGCCATTTGCGGTTCCGTCATAAAATTATAGTTATGCGCTGTGCGCAGCTCGTCCAAATATTGAACGAATTCCAGCAGCTCGTTCACGCGCAGCGGAAAATGGTACTCGATATGCTCGAAATAATCGATCGGCATGTCGTTCGCGACATAGGCTTCGAACAAGTCTTTCGTCGACGTGTTCGGGTCTGTCCGCAGCACGGGCGCCGGCGTGTAGAGCATCATCGGCTGCTTCAGATCCGGCGCGCCGCCGGAGTCGGTCATCAGGAAGGGCAGCCCCCAGTTGTATTCGACGCCGAGCCGCGGATCGGCTTTGATGAACGAAGGCTTGAAGCCGAAGTTAAACCAAATGTCCGCTTCCCGTTCGTTCGTAAACGTCTGCGTTCGCGCCGGGTTGTTGATGCGCCACGTATGCTGGTTCGTGCCGGTCTGTTTCCACGGGATGCCGAGCTTGTCGAACGCCTGCCGGTGCAGGGCGATTTCCTGCTTCTCCTGCGCGTCGCTTGTATATTGGTGAAAGAAAAGATGCGGGTACAACTCCAGTCGATGTTCCGCACTATAGTGAATAAACTCGGCGAGCTGTTCCTTGTAAGGAAAGCCGGGCTCGTCGATGGGATAAGGGGCGCTGAATTCGAGCTGCCCGACGACCAGGTCGTCCAAGCCGTCGCCGTTCAGATCCGCCCACAGCGGAACGGCGTTATGGCCGCCGACAAGCGCATGGTTGCCCAGCTGATTCACGGTCGCGCCTTCCACGACGCCGGCATCGCGCCACGTCATGGCGCCTGCGGCGTCCGTCTGCTGCACGTAGACGCGCAGGTCGCCTTCCAGGCCGCCGACGACGAGGTCGGCGCGTCCGTCGCCGTCCATGTCG
>NZ_VIDW01000034.1:0-55201 GCF_006519665.1 Paenibacillus sp. tmac-D7 | reverse complement strand
CTAAGCCCTGTCAATTTTATGCCCAAAATGTCGAAAAAATCGCATCCTAATTTAATAGATTACGAGATTGGAGGACATAACTTATTCCTCAAAAAATCGTGTCTTGACAATGGGGAGCATTACAATCTGTTACTGCAACTCACCGTTCTACGTCAAACAAAGTGGAGGACTGGTGCAACAACAAATATAGGGTTAAGGACGATAAGCTGTAGTTTATTTTTATGAAGTACAGGCACGGATAGGCAGAGGCCCTCATATCATGATAGTAATCTCGTCTAGGGGGTGGGTGGAGTGCCTGGTTTTTTCTCAGCGGTTGCTTTCTTTATTAAAAACTTGATGCTTCTTGTATCGTATGTAAAAAATAATGCATTTCCTCAACCGTTGTCTGAACAGGAAGAGGAGAAGCATCTTCGATTAATGTCTGAAGGCAATCAACATTCCCGTAATATGTTAATTGAACATAACCTGAGACTTGTCGCCCATATCGTCAACACGTTGTGAACACGAACCGACGTCAGGAAGTTGCGCGGTTTGTGTGCAGCGGGCGGTTTGTGAGGTGAGGTGGGCCGAGCTATATGGAGCCTGAATCAGCCGGTCCGAGGGGGCCGGTTTTCTGCTTCTTCTGGAGTTAATACCGATACTTGAGAGCCTTGTACGGCAAGTATTCCGTATACCAATGGAGCTTGCCATTAAGATTGAAGGGAATAGCCGTATTCTACCATACTTCATATCTTCCAAATCTAGTATAATAAAGTATCGACATTTTTCTCCGAAAGGGTATGCGCGCGGTATGATGAACTTGTTTGATGTAGTACCGGAAGGATTATTTCATCTTCTGACGGGTTCCAATCGGAAGATATATGCGGAAGCACTGCTGCTTTTATACGAGCATTCGCAAAGGGAGCGGTTCGGCATTCGCTATGAAGTCATGCGGGATCTGCTGCAGGAGCTGCTGGAGACTCAACAAGAAACGGGTATGGTCATTTCTGCCGATGAGGATGAGCCGGTTGGAGCTGGAAGAGAGGATCAGCTTACGTTAGAGGATGTCTCCAGAGCTCAGGCCAATGCATTGCTGCGACGGCTGGAACGGGCGAAGTGGATTGATGTGGAAACCCGCAGCCAGTTCGAAGCTTATATTGTACTTCCCCATTATGCCAGCCGGCTGATTGCGGTGTTTCAGGAATTATGCGAAGCACGGACGGTCGAATATCAACGGTTTGCTTTTGTAACTTATCAGCTTCTTACCGGCGAGGAGGCCAAAATGCGCCCTTGTTTCGCCGTAATGGAGGCGGCACAGGTAACAAGGCAATTTCGCCATGAATTGATTGGGTTATACAATAATATGAAGCATCACATGGAGACAGTTGTTCAAAAAACTTCGATTCGCGAAGTGCTGGACCATCATTTTGAAACCTATAAATCGCAAATTGTAGATAAAAGCTATCACCGGCTCAAAACGTCGGATCATGTGGCGCGCTATCGTTTTCAAATCCTTCATACGGTTCAGAAGTGGCTCCTAGATCGGGGTTTGCTGCAGGAAGCTGCAATGGACGGCGTCAAGAGCGAGCTGTATGAAACGGTTGAACAAGCGGAATATGCCGTCAAGGAAGCTTTATTCTTCATTGAAGAAACCTTTGTCGGGCTGGAAGAGATTTTCTATCAGATTGATGTGCGGCATAACCAGTATCTTCGTTCTTCCTACGACCGGGCCAGATATTTGAGTCAGCAGCATGAAGGATTGGACCGCCGGTTGACACGTCTGCTGGAGTTGCTCGGCCAGCAAAAGCAGGATGCGGAATACTCGCTGTTCGCAATTAATCAGGTTCGCGGATGGTCAGAGCAGTCACTCCTGCCGCCGCGCCGCCGAAGGATGGCTCATCAGCCGGAGACCCATGTTACGGTTCCGATTCCGGCACACGTGATGGAGGAGCTGCGACAGAGGAACGTAGAGAAAATGCGCAAGGCCATTACCCGTAAAAAAGTGGATGATTACGTCATGACCCGGCTTGGTGACCGAAAGCGCATGGAACTGATCGAGCTCGCTCCAAGTAGTGCCGAGGAATTTCTTATGCTGGGGTATGTTTATTTGTATGGCTCGGATGGTGGCTCGCGTTTCAGCTTGGACCGGCAAGGCAAGCGGCAGACGGTTAGTGTCGGAAGATATCGATTCCACAATCACGACATTGTCCGTAAAGAGCGGGGAGGATAACGATTCATGATGTTTCAAGATTTGAGCGACTCTGAACAATCGAAGGTCAAAGAAGTAATCCAGCGACTCATGGAGGTTAACCTTCTGATCAAAGACAAGGACCGGGAGTTGTATGCGACAATTCGTCGCTACCGTACCGCGTTGGAGGGCTATTATCGATTCCTTGGTTGGGAACTTGTCGTGGACGAGCGGCATGAATGCGTCTATCTGCATATTCCCGATGGCCGTCTTCGCCGTAGGCTTGACCGGGAACAGACACTATGGCTGCTGGTGCTGCGCTTACTATATGAGGAGAAGAGGCAAGGCCTATCGCTGGCGGATTATCCTATGATTACCCTTTATGAAATTCGCAGCAAGTACGAGACGTTCCGGCTGGAATGGGTAAACCGTACCGCATTGGACAGGCTGGTTAGATTGTGTGTACAGGCCCAATTGATTGAACCGCTGGATTCCGACATTCGTTCCGATGATGCCCGGTTCAAGCTGTTCCATACTTGGATCTATATGATTCAGACGGATGAGATGCAGTCGTTACTTGATAAGCTAGAATTGTACCTGACGAACGCGGAGGGAGGATTGCTGGATGAAATGGATGAAGCGGCTGCGTCTGATTAACTGGCATTATTTCAAGGACGAGGAGCTGGAATTCGGAAAACAGACGTTGATCACTGGACAGAACGCCGCGGGAAAATCGACGATTATTGACGCGCTGCAGGTGCTTTTCGTTGCTGATCATCGAATGATCAAGTTCAATGCGGCTGCACACGATGACGCCAAACGCAGCTTTATCAATTATCTTAGGGGAAAAATCGGCAGCGACGAGCGCTCCTTTTTGAGGGACGGCGATTTTACGACTTATATTGCAGCTGAATTCCGGGACGAGGACCGTAAGGAATGGTTCGTTGTCGGGGTAGCGATTGATGTATACCGAGGAAGCACGACCGGGGAAGAAGAGTATTTCATTTTGTCAGATCGGCGGTTGGATGATTTGCAGTTTGTCAAATCCAACGGCCAGCTGCTCAATCGAGACGAATTCCGCAAGCGCTACGGTGGGGAAAGCGTCAGGGTCAGCGGGCTCTCCGGAAAAAAGGCTTTGTTTGAAAGGAACAAGACCAACTATCAGAAAGCCTTACTCGCCCGGATGGGACAGCTTCATGATCGGTTTTTCACAATATTCACCAAAGCGCTCTCGTTCAAGCCGATCCAGAATATCCGTGCTTTTGTCTACGATTATATACTCGACCGAAAAGAGCTGCAGTTGGATTTGATGCGGCAAAATTTCGAGATCCACGAACGGTATCGCCAGGAGCTGGAGCATCTTCAGGAGAAGAAGCTGCACCTGCAATCCATACGTGAGTGTTATGCCCAGTATGCCAAATACAAGGAGACTGCCATTGAGCAGGATTATGTGATCCGGCGCTTGAAAGCGGATTACGAGAGTGAGAATCTGGAGCAGACCGAACGGGACAATGTCCGGCTGGAAGAAGAGCTGCGACAGCTTGCGGATGATATTGACCTTGCCGCCCGGTTGCAGGCGGAAGCCCGGGACAAGCAGCAGGATGCTTACCAGCGCTGGCAGAACCATGCTGCGGAGAAGCGCAAGAAAGAGCTGCACGAGGACATTGCCCGGCTCACCGCTCAACAGAGCGAGGGAGAGAGGCTCTTGCTCACGTATCGGAGACAAATTGAACGGGAGCTTCAGCTGTTGGCGAACTTGTACGATTGGCCGGACAATCCGTACTGGACATGGAATCCTGGAGAGAGGGAGACGCTTCGCAGTTATCAGGAGAGCCTGGCGCGTCTTGACGCTGTGGCACGTTGCGGAATCATTGAAGTCCATGAGGAAGAAGAGTGGACACGGGATCTGGCTGAGATTGGAGAAGGTCTAACGGCGTGGCGTGACAGGATGCTCGTTCAACATAACCAGTTGCAGGAAAAGCTGGGTGAAACGGACGCTCGAATCGAAGAGTTAAGAACGATCATTCGTGATCTGGAGCAGCAGAAGCGCAGCTATGCCGAACCGGTGCGCCAGTTGAAGGGCATCTTGGAGGAACGGCTGCGGGGCCGCTCGGCGGTTTGGGTGTTTTGCGAGCACATGGAGCTCAAGGAAGAGCTTTGGCGTAATGCGGTGGAAGGGTATTTGAACACCCAGCGCTTCGATCTGTTGGTTGAACCGGAATGTTTCGCAGAGGCATTGTCTATTTATGAAAGGGAGAAGCGAACCTATCGGCTGGAAGGCGTCGGTCTCGTCGATACGGAGAAGGAGAAGCGGTATTTGGGAACGGCCGTAACCGGTTCCCTGGCACTCGAGCTGCAGGCGGAGCATCCCGTAATCCAGGCGCACGTCGAGCATTTGCTGGGCAAGGTGATGAAGGCTGCAAACGAGCAGGAACTGCGACACCATCGTACAGCGGTGACCCAATCATGCATGGTTTACAACAACCTGGTAGCCCGGCAGATGCGCAAGGAGCAATACGAGGTTCCGTTCATAGGCGCCAAAGCGATCGCCCGCCAGTTGGAAATCCGCCGCTCCGAGCTGGTGTCTGCCCAGGACGAACGGTGCATGCTGTATGCTTGGGGTGAACACCTTTCCGAATGGATCGGCAAATTGAAGGAAACGGGCTGTACCAAGCTTGCCGACCATCTTGGCCTGATGCGGCATATCCACGAATGCTCGGAAATGCTATTGCAGAAGACAGAGGAACTGAATGGTCTCGATTTCAGCGAAGCGGAGCGGCTGCAGGCGGAGTATGAGCAGTGGAAGAAGGATGAACAGAAGTGGCAACAAAAATGGGGATCCTTACTCCAAAAGCAAACGGAAACCGAATCGAAAAAGTCCGAAGCGGAAGGAAAGCTGCACTTGCTTCGGATTAAGGTGCAAGAGTACGAAGCCGCATGGCGGAATTGGATCAATGAGCACGGCAGCGAGCGGGAAGCGGGAGCGATGCAAAGATACGAAGAAGCATGCAATTCGTCCGCCTCCACTTGGCAGAAAATCCAAAATTGGGAAGGCAGCTGGAAGGGTCAGCAGACACTGCGCGACAGCCAGTTCAACAAGCTGCAATTAATGCGGCAAAAATATAATATCGATCAAAATTTTATCGCCGACATCCAGAAGGTCACGAACGAGGATTACGATCGGCTGCTTGAAACGATCGAACACCTGAATATTCCGGAATATCAGGATAAAGTTGCGGCGGCTTTGAAAGAATCGGAAGAGGAGTTCAAGTCCCACTTTATTTTTCGGTTAAGGGAAGCGATCGAGATGGCCCGTAGGGAGTTTCACGAGCTGAACTATGCGCTGAGGCATTTTCCTTTTTCCGACGACAAGTATCATTTTGAGGTTTCCCCTAGTGAACGTTACAAGCGCTTCTATGATGCCGTGATGGATCCCATGCTTTTGGAAAAGGGTTCATTGTTCGAATTACCGGACAATGATCGTACCGAGGTTCTGCATGAGTTGTTCGATCTTCTGGTCAAAGGTGAGGCAGGACAATTGGAGGAGTTCTCGGACTATCGGCAATACTTGGATTTCGATATTATCGTAACATCCGGCAACGGCAAATACCGCTTCTCGCAAGTGCTGAAGGAGAAATCGGGAGGCGAGACGCAGACACCGTTCTATATTGCGATATTGGCTTCCTTCCACCACTTATATTCCGGAAAAAGCACGCGGCTTGTCATTTTCGATGAAGCGTTCAATAAAATGGACGAGCAGCGGATTCAATCCAGTCTGCGGTTGATTAAGCAAATGGGTCTGCAGCTGATTGCCGCCGTTCCCGATGAGAAGATGCAGCATATGGCTCCTGAGGTGTCCACCACGCTGTTCGTCAGCAAGCATAACTACCAGTGTTATGTAGACATGATTGACAAATGGGACAACGGGGCGGAAGACGAGATGGCGAGAGCGGGAGCCGTGGAAATAGCGGAATATGAGGCTGAGGCGGCTGCCGCATCGAATTTATCGAACGTTGACAACGGGAAATCCCCCTCAGCCGATGATGCGGATGAAGGAAACGGTCAAGGCTTTTTATTCTAGATTTTATGGTAAGGGGTGATCTGCTTGGAGATTCATGAAACGCCATATAAATCCAAATTTGTCTCCCAGCTGCTAAACCTCCTGTTGGACAAATACGAGTTAAGCCAGTCTTTTGTAACCGGGCAGCCTTCCAAGCAAAGGCCGCAGCTATCTCTTAACAAAAGTCCATTCTGGCAAGATTATACAGACGAAATGGATTTCCGTAAACGAATTTGGATCAACGAAGCAGCTTCCGAGTTGGAGCGGCTCGGACTTGTTGAACTCAATTGGGCCCGGTTTCGCACCGGCGAGCAGTTGGAAAGAATCTATCTGCGATGGAGTGAGTTGAAGACGGCTTATCGCGTTGCGGGGCGGATGCCGAAGCGGGACAAGCTGGAACGCTTGCGGCACATCCTTACTCCCTTATCCCGCCATCCTTGGGAATGGGTCAGGGTGTGGTCTGAACAAGCCGATGTATCGCTAGCCGAAGGTAAAACTGCCCACCTGGAGGTGGACGATCCAGAGGGGTATAAGGATCTTGTATGTGTATTGCTGGAGCTTCCTAGGCTCGAGCGAGCCGTTCCAATAAGATTACTTAGCCAGAAGCTGTTCAAGGACTCCAAGCACATGGAAAGAAACGTTCAACGAAGGTTGCTTTCGCTCGCCAAGCAGGCATCAGGAGAGGAGCGTGAAACCGAGGAAGAATGGCTTGATTTCCTCGGGGTGGCCAAAAATCCACAAATTGTGCTGGTAAGCGGGCCTCTTTCATTCCGTACTACCGACAGTCGTAAGGTTGATATTGGAGTGTTTGCCGGTGGGGTTGGCTTATCGGATAAAACGGTGGAAGAAATGTATCAAGTGCAAACAGTTGCCACTCGGATAGTAACAATTGAAAACTTGGCGACTTATCATCTGTGGCTCGAACACGCTTCCGAGCTCCGCGACACAGAGCTTGTTCTATATACCGGGGGATTTCCCCATCGGTCATTGCAATCCTTTTTGTGTAGACTGGCAGAGCATTTGGCCTCGGCATCGGAAAAGAACATTGAAGTGTATCATTGGGGTGATATTGATCTGGGAGGAATCCGGATTTTTGAATACCTGCGGAAGAAATTCTTTTCTAATCTGAGGCCCATGCTAATGGATGCGGAGACGCTTCTTCGTTACGAGTCCTCAGCGGCGTCAATCAGCGATGAATATGCCGGAAAGCTTGAGGAGGCTCTAAAGGATACCCGACTGACCCATTGGAGGCAGGTGCTGCAAACGATGCTTGATCGAAGGATACGCTTGGAACAGGAAAGTATTGTGGAATTGGATTAAAGAAGAAAACAATGGACATTAACTTTCTGACTTTTTGTTATGGAGGAAAACCAGACCACTCATCTTTGACGAGGGGTTCAGGTAACGGCGAGGTTTGCGAAATAAGGGTGGACGAACTATATGAGTGATAAGCCGGTCCGGTAGGGCCGGTTTTCTGCTTCTACAGGATTCGGAGCGGTGTATGTTATACTGGTGATAAAAGAGCGGGAAAGCTTATGACAAGGGGTGACATCAAATGGAAAAGGTCAATTCACCGGAAGAGTTGATGGAGAACATATCGAATATGAGCCGCGACAACTCCGTGTACCAATTTCATATTCCAGGAAAGGGAAAGTTCACTCTCGTCTTGCAAGAGGAAGAGCAGCGGTCCATTCAAGCTGACGTTGAGGCTAATCCGGAATTGAAGGTCATGATTGAACAAAGCAGGAAGGAATTCAAGCTTGGCAAAGCCTTGAGCACATCGGAGTTACTGAAATCCTTATCTCCAGAGGACTTTCGATCATGACGAGCGTAGTTTTATGGTCTTCGGCAGTAAGATATAAGCTCTCCCAGTTTCGCAGCGAGCGATTTTCCCCTGAGGAAACGTATGATTTTATATTACAATTCATTCTTGAAACAGAAGCTGTACTCACTAATCCCATTATAGGCAAAGCTTATACAGAGGAAGACGGCACTTATGCGGGACTGTCGCGTATTATTGTGAAGAGGTTTAGGATTTACTTTGAACAGCAGGAGAATGAAGTTTGGATTGTTGCTGTTTTGTTTCCCGGAGAAAAATGAAAATGATTCCTCAGATTGTATAATTGGGAGGAGGACAGTTAGTCATGCCCCTGCCAAATAAGCCGGACGGACAAATGTTTGAGGACGATTGCAGCATTGACGATATCCTTGAATCGGCTGGAATTCTAACCTCGGAACAAGCTAAGCATTTGACTGATGAAATCAAAAGGATGCGCGAAGAAGAGTGGGAATAAACCTAATTAACCTACTCATTGTAATACCGCCCGGGATACAGTGGGTTTGTTTATATGCTCGGAATACTTAAAAGGAGAACAGATGATCATGGTTTATGTATGCAGAATCGAACTGAATGATATTGCCTCGAATTTAGCGGGAGTTTCGATTAATGTTTAGGTAGGGGATACCGGTGAAACGTTCTTCAAGACAGACGATGATTAAGCTGTATGCTCAAGCGGTCATTTCGGAACTTCAACAATTAGGTTATCCCAATGGTCAAGCTAAAGAAGTCTTTTTTCGACACTATCGAGATATGAAACGCTTATTTGGTCTTGAGCAGAATGTGTGCGACTTTGCAAAGATGATGGATGAATTTGAACGTGCCATGCAGAAGAAGCATGACCTGAGTGATCCTAATTCAATTGCTGTTGGCCATCTAAAGCACTTGGCTCAAGCATACATTCATAAGCATAAAAGCCACAAAAGGGCAGGTTTGAAAAGGATGGACGGTGAATAGTTGGACCGCATTCAAGAGTTGTCAAAATACATCAAGCTGACCGGGGAACGGGCGAAGCTGGATGCGAAAGCGAATGGGACATACATTGTATATAAAAACGATAAAGGACAGATCGTGAAGGAATATGCGAACGGTGAAATCGAAGTCGTTCAAGACCAGGGGGGATCTTGAATGACACCCTCTCCGATCATATATGTGTTTGCCGGTAATAATGGAAGCGGGAAAAGTACAATACGAAATTTGATTGCAGACCAGCTTGGAATTAGTGTGCATATTGATCCTGATGCTTTGGCTCGAGGGCTTGATGTAGGTCAGTCCGAACGTCTTAAGATATCTCCCGGGAAAGAAGCGATCAAGCTGGCTCGTGAATGTGTACGTGAAAGGCGTGGTTTTTCAATAGAGACTACTCTGGCCGGTGGGAATGTAGTAAGGCTTATGCGGGACGCAAGAGCGAACGGTTTCAAAGTGGCCATGCTTTACTTGGGGCTCGGCGATTACCGACTTAACATCGAGCGGGTGGCTGCTAGAGTTCGAAACGGCGGTCATGACATTCCGACTGAAGATATCATAAGAAGACATACAACTTCCATTCAAAATCTGCTCTCCCATATTGATCTCATCGATCATCTGGTTGTTATTGATAAAAGCACAAGATCCGGGGAAATTGTTTTGCAAGCGGAACGTAGGGTCAGTCCTGGTCTGGTTAAATCTGTTCCATCCTGGGTTCACACCATTAAGGAAAAATGGAATGAGTCGATGCAACTCAAATAAAAAAGGCTCGCCTTATTGGCGAACCTTGGCAGCAGGTCGAACCTGCTTCAATTTAGCTATAGCATCGCTGACCATTTTGTCGCGCTCGGGATTGGCGCCGGGCATCGATTGCTTAACGTAAAGACCGCCTGCATATCGACGAGCAGCATCATCAAGACTCATTGTCTTTTTCATGATCAATCACCTCTTAGGATAAGTATAGCATAACCAGGCGCTTAGGGACAGGTTCTTCGATAACCATGAGACCACCACCAAAGTGTGCAGCACCAACGGTGTTTATGTAGTAATTCATGAGTCGTGACCGCGTCTTCGATTGAAAAGCAACTGCACCATCAAGCCCAAGATCCATGCTTCGTTTGCATGCGAATGCCAACAAATCCTCGCCTATTAGATCGAACTCCTTGCGCTCATAAGGTAAGCTCTCGATAAGATGAACCCAAACATGATCCACTTAACGCTCAAGAGCTATAACCCCTAGTATTACATCATTGCCACAGATAACCATCTTATATACTTCAACACCACGATGGCCAAAATAAACTGTCCAATCGAAAGCCTCGTTCCAATCATGCATCTGATCTTTTATATCATATGGCTGCAACGAAAGGAACGAAACGGGGTATGTCTCGCAGCTGCGGCTATGTAGTAACACGCATCCACCTCCCATTATATAGATTAACATACCGGGATTAATCTGTCCTTTAAGCGGAACGCAGTGTGCGTCTAGTCCGGTTAAATCTGCTCCATCCTGTGTTCGCAGCATTAAGAAAAAATGGAATGAGACATCCTAACAACCAGGTAATAAAAACGGCTAAGTTTCCTTAGTCGTTTTTTTGATTCGAACATTCGTTCGCTGACAGATTATGGTCTATGGACTTTGATATAGTATTTATAGTGCCGACTTAGGAGTTGATTACGTTGGAGCAAAAGCTTCACCCGAATGTCATTCGATATTGGCAAATTGATTACGGTTTACACACGATCAAATGGATCCTGGTCAGTTGCATTTCGTTAATAATTCAGGCAATTTGGTTACCTGCCTGGGGTTGGTTAACCATGGTTTCCTGTCTGGCGATATCTTTTTTCTTCATCAAGGGAGTCGCCTTCATTTGTTTCGGCGTCTACAGAAAATACTCTCGAAGAAGCTATCTCTTAGGTGACGACGAGCTGATGATTCGATGGGGGAATGTATGGTCAGATAGGTCCTCCATTATTCCGCTTAGCCGGGTGCAGCATGTGGATCAAGAACAAGACATGCTTGCCAAACGATTGGGCCTATCGGAGCTAACCATTACAACGGCGGGGGATCATCACTTTATTGTGGGACTGACAGAAGAGGACGCCGTTCGGCTGCGCAGGCAAATCATTGAATTATCCAAATTAGACAACAAGGATGCTTATTATGATTAAGCGGCATCATCCAATTACCGTAATCCATAAGATATACAGTCAAATCCGGTATTCGATTATTCCTCTTGCCGCGTTTCTATATAACGAGATTCGGGCAGGAACCGGGCAACAGCCTGATTGGGTATATATCGCAGCCACGATATACGGCGTTGTGACAGGTGGTTGGTCGATTCTTTCTTGGTTTAGAGAAACCTATCAACTGGATACCAAGGTGCTGCATATTACCAAAGGTGTATTTACGGTAACACAAAGAACGATCCCGCTTATGAAAATCAATAACATAAAAATCGAGCAAAGCTGGTTGTATCGGCTGCTCGGGATCGCCAATGTTGAACTTCAAACGAGCGATTCCAATGCTGATGCCGATGCCCGCTTGGTTACATCCCAAAAGATGGCGGAGTTGCTCAAGAAATCAATAAGGCTTATCGAAAACCAAAGTGTGATTCCCTCAACCAAAGAACATCATGTGACCAGAAAAGAAATTATGATGCTGTCCATGAGCTCAAATACATTCTTGCTAGGACTTCCTGTCACGATCGCTGTCATTCAACATTTGTGGAGTTGGTTATTCCCTACACCGGAAGAGGAACAAGTCAGCTTCTTGGAACTATTCAAGAAGGAGACTTGGGGCGGGATCACCTTAGATGAGAGTATAGAAGTGACACTGTATTTAGCGGCTTTCTTGGGGATATGTGTAATCGTTACTTGGCTGTTCTCTATAGGGATGGCACAATTTCGTTATAAAGGTTGGCATCTCTCAAGAGCCGGAGATGTGGTTTCCATTCATCATGGTTGGATGGGACGTAAATCGGTGCAGATTCAGGTGGAGCGTATCCAATCCATTCGAATCAAGGAGCTGATGTTTGGGCGTTTGTATGGATATGCCTCTATATGTATGGATTGCGTCGGATATTCAGGGGAAAGGAGAGTCAAATTGCTGATTCCTTCCATCCGTACATCGGAAGTAGTTGAAGTGCTGGGCCGGTTGCTTCCCGAGTTTGGTATTCGAATTCCCAAGCGTGAATTACAGCGTGATGCCATATACAGTGCAGCAATTCCAAGATTATTGTTACTCGCACTCGGTAGCCTAATAGGTTGTTACTTCACCTTATGGTTTTTGACAACCGTTCCGGTTCTTTACATCGTCTACAAATACATGTCTTACGTCTATGTGAATACGAAATGGGAAATCGCTGCGAACTTGTTTATCTTACGCAACGCCGGCTTCAATCAGACGACTGTGTACCTTCTACGTGAATCCATAGAATCCATAAGTATCAGACAATCATGGTGGCAGCGGTTATTTTGTATTTATCAGCTGGAAATGGACATCGATTCTCCTGCGAACGTACGGGAATACCGTATGTCGGGGATCACGAAACAAGACTGCGATGAGATTCTAGGGTGGTATAAGAATAAGAGCCATTAATCTTAACCCAGGTGGTGTACAAATGGAAAAGGATCAAGCTGTAAGAGATTGCCTACTTAATGTAATTGCCGGTTTGGAACAGTGGGGGAAAGAACTAGGTGAGCCTCCGGCTCTATTGCGCAAAGGACATATGCAGTTTGTTCGTCTGCTGATGTTGGAGGGAAAAGATGCACCAATTGATTTGCCTTCGCTTATTCAATTATTGCAGAAACCGGCAGAAGAATGGGGGATTTCAATAGCTGGTATCTATCCACTGGAAGCACCACTCTTGATTACAGACCTGGGCTTGTCACCAGATGCACGTGAATTTAAAATCATGTACGATTCACCGGAAGAAGCTCAGACACAAGAAATCGTAGAGATATTGCGCTACTGCCGGGGGACAATGCCTATGTTAGAGGAGAAGTACCGGAAACTTCGAGAGTTCGTTATCACCAATCCAGTAGTATCTGCCTACCGCTTAATGGAGTTTGGGCTGGAGCTTAAGGATACGGAACTGATGAAATGGCTAAGTCGCTGTTATGAAGAAATAACGGACGATTTAGAACGATATCGCAAATGTCCACGATGCGGTTGGACGCGGGAATTTCGTAATGATCATTGGCAATGCGGGGCGGAGGATCTTTGTGGGAAACTGGCCAGTCGCGGAGAGCTTAAAAAATGGGAAACAACGGAGCCCATGCATCGATTACGTTATGGAATTTATAGGTATACGATGCTGCCAGGATTGGCTGAACTTACAGCTAAAGATTGGCTAACGAAGAAAGGTTACAAAGTTGAACTCTTTCCGCAAGTAGACCGGTTTGATTTAGCCGTCGAATTGAATAAGCATACCGTTTATCTGGATATGAAAGATTTTAAGCATCCCCTACATCTGGCTAACTTCTTTAATAATATGCACCCCCACCAACTAGAGAAATATCGAGACCCACATGTGTATATTGTTATTCCACAATACCGAACGAGAATATACCCCGGTTATTCAAGGCTCGTTACCCAAGCACTCATGGCCCATGCGAGTCATCTGAAGGTCATAAATGAGCAGGATGTGCAGAAGCATCTGGCAGGGGAGGTAACGAAGAGATGAGAGTATCGTATTGGACCTATTTTGACCAGTTCCTTCCACGTCTCTTGCCATCTGGATTGCCGCGGCAAAACATTGAAACCATCTATACTGTCGAATTGTTCGTCACGGGATGTTTGATGATCGATCCTTCTATGGATATCCACTCGGGATATACGATTTTATCAGGTTACGATTCTCCTATTCTTCCCAAGCATGCTCGGAAGGCGATTGCGCACCGTCTAAGAGTTTTATATAATGCATTGCGCTCAAGGATGACATGGGACAATTTATTCGAACAATATGAAGAAATATCGGTTGAATATAGGTTATTCGAAGACGACGGTATGCAATTGGGACTACGGACCCCTACCTTGTTCTCCGATCGCAGGAAATGGTACGAGCAGTTATTAGAACAACCTGTTGCCCATCAGTCAAAAGACATACGATTTGCTACAACAGGCAAGTTCCACTACAACAAATATAACCAGGACCAAGAGTCCATTCGTTATGGCGGAGAAATTCCATCGTCGTTGGTTAGTACGACAACATTTCAGAGGTACAGATCGAAGGGGGAATTTACACTTCGACTCGGAGACGATCATACTTATCAGACAGAGGGGATGCGGGAAGCTTCGGCAGCATCGGAATGGAAGGAACGGGCAGGAATTGGCCTTAAACTAAAATCACTGACAAACCCCAGTATTCGACAGTTTGAGTATAAGGGCCTTCAACATATCGTGGGGGGACTGGGATCAGGAAAATCCACATTTATGGTGTTGGAGACGGATCGATTAGTCCGAGAGGGGGCTCGTATCGGATTTATTGAGAGTAGTGTTCCCCAAGTACTAAATCGGGTTAAGGAACTTCGTTTATTAGGTATTAACGCTGTTCCTGTAATTGGAAAATCGGGCCGCCGTAAACATCAGAAGGACTATATAACCGCCCGTCGTGATCAGATTCGGGATGTAACGGATTGGGGGCAGGATTCTTATCTGGAACTCCGACATGTATCCGATTTTTGCATCATCCATGCCCTTGCTAATGACCATGAAGACACGACGGATTATCCATGTCGTCAGTTAATACAGCAGGAGAAAAAGTGCGTATGCCCCTATGCTGCCAGTTGCGGAATCTATCGCGATTTCGCAGCACTGATCCATGCGGAAGTGTGGGTTACAACCTCAGCAAGCATATTAAAAACAAAACTACCGGTTATGCTGGACCCTTATGAAAGAACAGTCTATGAAGCGATGTATGACTTGTTAGATTTCATTTTCGTTGATGAAGCTGATGCGGTTCAGAAGCAATTCGATGATTCCTTCGTCTCCGAGATTGCTTTGTTTGGAAACTCCCAGCACCTCTTTGAGAAGACCTTATTAGAATCTTTTCGTAAAACGATAGGCCATTATGAAAAGTATGCCCATGACGAGGTTGTACAAGACTGGATGGATGTCCTGAATCGCCTTGAAAGCACCATCCGCCGAGGGGTATATCGTACATTAAATTTATCGCCTGAATTCGCTCAGTTTTTGTATCGGAAGCTATTACGGCTTTCCACCGAAGCTTATCGCATCAGTGGTGCTTTCGCCAAGGATGAACAAGATCGAGAGAGAATCGAACAGGAATTACGCAACTATGCGGACCATCCGCTAGATCACCATATCTATGCAGATGTAACTAAAATGCTGCAAGCTCGAACAAAGAAGGAGAGGGAACAAGCTTTAACTACCATTCTCCGTAAGTTGGGATGTGAGACAAACCCCGTTGGAAGATTGAAGTTCCCGGATCATTCGTTGGAATTATATTTATGTCTGGCACTTATCGATCATGATATACAAGTGTTCATGGACCTTTATCCGCTAGTTCAAGCCAAGTTAGGGAAATTATCTGAATTTGAAGGTCTTTACACGATTCAACGTGAATTTTCTGCGATTATGAAAGATGCAATGACAGGACGTATGACCGGGTATCTGTATGAAGTAAAGCCTGGAAATGAATCAGGTACATTCAAAGCAGTTCAGTATTCAGGTGTCGGTCGCCTTCTCCTTGAAGACTGGCATTCGATCTACTCTGGAATTGATGGATACGATGGGCCTGCGGTTGTTCTGCTTTCCGGTACAAGTCTGGCCCCTGGGTCGGCGCATTATCATATTGCCTCGTTACCCGGGTGGCTGTTGGAATCCAATCTAGGTGTTCCAGTCATTCACCAGGAATATTATCCGATCTATGAGCATGGAAAGGAAAAGCCTATCCAAATATCCGGTGAGTTTGAGGATAGGAGGGAACGAAATTTACGTGCGCTAACCGCCAAGTTAATGTCCAAGATTGAACAAGAATTGGCGGAGTGGCGTTACTCGGGAGCAAATCGTAAAGTACTATTGATTGTCAACTCTTACGAAGACGTTGCTGATGTCGGAGCCGTATTTGCATCCCATTCTTCTTGGAAAAATAGATACCGCCAGTTAACGAGGGACCCGGATCCTTTTCATGAAGCCGAGTTTTCGAGAGCAGAATTAGAGCGGTTTGCTAACGAAAACGCTGATGTGCTGATCGCCCCGTTACTTGCGATAAGTCGCGGTTATAATATTCTGGATGATACGAAAGGTTCATTATTCGGATCGGTGTTTTTTATGATACGACCGTATCCGATTCCGCAGGACATGACCTATCTCATCCAACTTTTGCATGCCAAACTGCCTGACTTCATTGAACGTGCCGATTTTGAAGGCAAGCTTTATAGGCAGGCACTGGATTTAATACGTAGCGAAAGTAATAGCTTGCTCCACCGGATGTACCGTAAACCAGACTATTGGTCCGTATTAAATCCTGCGGAGAGAAAGACCATAGCCTGGTATACGTTTATCCCAGTCTGGCAAACGATTGGAAGGCTTCTTCGCAAAGGTACACCGGCCAGAGTGCTCTACTGTGATGGTAAATTTCTAGCTCAGCCTATGCGCACGGATGTTGGGGAATCGATGCTGGATTACTGGCTGAAGATCATGGTGGATCATGAACCAAATCCAGCATTTCGCAGTTTATATGGACCATTTATAGACAGTATGAAAGTCATGATGGAAAGGAATGAGGCCCATGAGTCGGACTGGTAAATTGCTGCAGCTGTATGCTTTTGAGAGCGACCAAAATGCTTGGAATAATAAGCAGATCTATCTACTGGATATACCAACGGTTTGGAGAGAATTTATTCGTCAATTTTATAATGGCGTTAAGCTGCCCTTTGCGATTAAGCCATTAGGTAAAAAACTGCAAAGTATATTTCCACAGATCGTCTCGGTCAATAACCAATTTTATCTGGATGAAAACCGTCCGTGGCTCATTGCAACGCAGCCAGTCCCGGTTGGAATGACCCTATTACTGGCTAAGGGATGGATGAACCAAATAGCAACGAGGCAAGGCGTAGCTGCACCGGATGATTTGGATACGAGTACAATGGACTGGCGAAGCGAGGCGGTAGATTCCATTTTGCATCGTGATTCAAGGTTAAAATATGAATTGCTTCCTGCTCTAGTTGCACATCAATTTTGCTTGAGTCCGAAACAACTACTGCTAGATAACCGGGATGAGCCTGTTGAGCTTATGTTCTCGCAGGTATATGCCATGCAAAAGGCAGAGTGCATGTCTGAGCCCATAACCACTAGATCTGGTACTTTTTCTTATGTCGTCCGATTTCGGTTACAATATAGGGCCGGTGAGCCGGAACGACTATTATTGATGGTTTCGGCTGGAATAAGACGGTTTATTACGAAACCACAGGAGACCAAATATCTGAAAGGCGGCATTAATAGCACGTTATTGGTTTCCATGGACAATCCTCTGATCAAAGATCAGGGAATGGGATTACGTTCGTACGCGAGTTTATCTTTTCGCAGAGAAGGTGGAACTGAGCCTTATACACGTTGGTCTGAAGGGCTCGACGAATTGTTTTGTGATGTCTTATGGGGCAATCCGTTATCGACTGAGGATATCTTAACAAATCCAGTCAAGTATCACTCAGATCGTTCCCCTAAGATATGGGTCGTTCATAATAACAGAGTCTTTAACCCCCTATATGTTGAAGCGGGAATCAGCATTCAGGAGAAAATGAGATTTTACGAGATGGTACGGGAGAATGTATCCGACTGGAAATCGCTTACGCCGTTGCCACTTGTGCCGAAGCCTAAGCTAGAAGGGACAAGGAGGCGAGTAAGAGAACCGATCCCACCCGTATACTGCGGTCATGATAAAGATTTTGTGCTTGAAGTGTGGGGACCGGACTCTCTTTATCAATGTGTCGTCGAAGCATTGAAGGCTAAAAAATATAAAGGAAAGTTGCTGGCTGAACATGTTGACGGAGAAGTTTTTAGGTTGAACTCTTCCTCTCGAAACCGCATCATTGTGGTCAAGTGTGACAGGAAGGACTATGTAGATGGCTTGGATCGCGGAGCACTTAAGAACCTGGCGGATGAACATCGAACCAACAAAATCCTCCGAAGCATCGAACATGTTAAAGGGAATCAAGCCATAACTTGCTCATTGATTGAAATATTACCTAAAGACGACTGGAAGAAGCTTGGCGAAGGAATAGATCCCAAGCAAGCCGTACGCAAGGGGTTTCAATTAACGGGGAGGATCACTCAATTCGTGTATCCCGAAAACGGGGCAAAGAAGTCTAAACGTAAGAAAGATAAACCGGAGTCAAGCTATGTTCACAAAGTCTTCAACTGTATTTTGGATTTATTGGGGGATGCGGGAGTTATCGATTACAAGGCACATATGGATGTAAATGAACAACGCCCAATTATAGCCTATGATCTGGTTTCAGGTGATAAAGGAACTTATGCGATTCTTACGAAATTGGAAGACGGTGTATTAATGGTAAAAAGTCGGGGCAGTGAGGAATGGTTGAGTTTATCAGAAGCTGTGTTGAAAACAGATCAATTTGATCCGCTTCCCAAAGCCCCGGATGCGCTAAAGAAAGAGGTCGCTCGTTGGTTCGGTGAGCAGTTAAGAATGGAACGAATGAGTGGCAAGGAGCCGATCGTATTAGTTGAAGCGGAGCTTCGATATAAAGGGTTAGAGGGCATTCAAAACAACAAGATTGTACGTGATAAGAATCCTGACTTACCTGGATTGATACAGAACGATCAGGGGATGACCGTTATTCGTGTTAATTCCAATGATGATGTTCCAGCCTATGGTTTTCGCCCCATGTCATTCTCTATAGGTGTTTATTCTGATAACGAGTCCGGACTGTATTATGGTGTGGGAACCAAACCCAAGACTCAGATGAATATTGCCAAAGCCATGACCAAGTACGATAACCCACAAACGGCTTTTCAACAACCCCGAGTTGTAGAATATATGCCATTAGGTCCGATGGATAGGCAAAATCGAGAGCGCTTGGCTTGGATGGTACATCGCTTACGTGAAGTATGCATTACCTTCGAATCGACTACGGCACAGCCTTATCCTTTGAAAATGACGAGTACGATAAAGAAATACTTACAATTCAAGGAGTATGAGATTACTGAGGCAGAGACAGAGTTTTTGGAGTTGTAATTGGGGGGGCAAAGAATGACATTGATTAAAGAGCTGACCACGAACGATGAATTCGTCGGCTTCTATTTGTTGAAAGAGCTAGATCTGAAGCAAACCAACACATCTCCGGCAAAGGATTACTTCGATTTGGTGCTGTGTGATGCCAGTGGCCAGCTCCCTGCCAAGTATTGGGATGTGAAGGAAACTGAAAGAGACAGCTTTTCTCCGATGACGCTTGTCAAGGTTCAAGGAATCGTTCAGTTATATCGGGAAAAACCGCAGGTTAAGATCACCCGGATTCGCAATGTTAAGAACGAAGACGGTGTGACCCTAACCGATTTTATTCGGGCGGCTCCAATTGGATCTGCGGAATTATTAGAGGTCATATACAGAGTAATCGAGAGTATTTCGGACCCGGTCATTCGTGATATTGTAAGCTTTTGCGTCGATAAGGTGGGTGAGAAACTGGCTCATTATCCGGCAGCCAAAATGCACCATCATGCATACTTTGCAGGCTTGGCCTATCATATCGTTCGTATGCTAGAGATCGGCGAGTTCCTTTGCAAGCAGAGGGCATTTCTAAAAGAGGATATGATCAAAGCCGGGATTATCCTACACGATATTGCAAAGCCAGAGGAGATGATCGCTCAGCTGGGGGTCGTGACAGATTATAGCACTCAGGGAAAGTTGATCGGTCATATTGCAATGGCAGCTGGTTGGATCACAGAAGCTGCATTGCGGCTGGAACTTCCGCTTGATTCGGAACAAGTAATCGGATTGCAGCACCTTATTCTCTCTCACCATAACCTCGGAGAATGGGGGAGCCCGGTACAGCCGCAAACGGCAGAAGCGGTAGCATTGCACTATATTGACGCACTGGATGCCAAACTCCAGATGGCGGAGGACGCACTAAGCGCCACTTCGGACAAGGAGTTGTGGACACAGCCGATCCGAGGGTTGGAAAATAAAACGTTGTACCGGATGACACTATAAAATTAAACCTATCGAAACGGGAATCGAGACCTATGAAAATATCGCGGGAAGAATTTGAGAAGATCTTTAGGAGGACGAATGCGTCCTGGTCCTACGAAGATGCTGAACTGAATGACGAAGAAAAAGAACTCATATGGAAGCGGCTTAATGAAGAAATTACCGATGAGGAGTTCAACCGCGCCCTACTTGAGAAAAAGTCGAAGAGACCTGGAACAATGACCAGTGGGGAGGAAACTCCATGAAAAGTAAATTCTACGTCGTAGTAAAGGGTGAAAACCCAGGAATATATAACAAATGGGATGGAGGAGCCAAATAAAACGTTGAAGGATATAAAGGGGTTGTCTATAAATCGTTCTCAACGTTAGAACTGGCAGAAATTTGGTGGAGGCAGATGTCCCCAGAAACACAATCTCCCAACTATCATTTTGAACAATTAGAGATTTCCATTGAGTTTCAGTCTATTGAGGCAGAGGAAGAACAAGGGCCTTATTACACCTATTTAATTATTGATCCTCGAACACAGATGCCCTTTTATGTTGGACAAACCCATGATATGGAACATCGCAAATCAGCCATTTACGTGATTCTTACAAACATAGAGCCTATAAAAAGTGGATTGCAAGTATCCCGAAGGATGGCCTCGAACCGGAATTCCAGATCGTTGATATACAGCCAACAAAAGCAGATTCCCTGCGTTCAGAAACCGAATGGGTAAAAAAGCTTCATACCAGGGCATCCGTGTCTGGTTGGCGTGAACATAAGGAATGGATCGATTTAATCCTTAGAGAAAAAACAGTAACCAATAAAAGTGGCATGGCTCAATCAAATAATGACTTTGCGGCAAAATAGCGGCAATGTTATAATGTTATTGAGGAAGGTGATGTTATGTTCACACCCAAATATTCAATAACGGACGCCATTGCCCGCAGACTAATGGATATACAACGCGCCAGTGTTGTAGTGGATTTGCTTCCATTGCCCGCATCTATTCTGGATTTGCTTAAGAAAGAATCGATGGAAAAGACGGTCATTCTTTCAACGAAAATTGAAGGAAACACGCTTGACGAAGCGACGAAGCGAAAAGTCTTGTACCAAACCAGCGATGACAATGAAGAGCAGGAAGTTTATAACTTAATGAAAGCTTTGGAATACCTGGATGAAGCCGAAAAAAGGCAGCTCCCGGTCACAGAGGAATTTATTAAAAAGCTGCATGCCATTATCCGAATATCGCACGGACGAAGACCGCGTATTAGCGAGTATCGAGAAGAACAAAATCAAGTAGGAAGTCGTAATGCTTCCGGTTATTATTTGCCGCCAGAATGGAAAGATGTTCCGGTATTAATGGAGGATCTGGTAGCCTGGGTGAACTCTCCGGAAACCTATTCGGTTCCGGTTCCTATCAAGGCTGGGATATTCATGTGGCAGTTTCTAACGATTCATCCGTATTTGGACGGGAATGGCCGAACGGCCCGGATGATTACGACGTACCTTTTACGCCGCGGTGGTCATGGACTGAAGGGTTTATTCGTACTAGAGAATTTCTACGACCGCAACTTAGCTGAATATTATCGCCGACTCCAGTTGGGTCTCCATCACAACTATTATTTTGGGCGGAATGAGGCAGACTTAACGCCCTGGCTGGAATTCTTTATTGATGGTTTGGCGGAGGTTTTTCAAGAAGCCGCTGCCATAGTAACAGAGAAATCTGCTCAAATGACCAAAATCGAACCGGATTTGATTCGCAAGTTAGATCCCCAGCAAAGAATGGTGTTCGCTCAATTAACCTTTAAACAAGACACCTTAACGACAAGTGAAATGAGGGACCTGCTGCGCTTATCGGATCGTTCAATAAGGGAAAAGGTTAGTCATTGGAGAGAAGAAGGATTCATTGAGCCGCGCGACCAAGACGCCAAAAGGGTTCGTTCGGTCAAATTATCCGCGGAATACGAGAAACTGGCTCAAGACATTCGGAATGCCCCGGATAAGTACGCTCATTTTCTAAAATGAATGCAGCACTGCGATCTCAAGTTGAGATTCCGCAGTGCTTTTTTATGTGTAGAACATACATTCGCTGACAATCTATGGTCGCTGCGATCCGTCATAATGGAGGAAAGACATACGGGAGTGAGTACAGTGGATCAACCGATCTATATCGCCATCACTGGCACGGAGCATTACTACGGAGCAGCTTTTTTAAAGCCGGGTCAGATCGTTCACTTGATCAAAGACCCGGATAATCCGCATGACCATGAAGCAATAAAGGTGGATATGATCCCATTGGGCAAAATCGGTTATGTCGCCAACAGTCCGCATACCGTACCAAAAGGATGCCGCAGTGCCGGCCGGATTTATGATAGGTTTGAACAGCATGTTTGCGGTATGGTGCGATTTGTCGTGAAGGATACAGCCATTGTTGAACTTACGCCGGGCATAGAGGAAATGTACATAATCAAAACGACAGAGGACGTTGCGTTTTCTCCTTGTTTAGGAAGGAAGAACTAGGTAAAACGTAGAATCCCAATTATGATAAGGATTTACATTCAAATACCACGATGGGAGCTATAACATGACGGATAAAGTGATACGACTTTTTTATCGTCATCGCAGATCGTGTTCTTTTTATTTTGATGAAGGGAATTTACTTCCCGTGCCCGAAGTATTAAGGAACTAACATTAAATGGAAGCAGGGGCTGGCAGTGTCAGAAATTTGAACATCCCTCGAGTCCTTTTTATTCTACACTTCTTCAAATTACATTCGGATGAGGAACATTTCGTAACGGTAAAGGATATTAAGAACGCCTGCGATTGTCATTTCGGAAATGAACAAAGCATTTCCATTAACACGGTGAAGAATTTAATTACATCCCTCCAAACTATGGGATAGACATTCAAGAGTTCCCACAGAAAGGACGATCTACTACATATTCCTTCCAACATCATTTACTCGAGCCCCATGAATTAAGACTTCTTATTGATGCTATATCAGCATCGAGATCCATTACGTTTCAAGACAAAACAAATGATTCAAAAACTCAAATCGTTAACTAGCATACATCATCAAAAACAAATGAATCACGAATTATTGATTTCTGAAGCAATAAAAACTGAAAATCGACAAATCTACATTCACACTTTGCACCAAGCTATTGTACTCAAACGCAAAGTACAATTTCAATACGGCCTATTCAATGACGAGATTCATTTTCAACTCATCCATGAAGGAAAATTATATACTGTCATTCCTTAGGCTTTAGTATGGCATCAAGATTTTTATTATCTAATCGCTCATCAAGAAGATGAAGATAAAATCAAGCATTTTCGAGTGGATCGTATGAAGAATACCAATATGACACAGGAGAACTATTCCCCTATGCCATTTGATGTGCATCAACATATGCAGGGTTCATTCTCGATGTATCCAGGCATACTTCATTCCGTAGAATTTCACTTCCGTAAAAAACGATTGATCGTTTCGGGGTAGGCATTCGCTTCTTTGCGTATACATACAAAACAGAAAGGTGGAGCTGCTATGCCGGATTCTCAAAACAAGTTAAAAACACCCGATCCTTTTGTCGTGAGTAAGAACGAGTGTCAGTTTAGTTTAGAAACATATTTGTTGAGCAAAGGCTTTAACATTATTCAACGAAAGGAAAGAACGAGCCGGATCTGGTAGCCAGTAAGCAAGAATCGATCTTTAATTTTGAATTGCGCGGCAATCATGCCAATCATCATGATGCGCTTACAGTTTTTGATTCGTCTCAGCTCTCCATTCATTTGTCCGAGCAAGTTTGTGCTATCATGAAATACATGCAGCAAGTCAAATCCAACCATTACTACTTCCTGACAAATCCTGATATTCTTCGAATTCGCGAACGAGTTGATAAAATAACCCGTGCACTGGACTGTTTACATGTTTATTTGGCTTGGATCCAAGCAGATGGGAGTGTCAAATTCGAATCGTGTGGCAGTAGCAAACTTCCTCAAGTACTGCTTGACTAACTGACCAATCATGTATGGGGAGAACCAGATGAAAGAGACCATCCTTTCTGCAGCTGGCGAAGGATGATCGTTTTCGATATACGGAGAACGCATCAATGGCGGTTGGAAGTTTGATGTACGGACGAATGAATCCGCTTCTCAGGAATATGCATATGAAAAATAGAGGTACTTTTTGACGGATAAGAACCCTTTATGCCAAGGAACCGATTTTATTCGGCATGCGCGGCACATCGTGATCATTTCTGGAGCCGGTTGCTCCGTAGACTCGGGTGTTCCAGATTTTAGATCTTCAACGGGTTGGTGGAGACATATAGACCCAAGAACCGTAGCAACTGTAGAGGCCTATGAGCCAAACTAAGAGTTATTCCATGACTTTTATTCGGCAAGGATTAAATCTCCACACAGTCAAAACCACATAAAAGACATGAAGTACTGGTAAAGTGGGAGAGGCAAGGAAAAATTAAACAAATTGCCAGTCAAAATGTAGATGGCCTTCACCAAAATGCAGGCAGCCGAAATGTTCAAGAATTGCATGGCATTATCAATGCAGATCAGACGGGAATGGAAGATCAGTTCGATCTATTTATCAAAGGCAGAGCAGAAGAAACATTGGTTGCTTTGGATAACTGGTTGGAGTATGTTTCCAACGGATAAGAAGGAAGGGAGCGTCATGGCAAGATTGTATCCTCAGAAAGTTTACGGAAGAATGAGAAGAATTAGGGATAGTCATGGAGAATTTGTTAAAGATGTAAATGGAAAATGCTATCTGGTTCGAGATCAAACCAAGATTAAGTTTGATAACACAGAAAAATTAATAGCAACCGTCTTTATGACGAATCCGGGTTCCTACGGTTTTGATAGGTTGGATAGTTGGGGCGATTTCGTTAGCGGAATAGGCGAAGAGACTGAGCTGAAAGGATGGGGATATCCAGATCCCACTATGCGAAACGTCATTTGGGCGATTCAAAGGGCGTATGATCGCATTGGATATAGTAAGCCAGAAGGGTATGTACGGATATTCAATACTTCCAATATCGTTTGTCCGAAGGGTGAAAATGTCGAACATTACCATGATGAGGTCAAGAACCACGTTGAAGAGAATGAAGGGGATTTTCTCTCGGAGCCATTTGAAGACAGCTGTATGGAAGAATCTCCGATCGTAATGATAGGTTTCCTAAAGGATAAATTTGAGCAAGAAGTTCGATCATTGGAAGCTCGCTTGAAGCCATTTCAAGAAAAAATCGTGTGTGCTAAAATTCAAGACTGGCCAGCTCATCCGGTGAATTGGGTTCGAAAAGCTCATTTGGGTGAAGAGATCATCAATAAGCTCGTTATCCGATTAAATAAACAGTAAAACAAGAAGCAGTGATTCTGCGATATCAGAGAAAAAATCCATAAAAGGGATTCTTGGATGTTACCTATTATGGGAAACAGAGGGGATTGTCATGATCGATAAAGTCATTCGCATTTTCAATATTATTAATGCAATACAAGCAAACCCTGGAATCTCGGCAAAAGATCTTGCTTTCAAATGCGATGTAAACATTCGTACTATTTATAGAGATATGGATATTCTCGAACTCATTGCCCCGGTTTCCAGAGAGGGCAGAGGCACCGGATATCGGTTTATGGGCAAGTTCTTCCTGTATCCTCTTAACTTTACCGAACAGGAAGCTCTCGTGTTTTCTTTGCTCCCTTCCATGCTGGACAAGGACAAGCTGCCCCCAGGTTTCGATACGGCCTATGATAAGGTAATGGGCACTCATTTTAAGGAGAAGTCGCGCCAAAATAACATTATTGAGGATATCGTCGGTGTCATTCAGATGGGCACACCCGCGTACCGTAAAGAAAGTCCAAATTTTCTGCAGCCAATCATTCAAGCAATCTTGGAGCATAAAACAATCGACGTTGTCTACCATACTCAATACCGTAATGAAACGACGGAGCGCAAAATCGATCCGTATTATCTTGTCCCACGCGATCAACGGTTTTATTTGATCGGCTATTGTCACTTAAAGCAGGACATTCGGACCTTTCGGATCAGCCGTTTTCAGCAGGTGGAGCTTACCGGACAGCAGTTCGACAAAGGCGATTTCAATATCAAAAAATACTTGAAGAACACGTGGTCCATCGATCGTGGGGATAAGAATGTCACTTTCAAAGTTCGGTTCGATGCTGAAGTCGCCCGTTACATTAAGGAAGAAGAACTGTTCGTACACCCGCGAATGAAGGATCAGAAGGACGGCAGCCTCATTTTTGAAGTGACTGTTAACAATGAAAAAGAGTTTTTGAGATGGATCCTTCAGTATGGTCCGTCGGCGGAAATCCTGGAGCCCAAAACAGTCCGGGAATCGTTAAAACAGCAGTTATCGCAGTGGTTCATGATGTATCAATAGAAGTAAATTGCTCCCAAAGGAGGCTTATCGATTGCAACTGCAATTTGAGCGATTCATGGGAAGCCTGGTTGGTTTAGCCGTCGGCGACGCACTTGGAACCACCGTTGAATTTTCCACGCCGGGGAAATTCAAGCCAGTTGAAGACATGGTGGGCGGAGGAGTCTTCCAACTTCAGGCGGGAGAATGGACAGATGATACTTCGATGGCGCTCTGTTTGGCAGAGAGTTTAATTGAATCAGGCGGATTCGATCCTGTCGATCAAATGAGACGTTACGCAAAATGGCGATATGAAGGGTATTTGAGCAGCACGGGAAAGTGTTTTGATATTGGTAATGCGACAGCGGAGTCAATCAACCTATTCCGGAGAACAGGTGAGGGGTATTGCGGATCGACAAATCCAAATGCGGCCGGTAACGGATCCATCATGAGGCTATGTCCCATCCCGTTATACTACGCGGCAGATCCGAAGCAGGCCATTCATTATTCGGCATTAAGCTCAAAAACGACGCATGCGGGCGAAGAATGTGTGGATGCTTGCCGATTGATGGCCTCATATATATTGGCAGGGTTACATGGTTGGCCCAGAGAAAAAATGCTCGAGCCATCAGCATTTGATGAGTGGCTGAATCAGAAACCTTTGGCGCCACGGGTTGCCGATATCTTGGCGGGATCGTACAAAGAGAAAGAACCCCCGGATATTCAAGGTTCGGGATATGTGGTGAAGTCGCTTGAGGCCGCGTTATGGGCATTTTATAAATCGGATGATTTTGAACAAGGAGCTTTGATGGCCGTAAATCTGGGCGATGATGCGGATACCACAGGAGCTGTTTATGGTCAAATTGCCGGAGCGTATTACGGTGTGGACGGCATTCCGGAAAAATGGCGGAACAAGTTGGCCATGAAGACATTGATTGTAGGTTTTGCTGAAAGTTTATACCATAGAGCAGCCTCGCTTCGCTAAGAAGCGGGGTTTCTTTTTGCGAACATATATTCGCTGAGAAACAGGTGCCCAAGAGAAAGTTTAAGATAGAGGTACGAGGACGATACGAAGGAGGGCATAGTTCAAATGAAGCTCATCATAACGAAACACGCTTTCGAACGTTATCGTGAAAGAGCGGCGACATGTCAGGACGACTTCTATCATTTTCAAAATCGATTGCGGAAGGTATCGAGAAAAGATCTCTGTTTTTTGGAATGGAAAGGGAAACCTGCCGTCTACTTCGATCAGACCTATTGGCGTTATGAGCGAAATGAAAGAACAGATACCATTACTTTAATCACGTGCCTTGGAATTCTGGAATATATCAGTCTTCATAAATGGGCGAATTATGTAACTGCCAAAAACAGCCGCGCGGCAAAGAAGTTAATGAAATCTATTCGAAGGAAGGAGATGCAAGATGAATCAACCTGTGTTGTTTAACCATTCATGGAGTAAGCCGTTTTTGCCGACTGGGGGAGCGGAGAAGATTTATCTCCTCATCGAAGTTCATGGGGTTGGAAAGCCGAAAGACGCCAAAGACCGTGCTCCGATCAATCTTTCACTGGTATTGGACCGCAGCGGTTCCATGTCCGGAGAACCGCTGATGTACAGCAAAAAGGCGTGTCGGTTCGTCGCAGAACAGATGAATGTCAATGATTTACTCAGCCTTGTCGTATTTGATGACCATGTCAGAACCGTTTTCCCGCATGCAAAAGTGACGCATAAGGATCTGGTCAAGCAGCGCATCGATACAATCGAAGCTGGTGGAACAACGAATCTCAGCGGAGGCTTGATCGAAGGTGCGCAGCATGTCCGGAAAAATAAGGCCGAAGGCATGGTGAACCGTGTGATTGTCCTGTCCGATGGTCATGCCAACGAAGGGATCACGGATCGCGAAAAGCTGTGCGCAATTGCAAAGGAATACTGTTCTTCCGGTGTCGGGATCAGTACAATGGGTGTCGGCGACGGTTTTGACGAAGAATTGATGGAAGGCATTGCGGAGCATGGCGGCGGAAACTTCTACTATATTGATAAGGCGGATGACATTCCTTCGATTTTTCAACAAGAGTTGCAGGGGTTGCTTTCCGTAGTCGCTCAGAATGTCAAGCTTAGGCTGATTCCATCGGATGGAACACAAATTGTCGGACTTTATGGGTATCCGGTGGATGATCAAGAAGGGCATCCCGTTATCCACGCCGGCGACCTTTATCAGGATGAAGTGAAGTCCGTTCTCGTAGAATTGGCTTTTCATCCTCATACGGAGGGTGAACATAATGTGCTCCAATTAACCTGGGAGTACGTTGATGTCACGGAGAATGCTGTAGCTTGCAGCATCACCATTGATGTAAAGGCTACTTTCACGTCGGATATCAATTTGCTAAACGTGCCCGGAAACCCCGAAGTGGTACAGCAGGTTGAGCTGACCAAATCTGCGAAGGTCATTGAAGAAGCCATGGCGGCGTTCGATCAAGGGGATATGGAACATGGCCAGAAACTGCTGAAAGCCCAGGCGGATCAAATGCTCCAAATGTCTGTCGCCACGAACAGCCCGATCATGGCCGAGGAGTCGGCGAAGCTGTACAGTCAGTTGGAGAATTTCGAGTATTCCAGCAAGAAGCGTAAGGAGCTGCATCAAGAAAAGTATCGCCGGATGAAGAGAAAGTAGAGAATTCGTCCCAATTGTGGTCCCAATCTTCAAATAATATGAAGGTGTGGGACTTTCTTTTGTTGAAATTAATTACAAAACTATTCATTAGAGTGGGTGCTGCTCATGAATCAGACTCAAGTCAATCAGCAAATCGCCAATTGCCTGAAGTGTGATCGTTTGGTCTTACATCGTATAACCGTCGGACCAAATGGCAATTATTGGTCAAGGGGTGTACCTGGATTCGGAGATGCGAATGCCGAGATCCTGATCGTGGGTCTTGCGCCAGGTGCGCATGGCGCCAACCGTACCGGCCGCCCTTTTACTGGAGATTTTTCAGGAGATATGTTATTTGCAGCCTTATATCATGCCAGTCTTTGCAACCAAGTATCATCGATCGATAATCGGGACGGTATGAAGCTGAATAACGTTTATTTAACGAACATCGTCAAATGTGCTCCACCTAAGAATAGACCATCGCTAATTGAAATTCGCAATTGCAGGAGCTTCTTTATGCATGAACTCGAGCTTTTATCGAACGTAAAGGTGATTCTGGTATTCGGAGAACTAGCTTTAAAAGAAGTGAAATATTATTTTTCGAATCACGGAATCGCGACGAATCATGTTATCTGGGAGCATGGAGCCTTATATCAAATGGGTAACGGATTGCCCAAAATCAAGGTGAGCTACCACCCATCAAGACTCAATTTCATCTCCCCGATCTCGAAGGAGAATAAAGAAAAGAGAATGACGGAAGATAAGCTCCAACAAATCTTGAGGGAAACAGTCCAAGCTTTGCCTGATGGTGGGGGGAGATGTTAAAATGGGTGACCTGAAAATACAAAAACTTGCCGACTTCATCTTAAACTCAAAATACACCGTTATCCTTACCGGCGCTGGCTGCTCCGTGGATTCCGGGGTTCCGGACTTCCGCTCGCCTCAAGGATGGTGGAAGAAAATCGATCCGCGAACCGTTGCGACAGTGGAGGCACTGAAAACGAATTATGATTTGTTCCGATCTTTCTACCAGGCTCGGATTCAACATCTTGACGGCATAACCCCGCACGAAGGACATCGAGTCCTCTCACGATGGGAGAAAGAAGGCAGTTTGCAACTGTTAGCCACTCAAAACGTCGACGGACTGCATCAAGCGTCCGGGAGTCGTCACGTCAGGGAATTGCATGGTTCTATTCGGTCTTTTCGTTGTCACAATTGCCAGCGGCATGCTTCCAAGGAACAGTTTATGTTGGGGGAGCATTGTTCGGAATGCGGAGAAAAATTGCGGCCGAATGTCGTTTTATTCGGAGAGTCGATGCCTGAGGAGGAATGGGCCCGATCGTTGGAAGCCGTCCGCAAAGCTGAGCTTGTGATCGTTATCGGGACCAGTCTCCAAGTCTACCCGGCCAATCAGCTTCCTCGCATGACATCGGGACGCACCGTACTTATCAATGTGGAGGAAACGGGCGAGGAGGACCGGTTTAATTTGTTCATTGCTGGCCGGGCAGTTGAGGTGCTTCCGGCAGTAGAAGAGGCGATAAAGAGTACGCATACCCTTAATAATGAAAAGAGGTAGCACTTGAGTTTTCAGGAAAGAGCAAAGCGTCATTTAACGTTATATAAGGAAAATTCCCTCTTTATCCTTGAATCCGGGCTGTGGAAAAAGAACAATCGGTCCTATGCACACATTTTGCCTGAAGAGATGAAAGATCTGAACCTCTTATCTTTTTACCGCAAGGAACTCTCAGACTACATTCATGCCAGAAATATTCATTTACATCAAGATTTTCATCACTTGAATTCGTCTCAAGCAGCCTGCCTGAATTTCTTTTTCCCCATGCTGAAAGAAAATCGAATCGATTTGCTGCTCGAACTTTTGGAATTGAACCAGGAAGAAGCAGTAACGGTCAAATTTGAGAAAATCGTTTCTCAGAGGGAGGCCACGAATTTTGATTTCTACATCGAATTGAACACAGGAAGGAAAATCTTTTTTGAAATCAAATTTACGGAGGCCGGGTTCGGAAAAGTATCCGATCTTCCGAAATATCGCAAAAAATACAAGGAAATTTATCAATACACTCTAGAAGGCAAAATAAGGCGAGATGTAGATACGTATTCAGCCCTCATTTCAAATTATCAATTATTACGCAATATCTCCTATGTTGATGCCAATCGGAATGATCTGCTTATTGTGATTTGCCCTGAAGCAAATACGAAGCTTCGCAATGAGTTTGACATTGTCATAAACGAAATTGTCGATCCACATTTACACAATAAAATCCGATTTTTGACCTGGGAATGGATGCTGTCTGAAATTCTAAAGAAACTGGAACTCACGAAATCATACGACAGATTTAATGAGCATTATACTCAGTTTGCAAATAAATATATTTTTGACTGATACTCGCTGGCTCTACTTGCGAGTTTTTCTTTTTAACTTCGAACAAACATTGGCGTCACAGTTTTTTCCATGAAGGAGGAGGAGTCCTGAAAGTTAGAGAAATAAACAATTGCTGAAAAATGTTGGGGGTAGAGACCATGCATGTAGTTGATACGTGAATCGAATTATCGAACGTGCTAAAAGCCAATCTTTTGAAATACATACTGTCCCACAAAACAAAAGGGCACCATTATGGTTTCGAGTCAGTACTGATGGAAGTACAGTTATTATCAGTCAGGCAAAGGATAACGCACCAAGTTCCACTTTGAAAATACCCAGGACGATTACGTTTGAAGAATTTGAAAGGATATTTCCTTATTATCATTTACGGCTTAAAGGGACCTCTGTAAGTCACGAAGCCATACGCAAATCGGTAAATACGGTTTACATTTACGTATTAATCGCAGATGCCCTTTCGCGCTTGACAACACTATAGAGCATAATGAATTGAAGTACCTCGCGGAATTGCTTGCGAGGTATTTTTCTTTAGAACGTATATTCGCTGACATCCTGCTGCCCACACGTAGTTTTAAAATAAGGATAGTCTTAGGCAAAGAGGTGTGTGCATATGGAATCTCCAGTTTATGTCGCGATAACGGGCATGGCTCATTATTATGGAACGAGTTTCTTGAAACCAGGGCAACTCGCACATCTTCTTAAGGATCCGGATAATCCATACGATCAGGAAGCTATCAAGGCTGAGATTCCTCCAATCGGCAAAATCGGTTATGTGGCTAACAGTACACATACAGTACCCAAAGGATGTAGAAGTGCGGGTCGTATTTATGATTCATTTGAGCACCGAGTCAGCGGCATCGTTCGTTTTGTGATTAAGGATACAGTTATTGTCGAACTTACGCCTAATATTGAGGAAGGTTATATCATCAACCTGATGGAGAATATTTCATTCCCATTAAGATAGACCGAATCCCTCCTCCATTTCCGGTTAGTGGAAGGAAAGGGGTGTATTTTAGAGAATTTAGGTATATTGGATTATTCGTAAGGAGGCTTTAACATGGATCTGATCGATCGGTTGTATCAGAAAATCAACGAGGCTACTTTGACTCCGAAAGTGTTGTTGGCCAGATCGTATGCGCAAGGACATCAACTGCTCGAGCAGATATGTAAGCGCTACGGAGCTATCTTTAACGTAGAAGTGCAGACTCTTCGCGGAATTGTGATTGCAAGTGCGAAGTCAGAGCTGTTTCGCAGAAAAATCAGTTTGCTCGATGAGGAGCAGGCTGTTTGGATTGTCCGTCAGCTGATGAAGCAGTTGGCCGAGGAGAATCCGAAGAGTTATATAACCGAGTCCATGTTGAAGCCCGGTATAGTGAATAAAGTGAATCGTGCCATATCTGATATGCGCTTGGCAGGTGTTTGTTCTGAGGAAGTGAAAGCGGAGCATTTCACGAATCTGCATAAAGGCGAATATTTGAAACGATTGCTCGCAGCATATGAAACGTATCTGCGGGAAAATGGCCGGACGGATGTTGCCGGATTGGCTGAATACTTGAAACCAGGAGCGGACGATACCGTCTATCTGGCGCTTACGCCAACAGGGTGGACGTGGGTGGAGCAGAACATGATCCACAAGCTGTCGGGTGATCGTCTCTGCTTCCTTGATTCAGATGCTCCTTTTTATATAAACGAAGATTTTTCAACAAATAGATTCACTATGTTTCGCGCCACCGGAAGTTTAGCGGAAGTCAGAGAGGGATTTCGAAGAATACTATCGGACCCCGCGGCTCTTGATCGGATGGAAATCATTGTGTCTGATTATGAGCACTATGCACCCATTATTCACTCGCATGCCGAAGCGCTGGGCGTCGAATATACGCTCTCGAACGGGCTGCCACTTATATTTTGTGCTGCCGGAAAAGCGGCTGTAGGTATACTTGATTGGATTGCAGAAGGCTTCCCGGTAAACAGGCTTGCGGAAATGCTGCGACATGGCTATATTTCGTTGTCAGATGAACGTTGGTCTCGGGCCGATTGGGTTCGCTTGCTGGAGAAGTCCGGTATTGGTTGGGGAAAGGCAAGGTATCTTGCTATGCTTCGTCCAGAAAGACTGAGCGAGGAAGATCGGGAGCAAGGCAGTGCTTTATTTACTTACGTGAAAGATTGGTTTGATCGGCTGCCCGAAGGCAATGAATGGAATCCGCTTTTACTGTTAGGGTGGGTGTCGGATTTTATTCAGAAATATGCGCCAGCACGGTCACTGGATGATGCAAACGTAGGGGCAGCGTTGAAGGAGATGACTAAACGTTACTCAGCAAGTTCATCCGAACCTATGCAGATGGATTTGGTCGTCCAATACGTGAAAGAGATGTTAGCTGTAATTCGTATTCGCGTCACGGCAGCACCGAAACCGGGTGCGATTCATATAAGCTCTTTACAAAACGGTGGATGGAGCGGGAGAGAGCGGACTTGGATCGTGGGTATGGATGAGAGAACTTGGAGTGTATCTGCTGTGCAAGACCCTGTTCTCTTGGATCAAGAACGTATTACGCTGTCTAAGCACTTGGAGCCTACTCATGAACATGCACGGAATGTCAGGAACGAACGTGAGTCCCGACTGTCGCAAATTCGGGGGGAGATATGGTTAAGCTATTCTTCTTATGATACAGGAGAGCAAAAGAGCCAAGGTCCCGCTTTTGAAATGCTTCAAGTTCTGCGGTTGCAGTCAGAAGATTCGTCATTAGATTTTGGAGCATTAGAGCATTCACTAGGTGAACCTTACAGTGTAATGGATATCATGCATGCAGCCGAGTTATCTGCTCCGTTTGATGGAATCGATGCGTGGACCCGACTGCTGCAGGGACCAAGCGGCAAACGCAAGGATGGATGGAAGGCTAATCTCCAAACATATCCTGCTCTTGCTGCGGGTTACCAAGCTCAAACTTTCCGTCTGGATGAGAAGCTCTCAGCTTATGATGGTTGGCTCGAAATCGACCCTTCCACAATTTCTAATGACTCAGAAGAGGTTCAACGCCGCGATACAATTAGTGTAAGTCAGTTAGAGAGATATGCGAGCTGCGGGTTACAATACTATTTTTACTACGTCTTGAAGCTTCGTCCGAAGGAAATCGTAGAGTTCGATCGGACCCGCTGGCTGCAAGCAAGCGAAAGAGGCTCCTTGCTACATGACGTTTTCAGAAGGTATTTAGAGGACGCCACTGACAAGGGTACGAAACCGGTAATGCATGACAGAGGCCGATTGGTTGAAATTATGGAAACGGTGATCAGGGAGAACGCGCTATCCATCCCTGCTCCTAATATGCATGTATTCGCCAAGGAATGTGAGGAAATCCGGCGTGATGTGGAAATCTTTTATTTCAATGAAGTCGGCAAAATGAATCAACCATGCTTCTTCGAATTGGAGTTGACGACGCACGATGGAGAGCCCATGGAGATTCATTTGTCCGGCGGCATTCGTTTTAAGCTGAAAGGTTTCGTCGACCGGGTCGATCGGATTGGACCTCACGAGTACCGAATTATCGATTATAAAACGGGTAGCACAAGTAAGTACAAGGCTTCAGAATATTTCAGCGGCGGAACACAGCTTCAGCATGCTTTATATTCAATTGCTGTAGAGCAGTGGCTTCGCGAAACGGGGATGGACCCCGAAGCCAAGGTTACTGAGGCGGAATACTATTTTCCAACGGAGCGTGGGCGTGGCGAGAATGTAAGACGTACTCAGAACCGGAGAGAAGAGCTGGCTGCCATCATTGCAAAGTTGCTGGAATCTCGGAATAGAGGGATCTATGTCCCGGCTAAGGATTCGAGGACATGTGGGTGGTGTGATTACCAAGCCGTGTGTGGATCTCATTCGGAGTGGATGGCGGGCAAACGCGATTCGTCTGTAAATGCTGATATTCTAAGCACGCTGCTGGAGGTGGAGAGAATTGGCTGAACCGAATGTCTTAGCGGCACCTGCAGATCAAGCTGACCGTGAGCGGATACTTACAGATTTAGTTACGACTTTGCTCGTTGAGGCAGGGGCTGGATCGGGTAAAACGACCAGCTTGGTTGGCAGGCTTCTGGCGTTGATCGAATCCGGCGTTAGCGTCGGCCAAATAGCCGCCATTACTTTCACCAACAAAGCTGCAGACGAGATGAAAGAACGATTCCGATTGGCATTGGAGAAAGCATATCGGAATGCATCGGATGCTTCTTTGGTTCACGAACGGTTGACCGAGGCGCTGGGGAATCTTGATCTTATTTTTATCGGAACCATACATTCGTTCTGCGGATCGCTATTGCGCGAGCGTCCCATTGAGGCAGGGCTTGACCCTTCATTTGAAGAAATTGACGAAGAAAGCGATAAGCAATTCCGCGCGAGTTGCTGGGATGATTACATGGCTGAGCTGGATGGGGAAGCGCGGTTCCAATTCGAAGAATTATTGTCGCTGCGTGTGGATGTTAACACACTTCGGGACGTATTTGACCGTGTGTCTTTGTTTACTGATGTTGGGCTTCTTTGCGAGGATCGGGAACAGCCCAACTTTGATGGAATTCGGGATACACTGATTCCTTTGCTTGATGCTGCAGCGCCATATATTCCGACGGTTGAGCCTGAGAAAGGCTGGGACACGGTTCAGAAGCTTGTTCGACAGACGCGTCAGAAGATGCGCTACATCGACTTGTCGGATGATATGCGAATTCTTGAGATCGCAAAGGAGTTTGACCGCAAGCTCGACGTGACGCTGAATAGGTGGACATCCAAAGAACATGCCGGCGAGATGAAGAAGATTTTTCCTGATTGGCAGATCAACGTACTTTTCCCGTTCCTTCAGGAATGGCGTGAATATATGTATCCGAAGCTGATCCGCTTCATGCGGCCTGTACTTGATTTTTACAAGGCACGCCGATACGCCGCGGGAAAACTGAATTTCCAAGACTTACTCATGGAAGCTGCCAAGCTTTTACGTGAAAATAGTGATGTAAGAGCCTATTTTGCCGAACGATACCAGAGGCTGCTTGTCGATGAATTTCAGGATACTGATCCGATTCAAGCTGAGCTGATGTTTCTGCTCACTGGGAGCGCTGATGGTGGGGTATTCGAGAAAAACTGGCGGCGGCTTACACCACGTCCTGGTTCCTTGTTCGTGGTCGGGGATCCGAAGCAGTCAATCTATCGTTTCCGTAGGGCGGATATTTCCATATATAACGAAGTCAAGTCGCGCATACAGGAGTGCGGTGCGGTTTTACATCTATCGGCCAATTTCCGTTCTGTACGTTCCATCGGGGATTTCATTAATGGTCAGTTTGTCGGCAAGTTACCGTCTTCGGAGACGGAGTACCAGGCTGCGTTCGTGACGATGGAGACGCGAGCGTACGATCCCAAAGGCGGTCGTAAAACGCCACATGGTATCTACGTTCTTAATTATCCAAAAATGCCGGGAGGTAAAGCTGTAGTCGCACAAACAGATGCCGAACAGATCGCAAAATATATCTCATGGGCGTGCACAAATGGCAATTTGCAGATTGTAGATCGTGATGGAGGAAGCCGAGATGTGGTTCCGAGTGATTTTCTGATTCTGACGAAAACTAGGGAATTCATCCACCTCTACGCAGAACAGTTGGATTTGTTTGGCGTACCGGCTGATACTTCGGGCAGCACGACAGTCTACGAGGAGTTACTAGCACTGTTACAGCTAGCACGGTATTTAGAGGATTCCGCCGATAAACCGGCTCTACTCGCAGTTATGCGCGGAATGCTGTTCGGATTGAGCGATAAGCAGTTATGGGCCTATAAGCAGGAAGGATTTTCGTTCTCGTTATTTGACTTGCCGGCGTTGGAAGCATGCAGTGATGAAGCCATGGCAGTTGTTAAGGTGCTTGGAAGGCTTCAGAAATATATGGGTTGGGTTCGCACGTTAAGCGCGGTGACCGCGTTCAGTCGAATCGTGGATGATCTCGGTGTTCTGCCATACGTGTCGACGCTGCCGGCAGGCTCTGTTCGTGCGGGGACGATGGTCAGAATGTTGCAGCTATTACATGGAGATCCTTTGGCGAGTTCAAGCTGGGCGCAATTGTGTCGATTGATCGAGCAAATGCTCGCGGATCGAGGAATGGAAACATCAAGCCTTTACGCTGGCGGCAACCAGGCTGTCCGTATTATGAATCTGCATAAAGCCAAAGGACTTGAAGCGCCGGTGGTGTTCTTGGCTTGTCCCTGCGGGGAGTCTGATCATGATGCGACGCAATATATTGATCGTTCCGCAGATCCCGCGGCAGGTTACTTTACGATAAGTAAAACGATCGGAGAGTTCAAAACGGAAGTGATCGCTCAACCATCAGGTTGGGGTGAGATGAACGAACGAGAGCGTGCTTTCTCAAACGCTGAGAAAGATCGGTTGCTTTATGTCGCTGCTACACGTCCGAAACAGATGCTGGTCATCAGCCTGTATCCAGATCAGCCGGCGAAGTGCCCTTGGACGCTGCTCGTGGATGGTATGGATTTCGCACGCGGGCTTGATGTGCCGGCGATGAAGCCGGAGAAGAAGACTGAGCTAACAATGGGGCCGGATTTGAAAAACATGGTGGAAATTCGAAAAATGAGGTTAGATGCGATTAGTGAGCCTACATACGCGGTTTTATCAGTTACTGGCCAGACTAAAGCAACCGGCGATACTCCGGAATGGTCCGCGGAAGGCAAAGGAATGGCATTTGGCAGCGTCGTTCACCGTACAATTGAGCTGCTAGGCAAGGAGTTGTCGGAGTCGGAACTCGAGGACACTGTACGCTTTTTGGCAGATGAGGAAGGCATGGCTGCGGATCACATAAGCGAAGCCAATCGGGTCGTAAGAAACGTAATAGCCAGCGAACTCTGGAAGCGCAGCCTGCACGCTCGCCGCCGCTTATTCGAGGTGCCGCTGATGATTCGAAAGAATGCCGATGGAGTCAGCGTATTTAGCGATGTTGGGGAAGCTGGGTCAGAGGTTGGGGCCGCATTAGATGGAACAGGTTCAATTAGGTATGCCTATGTTCGTGGAGTCATTGACTTCCTTTTTGAGGAAGAGGATGGCTGGGTTATTGTTGACTTCAAGACTGACAGCGTAACAGAAGAGAATTTGCAGACATTCATTGACTTCTACCGGCCGCAGGTGCATGCTTATGCGTTGGAATGGGAAGAGACTTTTGGTTATAAGGTGAAAGAAGCGGGATTGTATTTTGTTAGTTTACAAAGATTTGTATCTATAAGTTAGGAGGGCTAACGTGTTTGATATCGAGACTGTTTGGGCAAATGTGTTAGCGCATGAAGGAGAAGTATTTCACCAAATACGCGGCGGCGAATTTACATATCGAGTGAAGGGGAATATGATTTTTCCGGATCGGACGAATGTACAGATTTCCAAAAATATCCAACAATAAGCCTTAGCCTTTTTCCGTTATCAAATACTAAAAAAATTCGGCACTTAAGAGGACCATCCTATATTTACGCGATACTTATGGATAAGCGGATTCATCATAATAAATAAAGTATAATAATAGGCTATTAATTTTTGGAGGGAAATTGCTCGAAAGGTCGAATTTGTAATACTAACGAACTAATTAGTCATAAAATTACCAATACTAGGTTTACTGATGGGGAAGATATGAATGAGCTACTGTACATTCACCACACCCGTTTTAATCTGAGAGAACTGTACAGGGCCGAGAAACTACCGGGCGTTCAGCTTAGAAAAGGAATTTTCGTCGGACAACGCTTGGCTCCTTTTTTTGGGGAGGTTTAGTGAGATTAAGGAGTATTACTTTATGGAAATGGTATGCTTAGACCTGTAACTATCATTACGTTCTTTTTTAAAAATTAAAGAAGGTGTACTGCATGTTAAAATTAGAAGATATAAAAAAAGACAGCATAATCAACGGTTTATTGCCAATTGAATCTGCCAAAATCATTATGGTCGAGCAAGTAGGCCCAGATGCTCTTTCGGTTGTCTATAGATCAATGAGTGGCACTATTCAAGAACGAATGTTATTTCGAAGTGATGAAACGAATCTGTCATTAGCACAGGTAGGCCGTCCATGGTCGTTCGATGCCGATGAGGATGCATTTAAGCTGGCAGCAGAAGCATATCGGATAAACGTGGCTCATCTCTTCGACCCTATGATGGCCGTACATACGTCCAACGTAGAACCATTACCACACCAAATTACCGCTGTATATGAATCGATGCTGCCGCGGCAACCGCTTCGGTTTGTTCTTGCTGATGACCCAGGTGCAGGAAAGACCATCATGGCAGGACTGCTTATGCGGGAACTTATGATACGAGCGGATGCGAAACGTATTCTTATCATAGCGCCTGGAAGTCTTGTTGAACAGTGGCAGGATGAACTTTATGAGAAGTTTGATCTAGAGTTTGATTTATTTACGCGTGAGCTAGAGAAGGCATGTCGGTCGGGAAATCCCTTTGAAGAGCGAGACTTAATGGTAGTACGTCTAGATCAGCTAAGTCGAAGCGAAGAGTTACAGGAAAAGCTAAAGGCGACACACTGGGATCTCATTGTTGTAGACGAGGCACATAAGATGTCGGCTAACTGGTATGGGCAAAAGGTAAATGAAACTAAACGATTCAAGCTTGGTAAACTTGCAGGCAGCATAACAAGGCATTTTCTCCTTATGACTGCTACCCCGCATAACGGCAAAGAGGAAGATTTTCAGTTGTTCCTGTCCTTGCTCGATTCAGACCGATTCTATGGCAAATTTAGAGACGGTGTACAGCAGGTTGAAGTTAGCGATTTGATGCGTCGCATGGTCAAAGAGGAGCTTTATAAATTTGATGGTACTAAGCTCTTCCCTGAGAGACGCGCCATTACTGTTAATTACAAGCTGTCTGAAATGGAAGCGGCACTCTATGCTAAGGTAACGAACTATGTAAAGGAAGAGATGGACAAGGCCGATAAGTTGGAGGATAAAAAACGCAAAGGTACAGTTGGCTTCGCTTTGACTTCCCTACAGCGTCGGCTAGCCTCTAGTCCTGAAGCCATTTACCAATCCCTGAAGAAGCGCAAGGAGCGGTTGGAACGGCGTATTGAAGAAATGAAGGTACAACAGCGTGGTAGAGTCGCCTGGGAAACCACCTATGAAGTTCCTGACGATATTTATGAGTCCGATGAAGAGATGACGGACACTCAATACGAAGAATTTGAAGAAGAAGTTGTTTCTCAAGCGACTGCCGCGCAAACGATACAGGAGCTTGAGAAGGAAATTCAATCCCTTAAGCAATTGGAGCAAGTAGCTCGAGAGGTCGTTCAGTCCAATCAGGATACGAAATGGTCTGAGCTTTCCAGTCTATTGCTGGACGAACCGATGATGCGTGATGCTTCTGGCAATCGGCGTAAGATGATTATCTTTACTGAACATCGGGACACGTTGAACTATCTGGAGAATAAAATTAGCGGACTTCTTGGCAATGCAAAGGCGGTCGAGACGATTCATGGTGGGGTGAAGCGGGAAGATCGGAGAAAAGTACAGGAACTGTTCAGACATGACCCTGATACACTTGTCTTAATTGCAACGGACGCTGCTGGCGAGGGTGTCAACTTACAGAATGCCAACTTGATGGTGAATTATGATCTTCCATGGAACCCCAACCGCTTGGAGCAGCGTTTTGGTCGTATCCATCGTATTGGCCAGACAGAAGTTTGTCACCTATGGAACATGGTTGCGGCAGAAACGCGTGAGGGCGATGTGTTCCAGCGATTGCTGAATAAATTGGAAATCGAACGCGAAGCTCTTGGCGGGCGTGTCTTTGATATACTGGGAAAGGTGTTTGAACATCGGTCCCTGCGTGAATTGCTTATTGATGCCATCAGGTATGGTGATCGAGAAGACGTTAAAGCGCAATTGCAACAGCAAGTCGAAGGAGCGCTGAGCCCAGAGCATCTGCGTGACATATTGAATCGAAACGCACTAACTGAAGAAGTTATGACGCTTGAGCAGATGTATAAGGTGAAGGATGAGATGGAGAAAGCACAAGCGAGAAGGCTGCAACCATATTTCATTCGTGCTTTTTTCCGCGAGGCATTCTCACGCCTCGGTGGTGACATGAAAGAACGTGAGCGGGAGAGGTATGAAATATCACACGTTCCAGCTGTGATTCGTGAGCGCGACCGTCAAATCAGCGGACGAGTACGCAACCGAAAACCCGTATTAACGAAGTATGAACGAGTTTGTTTTGAGAAGCAATTGATTCGAGTAAAGGACAAACGAGAAGCTGCGCTTATTCATTCAGGACATCCGCTTATGCAGGCTGTAACGGACTTGATCCTGGAGCGGGAACGTGGGAAGCTAAAACAAGGAACTGTTCTTATTGATGAGAGTGATGACGGTACAACGCCTAAAATGCTCTTCATGGTTGAACATACAGTAAGAGAGAATGATTTCGAGCACAGTTCCCGTGAAGTATCTCGTCGGATTCAGTTCGTATCAATAGATGAGCAAGGGAATGCTGTATCTGCGGGTTATGCTCCCCATTTGGATTTGAGAAAAGCATCTGCTGAAGAACGTAATTTGGTTTCAGACGTCCTTCAAGGTCAATGGATAACAGGGGATTTGGAAGGCTTTGCGACACGTTTTGCGGCTGGGCATATCGGTATGTCGCACTATGAGGAAATCAAGCAACGTAGAGAACTTGAAGTTAATCGAACGCTAAAAGCGGTTCATGAAAGACTTATCGTGGAGATTAACTATTGGCAAGATAGGTATCTGAAACTTCAGGAGGATATCGCGGCAGGAAAACAACCGCGTGTCCAGCTTGAAAACGTCCGACGGACTATTGATGACTTGACTGCCCGCTTGGAACAGCGTCATAAGGAGTTGGAAGCCAAGCGTCATATTATATCGGCAACTCCAATTATTATTGGAGGAGCGCTTGTTATCCCAGCAGGACTTCTTGCTCAAAGAAGAGGTCAGCAGCTTCCTGTTGATGCGGCCAGCCGTAAACGTATCGAGTTGTTGGCAATGCAAGCGGTAATGGATGCGGAAAGGCAACTAGGTCATGAAGTCATCGATGTTTCTGCTGACAAGTGCGGATGGGATATTACTGCCCGTGTTCCGCAAGGTAATGCCAGATATGGACAGGAGCGGCATATTGAGGTTAAAGGCCGCGCTAAAGGACAAGATACGATTACTGTGACGCGAAATGAAATGCTGTATGGCCTGAACCAAGGGGATAAGTTCGTCCTTGCCATTGTTATCGTTGATGGTGATAAAGTTGATGGGCCGTATTATATCCGCAACCCGTTCCAGGAGAGACCTGATTGGGCAGAAGTAAGCAAAAATCTTGATATTGGCCTACTGTTAGAAAGAGCTGAACGAGTAACAACTACGAATGAAGTGAGTGAATAATAATGGCAAACATTAAGACGCCAAAGAAGTTGATAGAAGTGGCATTGCCACTTGATGATATTAATGAAGAGTCTGTTCGAGAGAAGTCCATACGGCAAGGACATCCATCGACCCTGCATTTATGGTGGGCTAGACGGCCACTTGCCGCAGCGCGGGCTGTTCTATTTGCACAAATGGTTAATGATCCTGGCTATGAGCGTCAACTAGGGCGAGGGATAAATAAAGAATCTGCCCAAAAAGAGCGCGAGCGGCTATTTGGAATAATGCGTAAACTTGTAAAGTGGGAGAACGTTAATAACGAAGAAGTGCTTAACGAAGCTCGTGAAGAAATCTGGAAGAGCTGGCGCGAAACGTGTGAACTAAATAAAGGTATTCCTGGGTTCGATCCAGACAAGCTTCCTGCCTTTCATGATCCTTTCGCTGGAGGTGGAGCCATTCCGTTAGAGGCACAGCGTCTTGGACTAGAATCTTATGCATCTGATCTTAATCCTGTTGCGGTTATGATAAATAAAGCGATGATCGAGATTCCGCCAAAATTTGCTGGATCGCCTCCAGTAAACCCAGAGCAAAATAATGGACTAATACAAGTGGATGATGATTGGATTGGAGCCAAAGGTCTTGCGGAGGATGTTCGATATTACGGCCAGTGGATGCGTGAAGAGGCTCATAAAATAATTGGGCATCTATATCCTGAGGTAGACTTGCAGCCTGAACATGGTGGCGGAAAATCAACAGTTATCGCTTGGATCTGGGCACGAACAGTTAAAAGTCCAAATCCTGCGTTTAGCCACGTTGATGTGCCACTGGTTTCGACCTTTTACTTATCAACCAAAAAGGGAAAAGAAGTTTACATTGAACCAGTTGTCGAAGGAGATTCGTATAAGTTTGAAGTGAGATATGGAAAACCACAAAACGAAGAAAGGGTGAAAAATGGTACTAAGTTAGCTCGAGGAGCAAATTTTCAATGTCTATTATCCGACACGCCTATTACACCTAATTATATAAAAAATGAGGGATTAGCTGGTCGTATAGGTACACGCCTAATGGCTATAGTCGCTAAAGGCAGTCGGGGAAGATATTATTTGTCCCCCACCACATCAATGGAAACTGTGGCTTTTTCAGTTAAGTCTGATTGGCGCCCTGATGTGGAAATCCCAGGGGATAAGCGTTCCATGTTTACACCACTATATGGACTAACGCATTTCAGCCATCTTTTTACGGAGCGTCAACTTTTTGCTCTTACTGTTTTTTCTGATTTGGTCCTCAAGGTACGAGAGAAGGTTATTTTCGATGCGATCCAAGTAGACAAGAACAGAAAGAATGATAGATTTGACGCAAATTCATATGCTGACGCAATAGCTGTGTATTTAGCATTGGCTGTAGATCGCTTGGCAATGTCAGGAAACTCCTTGGTGCGTTGGAACCCCGTTGGGGAAAAGGCACAACACGCTTTTGGTAGACAAGCCCTTCCGATGTTGTGGGATTTTGCCGAGCCGAATTTTTTAGCTGGTGCTACTGGCAGCCTCTCAGCAGCTGTCAAGTTAATTTATGATACATTGATTTGGTTCACTAAGGATGTTCAACAGGGGGGCTCGGTCCAACTTAATGCGACTAATCAAAACTTGAGCGATACTAAAATAGTATCAACTGACCCACCGTACTACGACAATATTGGATATGCCGACCTTTCAGATTTTTTCTATGTGTGGCTTAGGCGTTCGTTGAAGCCTTTATTCCCAGACTTATTTGGGACACTTGCAGTTCCCAAGAACGAAGAGTTAGTTGCAATACCTTACCGCCATAGTAGTAAAGAACAAGCAGAAATGTTTTTTTTGGAAGGGATGACCCGTGCCATGCATAATCTTGCTGTGCAGGCTCATCCAGCCTTTCCTGTAACGATTTACTACGCTTTCAAACAATCTGATACTTTAGATTCAGGAATAGTATCAAGTGGTTGGGAAACTTTTTTAGAAGCAGTAATACGAGCAGGCTTTGCGTTAACTGGAACTTGGCCGATGCGTACAGAAATGAAAACTCGCCAAGTTGCTATGGGTACAAATGCCTTGGCAAGTAGTATCATTCTTGTTTGTCGTCGCAGATCAAGCGAAGCGGAAACAGTTTCACGTCGTCTATTTGTACGTGAATTAAACGAAACGCTTCCTGAAGCATTGGAAACCATGATTGGAGGAAATCGTGAATCCTCACCTATTGCTGCTGTTGATTTACAACAAGCTTCTATCGGTCCTGGTATGTCTGTATTTTCTAAATACAAAGCAGTGCTCGAAGCTGATGGGTCACAGATGACGGTCAGAACTGCATTGCAGTTAATTAACCGCGTCGTAGATGCATACCTAAATGCATCAGACGGGGAGCTTGATGCTGATACGCTCTTTTGTCTCAACTGGCTGGACCAATTTGGTTGGAATCCAGGTGACTACGGCCAAGCTGAAGTCTTGGCGACAGCTAAGGGCACGACCGTTGAAGGCATGAAAGCGGCAGGGGTGCTAGAATCAGGGCAAGGTAAAGTAAGATTAATCAAGTGGAAAGAATACCCAACTACGTGGAACCCTGAACAAGATAACCGTACTCCTGTATGGGAAGCCCTTCATCATATGATTCGATCACTTCAACAGCGAGGGGAACAAGATGCAGGTAGAGTACTTGCGGGCATGCCAGCGCGTTCAGACTCAATTCGGAATCTTGCTTACCGCCTTTATACTTTGTTTGAGCGTAAGGGCTGGGCAGATGATGCACGCCCTTATAACGAACTTATCGCAAGTTGGGACGCTATCGACGCAGCAGCACATGATATTGGACACCATGGAACACAGATAGAGCTATTTTAGCTGAAGCACAGTTAAAGGAGATCGTCAGTTATGAGTATAAAACCTTGGCGAGAAATTGCTATACCGCATCAAGATGTCTTGCACGGGACATTTCAGCAATCTGAATTCGCGGCAGACTTAAGCCGAGTACATCAAGGATCGGCATCACCTGAATATGGCGATCCTAAGCTGTTTTACTCTCGAACCTTCATTACCGAAGGCATGAAGTTGCTGTTGGACTCTGTCATTAAACGTTTGAGCGGACGTGGAGGAGATCCCGTAATCCAGCTTCAAACAGCTTTTGGGGGCGGTAAAACACATACTATGCTTGCCGTATATCATTTGGCAAGTGGAAAAGCCCCTCTTAGCGAACTTCAAGGCGTGGCATCAATTGTAGATGCTGCTGGCATTATGGATGTGCCAAAAGCCAGAGTTGTTGTGCTGGATGGTAATGAACTTTCACCGAACCAGACGCATAGCAGAGATGGCGTACTGATTCACACCATGTGGGGAGAACTTGCATGGCAACTAGGGCAAGCGGAAGCCTACAATATCGTAAAAGATGCAGATGTGAGCGGAACATCACCAGGTAAGGCTATACTAGCTGAACTGCTTAGTAAGTATTCACCATGTGTTATTCTAATCGATGAGTTGGTTGCCTACCTCCGACAATTTGAAGAAGGCAGAACCTATGCAGGGGGAACGTTCGATTCCAATTTGTCCTTTATTCAAGCATTGACCGAGGCCTTGAAGGCCGTTCCACAAGCCATGATGCTTGCTTCCCTGCCTGAATCGCATGCCGAGCTTGGCGGAATTCGCGGGCAACAGGCCCTCGATGCACTTGAGAAGTACTTTGGCCGTGTCCAGGCACTATGGAAGCCTGTAGCTACTGAAGAGGCTTTTGAGATTGTAAGACGCAGACTTTTTACGAACATTTCGGATGTACATGCCGTGGAAGAGGTCTGCCGCGCTTATTCCGAGCTTTATGTGCAGCATAGTACGGAGTTCCCTTCCGAGACACAAGAAACTCGTTATCTGGATCGGCTTAACCAATCATACCCTATACATCCTGAAGTCTTTGATCGTTTGTATGAAGACTGGTCGTCGTTGGATAAGTTCCAGCGTACCCGTGGTGTCCTCAAACTTATGGCCAAAGTTATTCATAAGCTCTGGACAGAAGGCAATGCATCACCGATGATTCAATGTAGCGATTTGCCGCTAAACGATCAGGATGTACGGAACGAATTAGTGTACTATCTACCACAAGGATGGGACCCTGTGCTTGAGCGGGATGTTGATGGTCATCGTGCTGAGACGGTAACTATTGATCGTGATTCCCGATTTGGTGCATATCAAGCTGCGCGGCGGGTAGCAAGAACAATCTTTTTGGGTAGTGCACCAAGCGTTACCCTAAAGTCGCAACGAGGCATCGATCAGTTGCGGATTCTACTTGGATGCGTGCAGCCTGGACAAACAATCGGTGTCTACAAAGATGTTCTGAGACGTATGAGCGATGTTCTGCACTACCTAAACAATGTGAATAATCGTTTCTACTACGATACCCGTCCGAATCTTCGTCGAGAGATGGAAGAGCGCAAACAACGGTTTACTGATACTGATTCCGAGATACGTGCCCGCCTTACCAAGTTGCTGGATACCAGACGGGAGTTTGCTGGCGTTCACATATTCACCCCATCGGCTGATATACCTGACGATGAAGAACTGCGGTTAGTGGTTCTCCCGACAAATGGTGCATACAGTCGATCGGCACACAACCAAGCGTTTACGTTTGCGGGCGATATTTTGATAAAACGGGGCAGTCAGCCGCGCAGTCATCAAAATCGATTGATATTCTTGGCGGCAGATTATGAAGCGGTACAGCGTCTCCGAGAGAGCATTCGAACGGTGTTGTCGTGGCAGTCCATCGTAAATGATATCAAGGACGCCAGACTGAATCTGGATCGAGTCCAGCAAAAGCAAGCTGAGGAACAACAGGCGCGTTCACAAGATGTTGCCTCACGTACCCTGCGCGAAGCGTTCAAATGGCTTCTGGTGCCGTATCAGGAAGCGCGACAAGGCCAAGGGGTAACAGACGTAGCCTGGGAAGCAATGTCGATCCAGCCGAATGCGAATGATGCAATGGTAGACATCGCAAACAAACTAAAGGAAGATGGACTGCTGATCACCACGTGGGCTCCAGTGCACCTTAGTTCCATGTTGAAGACATGGTTCTGGAAAAATGAATTGAATGATGCACACGCACTTGATGTATGGAAGAAGACTTGTCAGTATCTTTACTTGCCTCGTCTTCATAACCAATCCGTGTATCATCAAGCAATAGATGCTGGGGTTCGTAGTCGTGACTTTTTCGGAGTGGCGTATGGTCGTGAGGGAGAAGAATACCAAGGATTTGCGTTGGAACAGAACATAAGTGTTATTCTTGACGGGACTACATTATTAATTCATCCAATGATTGCTCAAGCTTATGATGCTGTTCAAAAGCAGTTAAGGGCGCAAAGGGAAGCAGGACAACAAGGAGGTAGTAATACACCTCCAACAAGCGGAGGAACCCTACCAGTGAGTCCCCTAGGAGGGTCTTCTGGGGGTTCGTTAGGTCCTATTGGGCCCGTGAACCCCGAGCCTCCAGTCGTAACTCCGCCAGTGCAACAAGTGAAGCGGCGCTTCTATGGTAAGGTGCAGTTACCCAAAACGACTGCCAAGATGGACTTCGCAAAGATATACGACGAGGTTCTGAGCCATTTTGCACTTAAACATGACGGGACTGTTACGATTACTGTTGAGGTGGAGGCTACTTCACAAGGCGGTTTTGATGAAGCATTCCAACGCATTATTCGTGAGAATGGTGGACAGCTTAGATTTGATATGACGGAATTTGAAGAAAATTAACTTTAGTAGAAGCATAGATAATAAGAGAATGACACATAATCATCATTATATAACAAATTGTGGTGTTGAACCTGGTACTTGAAAGCTAATAGTAAAATACTAGTGGATTTATTAGTATGGTAATAATGGATCTTAAGCATGAGCACTGAGGGATGCTGTGTTAAATACACGATTGGTTGAGTGAACGAGTATCACAATTTTGGTCGAATTGTAGTTTGCCAAATCTATGAAACTATGATGTCATGATTTTGCCTAGCAGACTGCTGTAAACATTGGAAATTGAAGTCAAGAGTCTGGATCGCAGAAGCGCCGCACATGACACATTGACAAGGTTCACTGGTGGACACGGACTCACACAGCAACCAACTAGCACTCCATATTGAACACGCCTCCTCAACTATCATAGCATAGTTGAGGAGGCGTAATGTACGAGTGGCTGCAATACAATTATATCTTACCTGTCAACTTAGAGAAAATGATTACTTAGGTTTTTCCTTCGATAGGAATGCTGTAACTATTCGGGATAAGACCATTTCACAGTATTATAATAAGTTGAATCGAAATATAAAGAAGATTCTGAAAAGAAAAGATGATCCAAAAACAAAAGTAATCATAAAGAGCATACGCCTCTATCGAAAATTTGGATATCATGAGCATGAGGTTAGCAAGGATTTAAAAAATAGGAACTTCCTTAATTATGTCGATAGGGCCGAACGAATATTTGGTCCTAATGAGCGAGTTAACGTAGTGAAGTCAAGACACATTCAGATGATAAAAAGAAAAATGAGAAATCATGAAAGTTGACGATCATTGTGGTCGTCTTTTTTGTGCGAATTTACATAAACAAGGACTTATTGCCTATATTGTCGAATTATCAGTAAAGGGATTTTATTCCATAGGAACATATATTCGATGACAACCTATTGTCTAATCATGATGTTTAAATAGGATCAACAGACATTAGCGATGGCAGGGATTAGGTAATGGCATTTCTGAAATGCTCGGAATGCACCAATATGCTAAAGGCAATTCAAATTTTGGGCATACCAATTCGATTTGTCTGTTTTAACCGACCCAAATGAAGACACCATTAACGAGCATATTCGAAAGGTAAATCTATCAGCACTCCAAGCCCTATCCAAGCAGGAATTGAACTCCTTTCTATAAAGAAGTGGTTGCAGAGATGTGGACCCGATTGTTGAGAGAATGTGGCAGCATAAAGGATATATTCGAATGGAACCTGCAATCCGGATCTTAGAAGGTGCCGTTCCCCGTTGTGTTATTGAAGATGGCCAGGCAATTCCTATTGAATTGGATGCTGCATTGCTATCCAGGTTGAACGATACATCTGAAGAACATCAATATCTGTTATCGCTGGTCAATTCGGGAATGACGTTAAGATCTAATCCTTACGAATGATTTAAAATAGTGGAGGCAAACATGAACATTACCCAAATCGAAGAAGCCTTGAATATTCCAGAAACATCAATGCGTTGTCAACGTGTGCTTGATGAAGTCCAACCCGTGCTTCGTCAACTTATGGACGAGTTTAAAAACAAATATGCGAATGCCGCCCCCGAATTGCTCGATTATTATGTTCATACATATGAAGCTACTCTCCGTACAACGATGCATGATGCTCGGAATCCTAAATATGCAGAAAGCAAACAGAATTCTGATATTGGCAAAAAAGCATTTGTTGAATTAATGGATAAAAGCTTCTTTCAATCAGAGTACTCCGCTTTAATGCTATCGTTAAACGGATCAGATAGAAAATTGAAAATTATATTGTCCAGCAATTTCTATCCTTTCTGGGAAGCAGTGCGAACTCAGCGAAACGTAGATAAACTTAGCGAGAGTCTTGAAGCACTTTCTGATCAGGTAAGTATTTATATTAGTGATAAGGACGAAGTTTTGATAAACAAATCAGACTTGATTCCCTATGTTCAAAAATGTGCAAATGAGAAGCGCCGTCCATGGATTTATTTTGGGACATTAATTGCTTTTGATCAGATCCCACAAATGGATGAACTAGTTGATGTAATATGGGGTACTTGGAATTTGCTTGAACCAATAAGAAAGTTTATACGTAATGAGGCTGCTAACCATGCACTCTCCTTAACGATTTTGGAACAGTTCAACTCTCATATAGAAGATATCAAGCTCTCTCTCTATGGCAAAGAATACCTCGTTAAATTTGATCAAGTGAATCAAATCAAACCTAACCAACGCCGGCAAAAATATGGCATCTATGATAAAGGCCAATTGGTAAAGGATGGGATGTTAGAAAATTACTTGAGGGAACCAAATGAAGCTATCGGCGTGTTTGTCAACGGATATGGGCATCTCTTCTATAATATTCGTAACTTACATGGAAATGGACTTATTCAATGGTCGATAACGAAAAGCTTTAAGTTCCGAGGTAAAGATCAATACTCATCTAGTAAGAATAAAGAATATCAAACTAAATCGCTTGAAGAATTAATGAAGCATGGTTTTCAGCTTGATGGGAATTCGTTTATTGTTGGTGCTTGGGATAATGAGAAGTTACGGTTTTCTGAGCCAATCGAAAATGTGAAGAGCAGGTTGATCACAGCTGCTGCACTATTCGCAGATTGTACAGGAATGATCAATCTTCCCAAAGATCCACCAGAGCAATTCATTCAGGATGATGAACCTCATGCTGAGGAAGAGGATGAAATGGAAGAGGGTTTTCAGCACGATTTTAACCTGTTCGCCATCTTGTCCAATGTACGCGAAAGTCCTTACACATACCCGGACGCCATTGTTCGGGACTTTCATTTGAATTTGACGAGCCTGGAAGACAAGCATTTTGTCATCCTGAACGGGATATCCGGTACGGGGAAAACAAGACTTTGCTTGCTTTATGCAAACGCTGTGTACGGCAAAACGTACGACGCGATAAATCCGTATTTGAAAGTCATCCCGGTTCGGCCGGATTGGACCGATTCTACGTCTTTATTCGGTTATTATAGCGCTTTGGAAAAAAGATATGTTCGGACACCCTTTCTGAACGCAGTGCTTCAAGCGATCCAGGAAGGAAAACCGATGTTCATTGTGCTGGACGAGATGAATCTAGCCCGTGTCGAATATTATTTGAGCGACTACTTAAGTGCCATTGAATCGAGACAGCCGATTCGTCTGCATACGGAAAGTCATATTACAGATGTTCCGCAGGAAGTGCAAATCCCTCACAACCTATATGTAATCGGAACGATTAACGTGGATGAGACAACGCATAGCATATCTGATAAGGTGTTGGACAGAGCCTTCGTGATGACATTGTCAGATGTAGATTTAGATCAGTTCTGGGTTAATATAGAGTCCAAGTATAAAACTACCTTGCATGAGGAATGGGGACTATTGCAGGAACTTCATCAAAAATTAAGACACTATGACCTTCATTTCGGCTACAGAACGATGAATGAGATGCTCCGTAAACTTTATGCCAACGCTGAGCTTGATCAGGAAATCCGGATGGAAAAGAAAGAAGCTGTTGATAGAGTTATCGCTGAGAAAGTATTACCGAAGATTCGCGGGGAAGAACGGATCGATTCTTTGCTCGTTAACTTGATTGAATGGACAAGCACAAAATTGGGCGATGGCTCGGAATCACTATTTCATCTGCTGCGCATGAAGGGAGAACTGGATCGATATGGCGCTACCCAGTTCTGGAGATAAGCCCGAATTTTATTGCCCGGATACAGGGATGTGGACCCCTATTGAAAAAATGCGTTTTGAAGAAGCGAAAACGTATCGTTGGAGAACGAAATGCAATGTTCCGTTCAAATTACTTCTGAATGGAATGCCATTGCCAATGGTCTCTACGGATTACGGCTGGGAAGGCGAATGGGCGGCGCCTTTTCAGTCGGGCATGCTTGTATTCACCATTGAGAATGTAAAGCGGATAACCATAGAAACCTTTTTGTATTCGGATAAGCGGAAATTAACAGAAATCGATTTCCAACAGATGATTTCGGATATTCTTACAGAAGCCGCGGCTTGTTTTCAGCATTGCGGAGTACATTCGAAGTTTGACAACAGCGGTTTTGTGCGGAAAGTATCCATGGCTCAGTGGGATTATATCGAAAGGACTTTTCATCGGTTGCAGCGAACGTTCAAAGAAATTCAAGCGGAACCGCTTCGCAGGCTAAGAACAACGGATCAATGGATTCACAGGGAAAGTGTGAAGCATGTAACGCCCGCTCTGCTCGCATGGTGGGAACGTCATTCAGGCTACGGAATGAGTCCGGAGATTCCTGTTCCGGAGCTCATTTGGTCCGGTGTACGGGAAGATACCTTCAACGTATATGAAAATCAGGTCCTGCTTCGACAGCTGCATGAATTACAGCGTCTTCTGCGTGAATATCAAGCCGCAGCTGTTGATGCCATACGATTAAAAGCAGGGCATTATCTTGACCGTATCCACTATTGGCTTCGGTCTTCCTTTTTGCACCAAATACAGCCGCACGTCGGTCCGGTTGTGGTTTCTCAAGCTTTTCGCAAACATCCGATATATCGCAATTGGTTTTCTTGGTTTCATCAGCTTTATCAGTTTAATCAGTACTCGATTGGCTTCAAAAGCTCGATTCCGCTGAAGGATACGTATCACCTTTATGAAATTTGGGTTTTCATGCAGATGGTTAAGATACTTCGGGAAAATAAAGCAGTGTTTGATACTTCTGAGCTGTTTTCCCTGGAACAGGACGGGCTTGTATTGAAATTGTCCGAGAAGAAAGAGAGTCGAGTTAAACTTGTGGGCGGAGCGACACTCGCATATCAGCGGTGGTTTACAAGCGCAACGCAAGATTTCGTCACGTACACGCATGGGATGAAGCCCGATATTGTGCTCGAATCGGAGGGAAGGTTATATATTTTTGACCCCAAATATCGGCTTGACCATAACCTTCCGATGGCACTCGGCGAGATGCATAAGTATCGGGATGGAATCGTGAGTAAAGCGGACGGCAGCAGGGTTGTGGAAGAAGTATATATCATTACACCGGCGTCTGGGGAAGAAAATTCACACCTATTCGGAGATGAATATCGGAAGCGGTATCGGATGGGAGCTTATTGCTTAAAGCCGGGCGGAATTGTTCGAGAGTTGGAGAACAAATTAGCTGAAATTTTAATGGAAATGGATATGTGACCAAGAGAATGAAATGATTGGGGAACGTGTATTAATTGGGCGAGTTGTAAGTGTCAGTTAATACACATTTTTCTGGCAGGGGATTGAAAAGATCCATCTTTACCTGGTTTGAACGGATTGTCATCATTCAAAATCTTGACGAAATCATCCGTTTTGTATCGTAATGGGAGTATATAGAAAATACATGCTACGGAGGGTGTCTAACATGAGTAGTCAGGAACAAGAGCTGCTGCTCTTCGAAGCGGAGCGGTGGGAGATGGGCGAGGGCGACCATCTGGAGAATCAGTATTGGGAGCAGGGCTTGTCGCTGTATAACCGGCTGTCGGAGCTGTGCCCGGGGGAGGAGCGATACCGGAACAATCTGCTCCGGTGTTTACTCGAGCTGGGGCGCGACCTGAAGATGAGCAGGACGAACCTAAAGCGGGCCCAGAATCTGTTCCTGCAGGCCGTGCGTATGGAGCCTGAGCATTCTCTGGCGTGCTATCGGCTTGGATTTCTGTACTATTACGATCAACGTTGGGAAGAGTCCGCATTGTACTTTGGCAAAGCGCTGCAGAGATCGGTGAGGTACCGCCAGCACCGGATTACCGATGAGCAGGCTGTGAAGGCACTCTGCTACCAAACCCGAGCGTACCAGCACCTGAGCCGCCGGTCAATGGAAACGGTCATGACCCTGTGGGGCGGCATGAAGGGACAACTGCGCGACCGTCTGAAGGAGCTCGTGGGCGAAACAGAGTCGCTGCTGCTTGAGGACGGCGGGTTCAAGTCACTCCGTCTGTCGGAGAAGCATAAGGAGCGGGATATTTCGGAGGCGGCATACGAGCAGCTGGTTGACAGCGGGAGGACTGTGCTCAGCTTCACGGAGGCGCCCCGCCAAGTATGGCTGCATCTGCAGGGAACGAAGCGGATCCAGCTAAGAGAGCGTCCGGCGGAATTTTTGTGGCTGCTCATGGAGTCGGAGCGTCCGCTAAAGGGGGCGGATCTGTATGAATCCAGGTTCGGTAAACCGATGCCGCCTCGCAGCACGGTGGTCAAATCGAACATCAACCGGATCCGCTACGAGCTGGCGCAACATCAGGACGACCACGAGAAGCCGTACCTGCTCACGCTTCAGGAGGGATATCAGTGGAATCATCAGGCTTGGCCCGACCCGGTGATTGTGTATCGGGATGGCAGCGTATACCGGAGCAAGGAGGATATGGAGCTGGGAGAATAAGCGCCAGCTTCTTTTTTTATGCTCGTTTCATGGGTTGCGGAGCTAG
>NZ_VIDW01000033.1:0-55723 GCF_006519665.1 Paenibacillus sp. tmac-D7 | reverse complement strand
GCCCGGCAGCGCAAGCTCCGCCTGCGGGCACAGCCGGCAAGAAGCTCGCGCAGACGCGCATTTCCGCAGAAAGCGCGCCTTCTTCGATCGGGTACCGGCTCGACCCCCGGTCGAAATGGCTGCTGTACGTGCTGCTCGTCATCGGCACGATGATGCAGCAGCACTGGACCGGCCTGACGGTCGCGCTCATCCCCGTGCTGCTCGGCTTCGCAGGCTTGCCTCGGCCGGTATGGGCCGGCCTGCTGAAGTTCGCCCGCCTGCTGCTATTATTTTTTGCGATCTCGGTCACGCTTGCGGGGGTGACGTTAACGACGGGAGACGGATTTCCCCGGATCGGTTTCTCCCAGGCGCAGGCGATGACAACCGGCTTCAACGTGTTCCGCTTGTTCGTCGTCACCCTCGCCAGCTTATGGTTCGCCGTCACGACGCCGTACGGCCGCATGGTCGAAGGCTTAAACTGGGCGCTTGCCTATGGCAAAAAAGCCAAGCTGCCCGTCGATTCGTTCGCCCTCGCCGTATCGCTTATTTTTCGTTTCATTCCGATGATCCTGAACGAATGGCAGCGCTTCTCGGACATCGTGCGCGCCAGAGGCAAAGCTCCGCTGCAGCCGGGCACCGTCCGGCCCCGGGATATCCCGGCGCTGATCGTGCCGCTGCTGCTGTCTTTGTTTCATCGCGCCGAGAATATGACGATCGCCATGGAAATGAAAAAAATCGGACGGCGTCCGCTCGTCTCGAGCCGCAGCCGGCTGCTTGTCTGGACCCGCGCCGATAGGCTCGCCGTCATCTTCGGCCTCGTATGGCTGGCTGTATTGATCGCTTTGCGCAAATAACGGAACGCTGAGTACGCGTTGGGCCGGCCTGTATAACGAAGGCCGCTTTCGACATTCAACCATCGAAAGCGGCCCTTTTTTTCCGGCCGACGCCCACCCCCCATTCGTTTCCGCACCGGATCAGCTGTACCTTCACCTTGGGTCATCGTTTATACTAGTTGGGGGAGGCGGCTCTATGAGAATTAATGATCTTGCCAGGCGTGTTAACGTAACGCCGCGAGCGATCCGTTTATATGAACAGAAAGGATTGCTTAAACCGCAGAGAAGCACCGGCAACGGTTACCGGACTTACACGGAGCATGATGCTTGGCGGCTGCAAATGATCGCTTCACTCCGTGAAATCGGATTGGGCTTGAATCAAATCCGCAAGCTGCTGGATAAATACGATCAGGGAACGAGGCGCAGCAAATGCTTGCATTGGAGGAAATGAACAGGGTTCTTAAACCGAACGGGCGAATTTGCATATCCGGTCTCATGTTCGATCATAACCATAACCCTTTCCAAGCAAGGTCCGATAAACACCCCTCGGATCGCTCCAAACTATTGGAGTGGTTCCACAACCACGAATTCATTACCGTTCAACATCAGATGAATCCATGGGTCCATGTGATCTACGCCGTCCGGAAAAATTAAAGCCTTGACCTTCACCCAAGGTCAACCCCCATTCTGGATGCAGGACTAAGCACTGGGAGGATGACAGGGATGCCGGATCATGACCACATTTACACGAACGAAGCGGCACAGTACGATTTACTCATATCGCGGGAGGACTGCCGGCACAACATCATGGAAACTTTCCGCAGGCTCCTCCCGAATCTCGAGCATCTGGACGTCGCGGATATAGGCGCGGGAACGGGAAGACTATCCTGTTTGCTCGCTCCGTATGTCCAATCGGTCGTCGCCATAGATGCCTCGCAAGCGATGCTGGACATCGCCGCAGACAAACTGAAGCGTACGGGACTAACGAATTGGGAAACCTGTGTGGCCGATAACCGGCGCTTGCCGCTGCCCGATCATTCCGTTGATGTCGTGACAGCCGGATGGACGATTTGCTATTCGGCGAATTCCAAGGTCGATCGATGGAACGTTCATTTGGAAACGATCCTTGCGCAAATTCAACGAATTTTACACCCGTCGGGAACGGCAATCATTATGGAAAACTTCGGAACCGGCGACGAACAACCGAATCCACCGGATTTCCTTACAAGTTATTTTCATGCGCTGGAGACGGAATACGGATTTTCACATGCCTGGATTCGAACGGATTACCGATTCACATCCGTCGACGAAGCGGAGCGGTTATCGAGGTTCTTCTTTGGCCCTGATATCGCGGACAAAGTAAGCGCCGCCAATCTGCAAACCGTCCCGGAATGCACGGGTGTATGGTGGAAGAGGGTATGAATGACAACCAGCGGCTTCGCTTCCTGATTCACGCACGATTTCCCTTATCACCTGCGTTGTTGTCATTGTTGCACCCAGGACTCACCGCCTGGATCAATCTGAACAATTGCTCGGCGGTGCGCCTCAGATTATAACGCGCTTCGTCAGGTTCCATGGCTTGTTCGAGCGATACGGGACCGTTGACAATGGAAAAAAACGAGGTAATCCCCAAGTCGTTCAGGCCGGAAGCCTCTTTCGTTACCCCGCCTGCCAGCGCAATGACCGGTATGCCGTGCTTTTGCGCAAGCCGGGCGACACCTGAAGGGGCTTTCCCCATGGACGTTTGTCCATCCAGCCTTCCTTCCCCGGTGATCACGATATGGGCGCCGTGCAGCTTCTCCTCCATGCCGATGATGTCCAGCACCAGCCCGACTCCCGACTGAAGCTTGCCTTGCAAAAAGACGGCAAAAGCCGCACCGAGTCCGCCCGCCGCTCCCGCTCCCGGAATGTTCTGAACATTGACGCCGAACGCCCTCTGCACGACGCCGGCGAATCCGGCTAATCCTTCGTCCAGCACCTCTACCATCTCTGGACTCGCACCCTTTTGCGGCCCAAACACATAAGCGGCACCGTCCGGTCCGTACAGCGGATTGTCTACATCGCAAGCAATCTTGAATACGCATTGTCCTAGCTCCGGGCAGGCATGGGCCGCATCTATGCTGCGGATGCGCAGCAAGGCTTCCCCGCCATGGCCTGCATCGTTCCCCGCTTCATCCGTGAACCGGTAGCCTAAGGCTTGAAGCATGCCGATTCCCGCATCGTTCGTGGCGCTTCCGCCCAGCCCGATCACAAACTCGCGGCAGCCTTGACCGATCGCGTCGAGAATGAGCTCGCCCACGCCGTATGTGGTGGTACGCAGCGGATTCCTGTGCTCTACGGGCACAAGCGGCAGCCCGCAGGCGGCCGCCACTTCGATGACTGCCGTAAGTCCATTCCCCAGAATACCGTAGGATGCCTGTACAGGCTGCTGAAGCGGTCCTGTCACCTGAACGGAGCGGATCTGGCCTCCCGTAGCGGACACAAGCGCTTCAACTGTGCCTTCCCCGCCGTCGGCAAGCGGCAGGATAACATTGTCCGCCTCCGGGTACACCTTGTTAATGCCTGCAGCGATTTCTGTACTGGCTGCCATGGAGGAAACACTGCCCTTGAACGAATCGATCGCAATCACGACTTTCATATGATCCCGCCCCTTTATCCCTGATGAATAGACCCATTATATATGAATAGTCCCATTATAAGAGAACAGGTTCCGAAGCGGAACGTTCCGCGTACCAAAGCTTGCTCCTCCTTTTTGTTACAAGTACTGAATGTTCCCCTCGCTTACACATCTTCATCTTGAACCAGCAGCGCCAGGTACATGCTGACCGAGTCGCGGAACTGTCTTGGATCCAGCCCGGTTTTTTCCGCGATTTTATCCAGCCTGTACTGCAGCGTATTCTTGTGCATATACAAGGCGGCAGCGGTTTCTTTAAGCGATAAATTATGCAAAAAATACGTCCTCAGCAGCATCCGCTCTTCCGAAGTAAGCCCGCCCAGCTGTTTGCCGGCGAAGTCCCGCTTCACCCCCGGATCCAGGCCTGCCAGCAGCAGCCCTAATTCCAGCGATTCGTATTCGCAAATCCGCTCGCCGATGGATACCGCATACTGCAAAGCCAACCTTGCGTGCCGATACGATAAAGAAAGTTGTTCCCAAGCCGCTATACTGCCGATCCCGACCGTCAGCTTGTCCGGCCCGTGCGCCGGATGCGCCGATATGTCCTGCACGATGGCTTTATAACGGGATTGCCCGGCTATCGCAATGTATTGATTCGGGAACAGATACGTATACAGCTTTAAATGCCATTGCTGGACGACATCATGCATGGAATATGCGCTGCCCGAACGTTCTCGTCCCGGTCTGCGGTCTTCAACGACAAGGACAAACGCGCCCTCTTCCATGTCGACGCCAAGCTGACTCAGCCTTCCCCGCCAGCCATGCGTTTCCTCCGCGGCCTCGCCAAACACCAGCAGCCGGGTCACCGCCGAGCGCAGCTCATCCTGCGACTGCGTTTCCCGTGCCAGCATTTGTTCCTTAATCAGAACTTCCGTAATTTTCGTAAGCAGGAAGCCCAGGGAACGGCATTCGTCGGGGTCCCCCGAAATGCCGATAACGCCTATACGCTGACCGTCAATGATAACGGGATAATTGATACCTTGACGCGAGCCTAAATAAGCTTCGGATGCGGTTACCTCAATCGGCCGCCCTTCCCCGTGCACCTGCATCCCCGCCTGATGAAACGTGCCGATCCGCTGCTTGTCGGTACTGGCGATAATTTTGCCGTCCGGATTAATGAAATTAACGTCATGCCCGATGACTTCTTTGGCAGCTTCCACAATGGCTCCGGCCAAAGCTTCGCTCATTCGAAACGAAGAATACATGTTTCTATTCCCCCAAGTGTATGGTAAACCTCCGGAACTTCCATGTGGTCATTCCCCGTCTTTCAGCCGAATGCTTGCTAATAACGGGCTGCCGGGTTCGTGCCATTCAGTGATTGAGTATATCGTAAATAATAAGAAAGATACGGTCAACCTGTCCGGGACGATTTCTTGCAAGCTGCCGCTTAAACAGTATACCTCATTCGCTATACATCCGGACGAATCCCGGCTGCCGGTTGAGCATGTTCTTCATAAAAATACCGCCGAGGAGGTTCGTTCGGCTGCTCCAGGCGTCAGCCGAATGGTCTCGGCGATCGTTCTTCACGCATTATCGATGAAACGCCTTCCAGAATGGCTTATCGGTGCCGAGAATGCTGCGGATCTTCGAGTAAGGAATGCGGAAAGTCGGAAAACCGGCTGCATATGGCGCGATATCATACGGATTGAAATAGATGTACAGCGCATCCCCTTTGACGTAAAACGGCTGATTCGGCGCTATGCCTTTGTAACTGTCCGGAAAGACGTAGTCATACTTCGGATCGGTCCGGATTTGCTCGCCGATGATCGCGCTGAGCGTCTTCACATAGTCGGCGCCGGTTTTGAATAAATCTTTCAGCTCGTAAAACCGCCCGCTCTGCAGGTCGACATGGGGGTAAATCCGGCTGGGCATGCCGTGTGCCGCGCCATACGGGTAGTTGTATCCCGTAAGCTCCAGCACGAGCAGCCGTTTACGGAAGAACGCGACTTCATATTCGCCCGTATAGCTGTAGATCAACTGCTCTTCGCCGATCGGCTTCACTTGCGAGAGCTCTGCCAGCTTTTGATTCGCTTTTCGCTGCGCCAATGAATTTTGCATGCCCTTGATCTGCGGGTAATAAACGAGATAGTCGCGGTTCGGCTTATACTTGAGCTCATGCAGCTCGTACGACCCGCGCAGCTTCAGCGTTTGGCTCGGTTCCCAGACGACGCGCCCCGCAGCGTCCAAATACGACGTTCGCCGGTCGACGTTCGCCTGGATCAGCGGGCCCATCAACGTCAACGTCCCGCTGCCGGGGACGGAAGGCAGTCCCGGCGCCGGACGTCCGCCGGTGTCGATGAAATAGGTGTTTCGATCGTCGTAAACCGAAGCTAGTCCTTGGGCATACTCCTGAACCCCGTAAAAAACCGGTTTCGTCAAAAAACGCCCGCGGTCGTCCGCAATCGCATATTTCGATCCGATAAAAGGCTGACTGGCATCGATCGGGTAACCGACGGCAAGCCGATGCTCGCCAAGCTGATCCAGTCGGTTGTATTGAGGCTTCAGCACGTATTCGCCCTTCGGGTCGATCAATCCGTACCGATCGCCCAGATCCCATTCCATATTTACTACCGCGCGCCCGTCCCGGAAGGGCTGCGCAAACACATACTGCGGAGCGATGACAACCTCGCCCTGCTCGTTCATATACCCGTACTTGCCGCCCTTCTCCCGCTTGAATGTGAGCAAGCCTTCCCCAAGGCCGCCGGCATATTCAAGGTTGTACGTATGCAGACGATTGCCGTCACGCCCGATTAGCGCATACTCCCCGTCTTTCACCTTGACGACGGCTTTGCCGTCCTTGAAATCTCCGGCACTTTCATAGACGAAAGGAATCGCTTCGCCGCCCTGCAGGTTCAAATAACCGTATGGGCCGGCGGCCGAACCGGGCGCGGAAGCCATTGCCAGCCCGTCACGGTAAGGACTGATGAAGCTGTACGCCTTCGCCGTCAGCACGGAGCCTTGCTCGTCGATCACTTTAAAGCCGTCGCGGTCGATCGCGATCGCCCGGCCTTCGGTGAACGGGGATATCGAATCAAACTTCGGCTTTACGCGGTACTGGTTTCGGCGGTCGATCGCCCCGCTGCGTCCGTCCACACTGACGATCGCCAGTCCGTTGTCCTGAAACGGATTCGCTTCATCGTATTGCGGCGAGATGATCATTTTTCCGTTGAGATTGATATATCCCCACTTCGTACCGTTCTTTGTTTTCTCGGCTGCGGGATAGAGCTCGCCCGCCCGCATGAGTTCCCCGGATTGTGCGGAATCCCCGGCTTCGGACTGTCGGGCTTTGTTCCGGGCCTCTTGCAGATGTTCTCCGTAGAACGAATAACCCGGATACATCCACGCCAACCGTTCATAGTACTGGGCGACCTTCGGAAAATAATACGGATATACGTCGTAGGCGGGAACGAGTTCTCCTTCCTGAAGCCGGTACACGTCAACATGGTAAGCTTCTCCCGTGTCGTGCGCCCATAACGCAAGCTCTGCAATACCGTCACGTTCGTGCGCGCCAGGCAAATCCGCCGCTTCCACATACGTGAACGATACCCCCGCCGGAGCGACGTCCTTCGCCGTACCGTCCTGCCAATCGTAAACGGAAAGCTCGGATCCTATAGCCCCGACCTGCCAGCCGACGACAAGATCCATCCGGTTTCGGCCGGTGACCGGAGCGGCCTGCAGCGTACTGACCGAATAACCGTTCCCCTTCAAATCCGCTGCCGGCCGCCAGTCCGCTCCGACCGCTTTTAGAACAAGAACATGGGCATCGCTGCCCTTACGATACGCAGCCGCAATCTCGGACCGTCCGTCCCCGTCAAAATCCGCTGCAACCCACATGGGATGTCCTGTCTGCCCGTACCGGATCAACTCCGCCCCCTCCGGCAGGAAGGCTTGCGCCCAAGCGGTCGCTTTACGCTCGTCATACGCCATCTTCACACGCTCCCCTCTCAATATGCCTGCTGCTACTAACATATGGGCGATCTCCCCGATTGGTGAGTACGTGCATGGTTCCGCTGCGGCGATTCACGCCTGTGCTGCCGGATACTCTGCTGAAGTCTGGACCATGACAAAACGGCCTGCCCCTTGGGCAGACCGCTTGAGCTTTCATGAGGTTGGATTCGCAGTCAGGCCGCGCTTACGCTCCCGACGCTGCGGCTGGCGCAGACTCGGCTGGCGCAGGCGCCGCAGACGATGCCGGCGGCGTTTGGCCGTCATGCTTGCGTTCGACGAATTGCTTGAGGGCCTCGTCCATGTTTTCTTTCAGCTTGGCGATCAATTGATCTTGAGAAATTCCTTTTTCCTGCGCGATTTCAGAAAGCGACTTGCCTTGCTGCAAGGCCGAAGTCAGCTCTTGCTGGGTGATGCCGAGCAGGGTCGACAACGACTCCGGATTGCCGAACATTCCGAATCCGCCATGCCCGCCGTGTCCGCCCTTGCCTCCGAGGAACCCGCCCGGGCCTTTCCCCGTGCCGTTAACCGCCTGCTTCAGACGATCCGCCAAGTCCGTTTTGTGCTTATCGGCTTGCTCTTGCGTGATCGTACCGGCGCTGACGGCGTCGTCCAATTTTTGGGTCTCCGCTTCGACCAGCTTTTGCACGAACGCCTCTTCGCTTAAACCCGCCTTCTCCTGCGCGATTTGGGCGAGCGTTTTTTGCTGCTGAAGCTCGCTTTGGATCACGGATGCCTCAACTCCGAGCACAGTCGCCGTTTCCTCGATGATGCCGCCCTTCATGCCGAAGCCTCCGCGCCCGCCGCGCTCGAAGCCTTGCTCGCCTCCTTCGCGATTACCGCGTTTGCCGAAGCCGTGCTGGCCATTCGGCTTCTGCGCCTGGCTGCTGCCGTCCGTCACGCTCGTGTCCGCCGCCGTGTCCGCCGCGTAAGCCTGCGTGTAGTACAACCCTGCGCCTCCGAGTAAGAAAGCTGCTGCTACCGTACCTGCTGCGATTTTTTTGCCAATCGTATTCATGTTCATTTCTCCTTTGTGTTTTCGTTTAGTTTTTGTTCTACACTTTGAAGTATAGGCGCCCAATCTTAAACGAACATGAAGGATAGCTGATCGCTGCTTGAACGTTGGCTGAAAATTGGCTGAAAACGTCAGGATTCTTGGTTTATTCATCGTGCTTGAAAGGCAGCCACGGTAACGAGTCTTGCCGTTTCTCTGCTGCGGTATGGGTAGCATTTCCAGCACTGCATGCAGCGTAGACCCCTTAAAGAAGACACCATTGTTCCGCTATCTCCTGCTAGTTCTATCATGTTGCAATAGTAAAATGCCGGCGGTAATCGGACTAAGCTTACTATAAAGTATAAGATTACGGATGAGATTACGGATTCTCTAAGTTTATAAACGACATGACGATTGCTCCGATGCATGAACCGCATGCAGCAGCGTGAATCGATTCGGCCTTACCCGGGGCGCTTCGCGCAAGCTTCTGGACAGCAATTCGTCGTCGATGCCAAGCTGATCCGCCGTTTCCGGACCGCCTGCTTGCAGCAGCAGCCGCTTCAGTTCATCGGCGGTTGGAATCTCGCGCACACCGCGCCGCAGCTCTTCGCCGTGGCCCGCGGCAAGCTTGTCGAACGACTCGTCCGCGGCGAGCCGGTGATAGGTCTGCGCGATGACCGCGCAGGCAACGCCCACCTTGGCGCCATGCAGCAGCTGCTTTCGGCCGAGACGCAAATACTCCATCTCCCAATAGTGGGATAAATGGTGCTCTGCCCCCGACGCCGGATGCGACTGCCCGAACAGTTGCATCGCAAGCCCCGACTCGATCAGCGCGTTCATCAGAATGCGTAGGCCCTCCGTGCTTCGCTCCGCGATCGCTTCCGCGTTCCGGACGCAAGCGAGGAGCGCTTGCTTCGTAATTTGCGCGGCGGCCGGACAATACGGCTCGTCCCGAACGAGATGGCCGAAGCGCCAGTCGAACAGCGACGTGTACTTGCCGAGCATGTCGCCGAAGCCCGCCGCCACCAGAGGCTGCGGCGCCTCGATCAACACGTCGAGGTCGGCGAAGATAGCATCCGGCGCGATCGCAGGAATCGTTATTTTCTCTCCGCCGATGATGAGCGGCGCGCCAACGGAAGTAAAGCCGTCGACAGACGGGGCGGTCGGCACAGAGATGAACGGCTTGCCCATCTTGAAGGCGATAAACCGAACCATATCGTGCAAGGTGCCGGACCCGACGGCCAGCAGCGCATCGGTCCCCTCTTGCGGGATGTCGAGCATGAGCCGAATTAAGCCCGCTTCGTCGGCCACGACGTCTCCTTGCGCATCCGGCTTCGCCCCGGCGAGTACGGTGCGAATACCGGCTGCGGCAAGCTCTGAGGCGAGCCTGCCGCCCGCTGCGCGATAGGTGTTCTCATCGGACACGAGAGCGACCTGGCGGTAGCCGCGTTCTTTCAGATAAGGCGCCGCTTCGAGCAGCGCACCTCTTTCCACAACGATCCGGTCCAGCGTTAGCGGATGATGCTTGCAGCAGGGGCAGCCTGCGGCAAGCGAAGATATAGATCGGACCTGTGACGGTTCCAGTTCCTGCATGCATAGTCCTCCTCAACAGGGTAGTCTGTTTACTCTAACCGACGAAAGGACAGCCGTACGCGTCGCATACGTCTGTCCTTCTCGTCGGATTCGGGATGCCCCGTTACCGGGTCAGGCTTCTTCCTTGATCGCTTTGCAGTCCGCCTGTGCCAAGGTAGCCTCCCGGAGCTATCACAATGCCAAAGGTCTGCCAAACAAATCGGCCGCTCATCTCCAACCGGCGCACTTCTTCATCGCGGCTTGCCTCGACGAAATCGACCGGTTTCACCGCATGCAGCTGCAGCAAGTAGCTGCCCTGCGGGACTTGGTTTCCATCCAAGTCGTTTTGGTTCCACGGAATGTCTGCGAGGAAATAAGAGCCGTTGCCGGGAATCGACGTCGCGGGCAGCGGCGGAAGCAGCCCCTTCCATACAAGCTCCTTGCGCTCGCCCGCCATCCGGTACAGCTGCAGTTCAAATTCGGCGGGGCCGGTCAAGGTGACCGCTTGCTTACTCGTATTCGTCAACGAGACGCCGAGCTTAAGAGCCTCCCCTACAGGCATGGCCCCGATTTCAATCGTGCCGTCGGCGCCGGGCAGCGTCAGCCCTTCCAGCTGTAAGGAGGGCGATAACGGGTATGTATGTCCGCCCAAGGAACCGATCTCCAGCTGCCTGAACTTCCATTCGGCGGCCACCCGCTGCGGCTGCCCTTCGACGGGAGCGCGATAGGCGCTTGGGTCGGGAACCGGATACAACCAGACGTCGCCCAGCCAATCGCTCTGGATACGCACCCAATTGCCGGCTTGCCCGACCACTTTCACCTGCTGCGGGGCCACAGTCCCGAGCGGCTTCGATTCGAACGACGGATATCGGTACAGCTTCGTTTCCTGCGTGAGACCGATCGTCCGGCTGACGTCATCCGCCTTCGCAGGCAGCGCGATGCGGGGATTCACCCACTTCGGTCCGAGCCAGGTCGGAATGTGGTACCAGCCGCCCGCGCTTTCGTAGGCGGCGACCTCTTGCGGCGTCAGCTCCGCGACGACCCGGGAGTCGGCGTCGGGGCGGTCGAACACCGGGGTAACGCCGGTTAGCGCGAGCGATTCCTCCTCCGTCCGGACATCGAGCAGCAGGTCGCCGGTGATGCGAATCCATTTTTCTCCCAGCCACGTGTCGATCTTGTAAAACGAACCGGCAATCGCAAGGGCCGGCACGGTCTGCGGCGATAGCGTAATCCTGGTTCGACTGCCGCTGTCGGGCCGATCGTACAGGGGTGTCTCCGCCAACAGCGCGATATGGGTCGCGGCGAGCTGCTCCTGACCGGCGAAGTCTTCGTCGCGCAGCCGTATCCATTTATCCCCGCGCCAAGTGTTCACGAGGTACCACGATACACCGTCCGTTCCACGGGAGTCCTCGACCCCCCGGATGTACACCGTTTGGGGCGATAAACGCAGGTCGGATACGGCCCTTTCGTTCGGAGCCTCATAGACCTGCGTCTCCGTCTTCAACGCCACTTCAGACGGGTAGGGGAAGCTCGCTTCCGCTTCCTGCTGCCGGACGCCCGCCCCCAGCAGCAGCAAAGCTGAAATCAGTCCGAGTTTGCAAAGCAGATGCATCGTAACTCTCCTTTATATTCGGATCACTTCCACTTTCGTAAACGCGGCTGGCAGCGAAAAAGTTCCACCCCTATGTTTCCAGCCGATACTGTCCTGACACGCCCGTGCGCTTATTCGAGTCAGGTCTGATCGAAGCCTCTATGCATCCCGAGCAGAGCCGCTTCATGGTCGTCGTAATAGCCCGCAGCCACCGCCGCATGAAGGGCTGCGCCAAACGCCGCCTCCTCCTCCACGTCCGCGACGAATAGCTGCTGCCCCAGCCTCGCTTGCAGCAGCCGCCGCATCGCCGGATTGCGGCGTATGCCGTTGCCCGAAGCGCTGACGGACGTCACGCCGGCACGCAGCTGCTGCGGGATCGCCTCCACGAACCCGAGCAGCTCCTCGATGATCCCGTTCATCCATCCGACGATCAGATGCTTCGGCGTCAAGTTCGACGGCCGCAAGCCGGTGATGTAACCCGTCGCTCCCGGCGACTGCCGCGTCCCGTACAACAAAGTCCCGACCTGCGGCCCATTCGCAAGCCCCGCCGGGAAGTCCGGCCCCGCTTCCGCCATCGCCTCCAGCGCCAGCTCGTTCATACGCGCGTACAAACTTCGCCCGTCGCCAAACTCCGGCATAAACGCACGGCACGTCTCCCGGAAAAACCGCTCCAGCAGGGCGTACGACTTGCCGCCGTTGAGCGATGCGCCGACCAGCAGATAACCTCCGCCCGGGCAAGGTCGCGCTTCGATGCCTTCACCTTCCATCGCTTCCGGCGAGAAGGCGGATACCTGCGCACCGGTGCCGATATTGAAGAGCAAGCTCCCCTTCAGCGTCTTCACCGCGCCGAGGAAACTCGCCTGGTTGTCGCCGATCGCGCAGGCAACCAGCTTGCCGTCCGGCGTCCGGCCCGCCGTGTCGCCGGCACCGGCCACCCTCGGCAGAATGGCGGCGTCGAGCCCCGCCCTCGCCATCGCCGATAGATCGAATCGCTGCGCTCCGAGCGAGAACAGCCCGAAGCCGGCCGCATTCGAAGCATCCGTCACGGGGGCGGCCGCGCCGCAAAGCTTCATCGCCACGTAGTCGCCGATCGCGCACAGCGCCACGGCCTCAGCAGGCACTTCGCCATGCGCGGCATTGTAGGCATGCGTGACCAGCCCGTAGCCGGTCGCCAGGCGATAGCCGGTCAAAGCTTCGAGTCGGGCTGCGTACGTGCTTCCCCCCGCATCGATAAGCTCCTCGCCGCGCCGGTCCTGCCAGGTGACGAGCGGTCCGACCGCTTGTCCGCTGCCGTCGACATAGACGATGCCGTGCATCTGGCACGAAATGCCGATGGCGCCTACATGCCGCCATTCGTCGCCGCATTCGGCAATCATGGATTGCACGAGCCGGACAATCCGATCCGGCTGCTGCAGCGCCTCCCAACTGCGGGAGGACGCAAGCCCCGCATCGTTCGGACGCGTGATCGTCCGAAGCGCTTTTCCGCTAAGCACATCCGCAATGATCAGGCACAGCGACGTCGTACCGATATCGATTCCCGCAGTTTGCATCCCGCTTGCGCTCCCTTCCTTGAAATCACCTGCATACGCTGCCACCCTTGTTCAACGCCAAAAGGCTGCCGAGCATATTCGCCAGGCAGCCTTCATGATGAAACTTACAGCTTGTTGAACGCTTCGGTCAATACCGGAACGATTTGCGATTTACGCGAGACGACGCCTTTCAGCAGCGCCTTGTTGTCGTCCAGCTTGACGTTGTACGCCTGCTCGACCGCATGAGCCGCGCGACCGAGTGCAAGTCCGACGGAATCGTTGTTCAGGATATCCGTCACGACGAATAAGAACAGATCCAGACCCTTCTCGGCGATAATGCCGTTCAGTGCCGCTTCCAATTCCGCTTGACGCGCAAGCACATCGTTCGTGTCGACGGCGTTGACTTGCGCAATCTCAACCTTGTAAGCGCCCATTTGGAATTCTTTCGCGTCCAGCGAGATCAGCTGGGCGATCGTTTTGTCGCTCAGATCGGCTCCCGCTTTCAGCATTTCCAAACCGTAGCTCTCGGCGTTCACACCGGCGATCTCGGCCAATTCGCGAGCGGCGGCTACGTCTTCTGCCGTGCAAGTCGGGGATTTGAACAACAAGGAATCCGAGATAATCGCGGACAACATCAGACCTGCGATGTTTTTATCGATGGCTATGCCGTTTTCCTTGTACATTTTATTCAGGATTGTTGCCGTGCAGCCTACCGGCTCAGCGCGGTAGTAAAGCGGATGGCTTGTCTCGAAATTTGCGATCCGGTGGTGGTCGATAACTTCGACAACGCGCACTTGATCGATGTCGTTAGCGCTTTGTTGACGCTCGTTGTGGTCGACCAGGATCACATTCTTCGCTTCGCCGGCTACCGCTTCAACCAAACGCGGCGCTTCTACGCCAAATTGGTTCAATGCGTATTGCGTCTCCCCGTTTACGCTGCCCAGACGGACTGCTTCGACGTTTTGGCCTAATTTGGTTTTCAAGTCGGCGTAAGCAAGCGCCGAGCAAATGGTGTCGGTGTCGGGGTTTTTGTGCCCGAAAATAAGTGTTTTTTCCATGATACGGCTCCTTATGCGTGTATTGGCGAGAACGGCATCTCGTACTAAGTAATGCCCATACTCGATTATAACGTGAAATGCTCCTCATTCCAATGCCTTTACACAGATTTGTTTACACCATTTCGAGCGATTCCTTCAACCGGACAGCTTCCGGCAGCAATCCCATCACTTTCGCCCGCAGTTCCGGACTCTCGTGCAGCTCTTCGCTTAGAATGGCCACGAGGCCGCGGTCGTCACGGGAGCGGATCAGCCGCCCGATTCCCTGCTTGAGACGCAGCAGCATATAAGGCAAATCGACCTCTTCATACGGAGATGCCGCCGACTGACGCTTCGCCATAAACACCGGATCTTGAGGCGGCCAAGGCAGCGACCATACGATGACGTTCGACAGCGACGGTCCGGGCACGTCGAGCCCCTCCCATAAGCTGACCGCGCACAGCACGCTCAGTTCGTCCTGTTGAAACGACGAGATCAAATGGCTGATCTCTTGGTCGCCCTCGAACCAAAAGCGCATCGCCGCGCATTCCGGATAATAAGCGACTTCGCGTTTAAACCGCACCAGCTCGTCTTTGGACGGGAATAAAATAAGCGCCCTGCCTTCCGTATGCTCCAGCAATTTGACGGCGGTTTTCATCTTCTCCGAGAACGTCCCCCGGTAAGACCATTTGGGAGCGATAACTTCCATTTGATGCTCGTACTCATACGGCGAAGCGACGGAGAAAGACAAGTAACGCTCCACCCCGAGGCTGTCCGTCACAAAATCGAAGGAACCGTCCACGGATAACGTAGCGGAAGAGAACACGATCGGCATATTTGCCGAAAAAACCCGTTCGCGCAGCACTTCCTTCACGGTTCTCGGCATCATGACGAGAGTAAGTCCGTTCACGCTTTCCGTCGCCCAGCAAATGAGCGATTCCGGCTGCCTGAACAAGCTTAAAGCCTTCTGCATCATCTCCAGATGCTCCTCGACGATACGCAGATGGTAGGCGTTCAGGGTGTACAGCTCGCTCTCAAATACAAGCTCTTCCTCAATCGCCGTGAGAATGCTGCGGAACCGGTCCACCTCCTCAAGCAGCTGATCGCTCAAGACGATCTGCTTCCGGTCGGAGCCGGGGATTTCCCGGCTTTGCCGCTCCAGGACGCCGAACATCGCTTCGCTCTGCTCAATCGCCTCGTCGATCAGCACCGCGAGCGATTCGCGGATTTCTCCTTTTAACAAACGCGTAATCAGTTCTTCAAATACGACATGCTTCAGCTTGTAGGTCAGCGCCTTCTGGGCGGCCGACTCCAGCAAATGTCCTTCATCGAATACGACGGCGCAGTGGTCCGGCAGCAGCGGCAGCTGGCCTTCCCGCTTTCTTCCCTCATACGTCCACACATGCTCCATGTAGAAGTCGTGCGAGCAAATGATCAAATCGCCGGACCGCCGGTAGTGATCGCGGGAAAGCGTCTGCCCGCAGCGGTGCCTTTTGTCGCAGACGAAGCAGTCCTGAAAGGCGTCCCAGCCGATTTTGTTCCATTGCTCATCGTTCAGGTGCGGGTAAAACTTCCGGTCGCCGTAAGCGTAGAACGATTGCAGCGCTTCGTGCGTATGCACAAACTCCGGCAAGCTCTCGTACAGGTCCTTGTACATCTCGACATCCTCGTATCCGAATCTCGCCTCGTCGAGCTTGACCAGACACACGTACTGATCCGGCGATTTGCCGAGTCTGGCGTCTATGGCCATACCCAGATGCCGGGCCAGCTTGGCGATATCCCCCTCGGGCTTGACCAGCTGCTCGATCAACGATTCGTCGGCACAGGCGATAACCGCCGGCTTCTGCATATAACGCGCGTAACAGATCGCATACAATAAGTAAACTAGCGTTTTCCCCGTCCCTACGCCCGCTTCCGCGAAAATGGCCTGTTTCTCGGCAAACGCCCGTTCCAGCTGAAACGCCATATAAATTTGCTCGTCGCGAACCTCGAAGCCCGCTTCCGGCAATATATCGTAAAACACATCCGCGATCCATTCCGCAACCTGCTGAATGAACGGCTGCGAACGGTCGTAAGCAAAAGGATACCGCTCCACTTTGATTTGGCCTCCATCCAAGTAAATTCAAGGAAGAAAACCATATTATCACACGATCCGCGTATAAAAGCAAAGAAAAAAGCAACCGGCCGCCCCTGGCAGCCCATTGCCTGAATGCCTGTTATTGCTCACGAATACATAGGCTTCTCCATACAAAGGCTCAGTTCAGATGTTGCTCTCCTGATCCTCTAAACTTTTCGCCTCGTGAAATAAGCACATCTGAATAAAATTCAATCTTCTCTCTGGTCAGGGCCATGATCTCGGATAGCTTAGCCTGCTGCGCCTCCAGCTCGGTGTAATGCTGCTGCAGAATGTCCAGGCGATTCGTTACGGCGTCCGTGAGATCCTCGTTCCCCGATGGAGCCCGATCCAGCAAGCAGCCGTCCTTGACGAAAATGGCGATATGCGCCAAAGACATGCCGGTGTCCTTCAAGCTCAACAGAAAGCGGATAAAGCGCAAATCCTCTTCCGAATATAGCCGGGCTTTGCCCGGTCCGCGCCGGGCCGGCTCAGGCAGCAGCCGGATTTTCTCATAATAACGAAGCGTATAAGCGGTAATGCCTAAGCGCTCCGCAGCTTCCCCCACCGTGAGCATCTTGTAGCCTCCTTCCACGGCTGCCCTATCTATCCTCACAAGCAGTCTACTATTATTTTACCGATTGTGCGGGAGGATTCAATAAGACGGTGGGCCTCGGCCGCCTCCTGCAGCGGGATCACAGCATGGACGACCGGCTTGATCCGGCCCTCGGACAACAGCTGCAGCAGCGCTTGCAGGTCCAGCCGGAACCACGACGGATGCTCTCTTTTCCATTGCGTGACGCTGTAAGCGGAGGCCAGCACCGGCTTCTCACTGTGCCATTGCCCCTGGGAAAGCCGGGACCAGTCCCCCCGGAGCCGGGACGCAGCTTCGGCATCCGGTCCGGCCGTTAAGACGGAGGTGAAGCCAAAACCAACTAAAGCACCGCCCGGTCTTAACGTTTGAGCGGATCGCCGCCAATTGTCCCCCCCGATCGGGTCGAAAACAGCATCCACCCCGTCCGGGTACCGTTCAAGCACGGCTTGTACGAAATCTTCCGACCGGTAATCGATTCCCATGGCGCCGTAACCGCGGACCGACGCTAATTTCGGCTCGGAGGCCGTCCCGATCATCGTGAGTCCAAGCACTCGTCCCAGCTCCAGCAGCGCCGTCCCGACCCCGCCGGCAGCGCCATGAACAAGGATGCGGCGCATACCCTCCTTCTTCACGGCGCGATGCAGCAGCTGATAAGCCGTCACATAATTCAGCACGAGGCAAACGGCTTCACAAGGGTCTATGGATGCCGGGACAGGAATCGCATCCTGCTCGCGAACCCTTACATACCTGGAATAGGCGCCGGTACCGTCCAAGCAAAAGGCCACCCGCTCTCCCGCACGTAAACCGGACACCCCCTCCCCTACAGCTTCAATTCGGCCGACGCCGTCGTAGCCTGGGGTAAAAGGAGGCTTTGGCCCTCCGGGATAAACGCCTTTTCGCCGCATCACATCGCCAAGCGCCACGCCTGCGGCTTCCACTCGAATCAGCACCTCGCCGGATGCCGGAGCCTGCAAGGGTTCATCCATCAACCGCAAGACGTCGGCTTCTCCGTAAGCCGTCACGATCACTCTTTGATTCATCGTTCATCCTTCCCTTCCTGATTGGATGAACCGATCATACAAGTTAGAGTCAACTCGAAGTCAATACCTGAATGCAACGCACAAAATCCCCCGAATTCGCTCATCCCTAAGCGTCATGGGGGGATTTCTCCTTGAATCTGAGATTATGAGTTCAGACGATCCGTGATCCATGTCTCCGTCCGCTTCGGCCATGCTTCGCCCCGCTCCCACGCCAACACGAACGCCTCGTAGCGGCGCTGCTCGGGGAATGCGTCCAGCGGCCCGAAATACCGCTCGATCGCCAGAGCTTGCGAATCGTGTGCGCGCAAGGCTGCCGCCTTCACCGGCCAATACGGCTCCGTATCGAGACGAAACGCGGGCTGAACGCCTTTCTCGGCAAGCGGAGCCGACAAAATATAATACAGCTTCTCTACGTGCGGGCACCATCCGTCCAGCACCGCCTTCGTCGCAATGCGCGAGATCGCCATATGATCGGGGTGGTAGTTGCCTCCGTCTTCGGGGAACGTCACGACGACCGGCGAACGGTGCCGGTTCAGAAACCCGGCGACGCGCCGAACGAACTCCGCTTCGTCCGCCTCCTGCAGCTTGCCGTCGGGATACGCGAGATGCTCCACCGTGGACAGCCCCAGAATATCGGCTGCCCGGCTCATCTCCGCCTCGCGCAGCTCGGCAAGCTCCTCGTTGCTCAAGTGAGCGAACGCGCCGTTCTTTTTCCCGGCGTCTCCCTTCGTAGCAAGCAGCAGCACCGGGGCGTTCCCTTCATCAGCCAGTCGCCGGATCAAGGCGGCGCTTAGGAACGTTTCATCGTCGGGATGGGCAAATACCAATGCAATCGGCTCGGTCATCTCTTTCGTTTCTCCTTTCTCAACGGCCATAAGCGCCCGTTATAACAACTTGAGTCCGGATACGCTCTGCCCGGCAATGCTTTTCTCCATCGGGGGCAGAACAACGACGGTTAACGAGCCGGAAGGCACTTCCGTATGACCCGCGTCCCGAATGGACAAATAACCTTCGTCCGTTAGGCGCAGCAGCTCCCGCTCGCTTCCTTTTAACACGATTTTTTTCTGCCCTTGATTCAGCCATGCCTGGTACGTTTCGTGAGAGCCTTGATCTTGAAGCAGCACGTGCAGGGTCATCGTGGTCGCCGCATGCGCGACCTGTGCGGCAATCTTCCCCGCAGACATCGACAGTTCTTCATTGACGACGTAATATTGCACCAAATCGCGATTCGGAGACTGCATATCAAGGACTCCTCCCCATTAGTCATTTCCATTCCATTATAGACGGTTCGGGGAGGAACTCAAAATAAACGTTTACCGGTATGCCCGGAGGCGCTCGTTCATTTCCCGAGTGTGCGCATACACGCTTTTGTAAATCTCGAACAACCCGCGATACGTCTCCACGTTCGCCGGAATCGGCTCGAAGCGGCGATCATACGCAACGAACGATGCCGCGCATTCGCTTAAGGATGCGAACCAGCCGCAGCCGACGGCGGCCAGCATTGCCGCGCCCAGCGCCGGACCCTGCTCGTTCTTCAGCTTCACAACCGGCGCGCCGAAGATGTCCGCCTGCATCTGCAGCCACACGTCGTTCTTCGCGCCGCCGCCAATCGAAACGATCGTCTCCACCGCCATGCCCGCCGCCCGGAACCGTTCGAGCGACTCATTCAGCGAGAACGTTATTCCTTCCATCACCGCGCGGGTCAGGTGCTCCCGGCGATGCGAGCCGTCCAGCCCGACGAAGCTGCCGCGGATGACCGCGTCGGCATGCGGCGTGCGCTCGCCGACCAGATAAGGGGTAAACAGCAAGCCGCCCGCACCGGCCGGCACCTCCGCGACAAGCGACAAGAAGGAATCAAAGCTTTCGTCCGGCGCTATCGTCTTCTTGAACCAATCCAGACTGTAACCGGCCGCCAGCGTCACGCCCATCGCATAGAAGCCTTCCGGCTGCGCATGGTTAAAGAAGTGCAAAGCGCCCGCAAAGTCCTGCTCCCGCTCCTCATAGGCGAGGATCACGCCGGACGTCCCGATGCTGCACAGCGTCGCGCCTTTGCCGACAATGCCTGCGCCTACCGCGCCGCATGCATTGTCCGCGCCGCCGGCGAACACCTTCGTCGACGCCGCAAGCCCGGTTTGACCGGCTATTTCCGGCAGCAGGCCGCCGACATGCTCCATCGCTTCGGCAAGCGGCGGACACAGCTTCGGATCAAGGCCGAACGCTTCGCAAATGTCGGTACTCCACCGTTTGCCGATCACATCGAGCAGCAGCGTGCCCGCCGCGTCGGTTATATCCATGTGCAGCTTGCCGGTCAGCCGGTAACGCAAATAATCTTTCGGCAGCAGGAAAACCGCAGCCTTGGCGAACAGCTCCGGCTCGTGCTCCTGCACCCATAACAATTTGGGCAGCGTAAAGCCTTCAAGCGCCGCATTTTTCGTAATATCGAGCAGCCTGGACCCCAGTTTTGCTTCAATCGCCCGGCATTGCGGGGTCGTGCGCGTATCGTTCCACAAGATCGCCGGACGCAGCACTTGACCTTGTCCGTCGAGCAGCACCAGCCCGTGCATTTGCCCGGAGAAGCTGATTCCCTCCACCTGCTCCGGCTGAACGCCGCTCGTCTGGAGCAGCTCGCGCAGCGTGCCCAGCGTTTGCGTCACCCAATCTTCCGGGTGCTGCTCGCTGTACCCCGGCTGCTCATGCTGCAGCGGATAGGTTCTCGACGCTTCGCCGCAAATCATGCCCTTCTGATCGACAAGCAGCGATTTGACCGAACCGGTACCCAAATCGATGCCGATTACATAGCTCATGCTGGAATCCTCCCCGTCATTTGAGAAAAAAGGGACTGCAGCAGTCCCTTGCTTTCGTTATTCTTCATTCTAGTATACCGCTGCTTACACCGAGAACAAGTACTCATTCAGCTGCGCTTTGATGAGCTCCAGCTTGCCGGATTTGTTGCGGATGCCGTCTTGGGCGAGCGCGTATTGCTCCAGCTTGCGGAAGTCCGTCGTACCGTTCACGATGTCGAGGCCGATACCGCTTTGGAACGAGCTGTAACGTTCGCTGACGATGTTCTCGAAGAAGCCGTCCTCGATCAATTTCGCCGCCACCTTCAACCCTTTGGCGAACGTATCCATGCCCGCAATATGCGCGTGGAACAAATCCTCCGGCTCGAACGACGATCTTCTCACCTTCGCGTCGAAATTGACGCCGCCGGAGCCGAGTCCGCCGTTCTTGAGAATTTCGTACATCGCTAACGTTACGGCGTACAAGTCTGTCGGGAACTCGTCGGTATCCCAGCCGAGCAGCAGGTCGCCCTGGTTGGCATCGATCGAACCGAGCATACCGTTGATGCGCGCGACGCGCAGCTCATGCTCGAAGGTGTGGCCGGCCAGTGTGGCGTGGTTCGCTTCGAGGTTCAGCTTGAAGTGTCGATCCAGGCCGTACTTCTGCAGGAACGCGATGGACGTCGCCGCATCGTAATCGTACTGGTGCTTGGAAGGCTCCTTCGGCTTCGGCTCGATCAGGAATTGGCCGGTAAAGCCGATTTCCTTCGCATACGCAATCGCCATATGGTAGAACCTCGCCAGGTTGTCGAGCTCCAGCTCCAGGTTCGTATTGAGCAGCGACTCGTACCCTTCGCGTCCGCCCCAGAACACGTAGTTTTCAGCGCCGAGCTCCACGGCGGTTTCCAGACCTTTTTTCACTTGAGCAGCCGCATAGGCATACACTTCCGCATTGGACGTCGTCGCCGCCCCGTGAACGAAACGCGGGTTCGAGAACATGTTCGCCGTGTTCCACAGCAGCTTCACGCCGCTCGTTTTCATGTGTTCTTTGATTTGCGCTACAATGACGTCGAGGTTCTCGTTCGTTTCCTTCAACGAATGGCCTTCCGGCGCAATATCGCGATCATGGAAGCAGAAGTACGGGGCATCGATTTTCGTGAAAAATTCGAATGCCGCTTCAACGCGGACTTTCGCGAGGTCAAGCCCGCTGTACCCGTTCCACGGCCGAATCGCCGTATCCGCGCCGAACGGATCGCTGCCGCCGCCGGTCATCGTGTGCCAATAGGCCACTGCGAAGCGAAGATGCTCCTCCTGCGTCTTCCCGAGCACGACTTCCGACTTGTTATAGTGCTTGAATGCGAGCGGATTCCGGGACTGTTTGCCTTCAAACTGAATGCGATTCACCGTATTAAAATAAGCCATGGATAAGTCCTCCTTATCGGTTGGAGATGAATTGGCAACGCTTTCCTTTATCCTAACATGCTCAACTTAGTTTGTCTAGTAAACAAAGTAAGTTGATGTTTTCTTTTTGTGAAAACGTGGTATGATGGAGAAAATCGACAACAAGTTCGTAAGGAGTTCGTATGAAAATTACCGGCGATCATCAGCTTATCAAAAAAATAAACACCTATATCGTGCTCGATACGATCCGGCGCGAGTTTCCGATTTCGCGCGCCGACATTTCGGCCAAAACCGGTTTGAACAAAGCGACGGTCTCGGGGCTTGTGAGCGAATTGATCGAAGCGCACTTCGTTACCGAAACCGGTCTCGGCGAATCGAGCGGCGGCCGCAAGCCCATGATGCTGCTGTTCAACCAACAAGCCGGTTATGCGATCGGCGTCGATCTCGGGGTCAACTACATCCTCGCGATGATCACGGATCTGAGCGGCGCGATCGTCAAGGAGAAGAAGATCGAGATCGCCGATCTCGAGGTGGAAGCCGTGACGGACAAGCTGAAGAGGACGATCCACGGTCTGATCAGAAAGGCGCCTCCCTCGCCTTACGGCATCGTCGGCATCGGCGTCGGCGTGCCCGGACTTGTCGACGATCAAGGGCGGGTGCTGTCCGCCCCGAACCTCGGCTGGGAGAACGTGCCGCTGCGCGACATGCTGCAGGCGGAATTCGGCCTGGAGGTGTCCATCGATAACGAAGCTAACGCCGGGGCGCTCGGGGAAAAAGAATTCGGCGCCGGTCGCGCCGTCTCGAACCTGCTCTATATCAGCGTCGGCATCGGGATCGGCGCCGGCATCATACTGAACGACGCGTTGTACCGCGGTGTATCCGGGTTCTCCGGCGAAGTCGGGCATATGATGCTCGCGCAGGACGGGCCCCGCTGCGGCTGCGGCAACCGCGGCTGCTGGGAGACGTTCGCCTCGGAGAAGGCGCTGCTGCTTCAAGCGAATAAGCTCCGGCTGGGCGACGAGCCAACGCCCCGCTTGCACGCGCTGCTGGCGGCGGCCAAACAGGACGTGACCGGGGTGCGCGAGCTGTTCGCGGACACGGGACATTGGCTCGGCATCGGGATCGCCAACCTCGTCAACGTGTTCAATCCAGCGCTGATCGTGATCGGCAACCGGATGTCGCTGGCGAGCGAATGGATCGCCGATAGCATCCACGAGTCGCTGGACACGCGCAGTCTCGCGTTCCACCGCAAGCACACCTCCGTCGCCTACTCGCAGCTCGGCATGGCATCGTCCGCGCTCGGCGCCGCATCGATGGCGATCGGCCACTTTTTCTCGAAGATGAAGGCGACTTGGGAGTAGCAGCGCCTCCGCACCAAATAGCTGAACGAGGATGCTCTATTCGCACTGAAGATCGGGTAACGTATGCCGCCATGCCAAAAACGCCGCCCCTCCGCCAAATTGGCGAAGGAACGGCGTTTTTGACGTGGACCAGCTGTTCAGGTCCTGCAAGCGGTGCCTCGCTTCCGGCAAACAGCATGCCGCTCGCACGCTGCATGCTCGCCGGACACCGCTCTGGAATCGAATTACAAATCATGATGTACACGCATTCCTATTCTCACCGGCAGACGTTTGCTGTTTTTTACCGCAAAATACCGCATCGGGCGGGCCAATCTGCAGCTCCTTCAAGCTTTGCGACGCCCACCCTGCATGCGCCGCCCAGCCCTTCCGACTCCGCCTAACCCGGCTGGCGCTGCTCCTCGGCCCCGAACTTCGTCTCGTAGAAATCCTTCGCCTGCCCGCGTACTTCCGCAGCCGTGTCGCTGTCGATAGCCCGCTCCAGCAGGGCGCGGCACTCCTCGGCGTGAAGCCGGGACAATGCGAACTTTTGCTTGGCGACGGACGCCGCGTCCATGCTCCACTCGTCCAAGCCCATGGCCAGAAGCAGCGGGGCGGCAAGCGGATCCCCGGCCATCGAGCCGCACATGCCGACCCGCTTGCCTTCGCGGTGCGCAGCGTCGATCAAGCTGCGGATGGAGCGCAGCACCGCCGGATGGAAATAATCGTACAAGTGCGCGACTTTCTCGTTCATCCGGTCGACGGCCAACGTATACTGCACCAGATCATTCGTGCCGATGCTGAAGAAATCGACTTCCTTGGCGAACCGGTCCGCAAGTTGAATGACGGAAGGAATTTCAGCCATGATGCCAAGCTCAAGCTTCTCGTCATAGGCGATTCCAGCCGCCTTCAGCTCCTGCATCGCCTGCAAGGCCAGCGCCTTTGCCTCCCGAAACTCCTGCATCGAGGACACCATCGGGAACATGATCTTCACGCAGCCGAACGCGCTGGCACGGATAATCGCCCGCAGCTGCGTCTTAAACAGCTCGCGTTCGTGCAGGCACAGCCGGATCGCCCGCATACCGAGGAACGGATTGTCCTCGTGCGGCAGGTCCCAGTAGGACAGCTCCTTATCTCCGCCGATGTCCAGCGTCCGAATGACGACCGGCTTGCCATTCCACTGCTCCACCATCCCCCGGTAGACACGAAACTGATCCTCTTCGTCCGGAAAGCCGTCCGCGTGCATGAACAGAAATTCGGTCCGGAACAAGCCGACGCCGTCCGCTTCTTCCGCGATCCCTTCGCGCATCTCTTCCGGCATGCCTACATTAACCGCCAGCTCCACTGTGGTGCCGTCCGCCGTGCGGGCCGGAAGCCCGCGATATGCGGACAGCTTCTCGGCTGCAGCCTGCTCTTGCTCGAACTTCTCACGGTAGTTTGCGGTCGTCGCGGCATCGGGACACACGATGCAGACGCCTTCCGTGCCGTCCAGGATCAGCTCGTCGCCATGCTTCAAGGCGGCGAACGCCTCTCCTGTGCCGACAACCGCCGGAATGCCGAGCGAGCGGGACAAGATTGCCGTATGGGTCGTTTGGCCCCCGATACGGGTGACAAATCCGAGCACGGTTCGTTTGTCGAGCTGCACCGTAACCGAAGGCGTCAAATCTTCGGCGACCAGGATCACCGGTTCTTGAATAAACGACAAATCCGGGTACGACACTTGCTGAAGATGCGACATCAGCCGTTCCGCCACGTCTTTAATATCGTGAATGCGTTCTTTCACGTACGCATTGTTCATTTTCTCAAACACCGCGCTAAGCTGGGCGACAACCGTCTCGACGGCTTTCTCCGGCGATGCCTGCTTGCGCTTAACCTGACTGACGATTTCACCATAAAACGCCGGATCGTTCAAAAAGCTCTTCTGCCCTTGAATGATCGCGCTCTTCTCTTTGCCCAGCGTCAGCTCCGACTTCGCGATGATCGCTTCCAGCTCGGCAACCGATTGCCGCTTCGCCTGCTCCAACCGCTCAAGCTCCGCGGGCACCTGGTCCGGCTCGATCCGCTCCGCGTAAGCGGCCCGCCCCTCTCCGGCCAGCGCATAAACGAATGCACGGCCGAAGCGGATACCTTCCGAAACGCCAATACCTTGAATGCGTAATTCGCCCATCCTACTCACCGAACCCCGACTCGAACAAGCGGGCGATTTCGTCCGCCGCCTTCTCCTCGTCCGGCCCGTCGGCCGACAGCTTGACTTCAGCGCCTTTCTCCAGCCCGAGCGCAATAATGCCGAGCACGCTCTTCAAGTTCGCTTCCATGCCGCCTTCCGTCTCCAGAAAAATATCCGATTCAAATTGTATGGCCGCATCGGCCAGCGTTTGCGCCGGACGCAAATGCATGCCCTCTTCATTGATAATCGTAAGTATTCTTGATTGCATAGGGTGAAACTCCTCTCCACCTAGTTCTTCTTACGGTGTGATCTTTATCGCTTTCTTAAGAGAGCGCGCTTTCCAAAGTACGCAGCACGTCTTCCTCGGTCTTCGCTTCGCTCAGTTCGTTGCGGAAGCTTTCGTGAATCAGCTTCCGTGAGATCGACGCCAGAACGCGCAGATGCTCTTTGCCCGCTTCGGCCTGCGGAATCGCCAGCAGGATGATCAGTGACACCGGCTGCCCGTCAAGCGCGTTCCAATCGAGCGGCCGGGATAGCCGGGCGAATGCCAGCCCCGGCTTCACGACACCCGCCGATTTGCCGTGCGGAATCGCTACGCCGAAGCCGATTGCCGTCGACGCATGCTGCTCCCGCGCCTCCACATCGGCAAGAAACAGCGCCCGGTCGGTCACGTATTGCCCGGCTTCCATGCGGGCGGCCAGCTGTTCCAGGCAGTCTTGGCGGCTTGTCGCGTTCATGTCAAGGACGATCGTCTGGGTTTGAATCAACTCGTTTGCGTTTGCACTCATTTTTAGGTTCCTCCTGGTAATTAAAAGTTAAAGTTAAGCGACTTTCTTCTTCAACATCATGACCGAAACTGCGGTGATCACCGTACCGACGGCGATCGCTGCGGTATAAGCCGCCAAATGCGTTACGGCGTTCGGAATCGCAAGGACGAAAATTCCGCCGTGCGGCGCGTGCAGCGTCGCGCCGAACACCATCGACAGCGCTCCCGTTACCGCCGAGCCAAGCATAATCGAAGGGATGACACGCAGCGGATCGGCTGCCGCGAACGGGATCGCGCCTTCGGTAATGAAGGAAATGCCCATGACGGAAGCTACTTTACCCGCATCGCGCTCTTCCTTCGTGAACTTGTTCTTCGCGATCAGCGTCGCCAGCCATAAGCCGAGCGGCGGTGTCATACCCGCAGCCATGACCGCCGCCATCGGGCCGTATACTTGGCTCGCCAGCAAACCTACGGCAAACGTGTAAGCCGCTTTGTTAACCGGTCCGCCCATATCGAAGGCCATCATAGCCCCAAGCAGCAGCCCAAGGAAAACGGCGTTGGTCGAGTTCATCGCGGTTAACCATTGCGTTAAAGCGTCCATAATCGATTTAACCGGCGTTCCAATTACGTAAATCATAAGCAAGCCAACGATAAGCGTAGATAAGACCGGAATAATCAGAATCGGTTTGACGCCTTCAAGCGTCTTCGGCAGTTTAACAGCCGTCTTCATCCACTGGGCGATGTATCCGGCTAGGAAACCGGAAATAATCCCCCCCAAGAAACCCGCGCCGAGCTGACTGGCCAGCATGCCGCCGACAAGGCCTGGCGCCAGGCCGACCCGGTCGGCAATAGAGAAGGCGATAAAGCCCGACAGAACCGGTACCATCAAAGCGAATGCCGCGCCGCCGCCGATGCTCATCAGCGCTGCAGCCAGCGTTCCTTCTTCCTTAAAAGCGTTGATGCCGAATATGAACGACAGCGCGATAATAATCCCGCCTGCAACGACGAGCGGCAGCATATTGGATACGCCCGTCATCAGGTGCTTGTAAAAGCCTGTACGCTTCGCGCTGCGCTCCTGCTTCGCCCGCTCGACCTTTGCGGCATAGTCGGCGCCGCCTGCCACAGCGCTTGGCGATACGGCCTGCATCGAAAGTGCTTCCTCGATAAGACCGATCGGATTTTTGATGCCTTCGGCAACGCCCGCCTTCACGACCGGCTTGCCGGCGAAACGCGATTCCTCCACGTCCGTATCCGCCGCGATGATAATCGCATGCGCCGCTGCGATTTCCTGCTCGGTGATTTCGTCCTCCACGCCAAGCGCGCCGCGTTTCTCAACCTTCAACTCCACGCCTTTCTCTGCGGCCGTTTTGAGCAAAGACTCAGCAGCCATATACGTGTGGGCAATTCCGGTAGGGCATGAAGTAACCGCCAACAATTTTTTCATAGGAGATCCCCCTTCAAGATATAACTTCGTTTCCTTACAGAGCTTGAAGCTGTACCTGATTCACATGCCTTTCAATTTCTTCGAAGGTGCTTACCTGCGTTCCCGGCTTGCTTGCGGTTAACGTCCCAGCCGCCGCACTCCAGCGCGCCAGCTCCGGGAGCGGACGGTCTACGAGCAGCGCGTGCGCCATGACGGCCACCATCGAATCTCCGGCTCCGACCGTGCTGAGTGCCTCGATCGGGAACGGACGGACGCGGTACGTTTCCGTTTCATTCATGACGATCGCGCCCTGCGCGCCCATCGAGACGAGCACAACCCGGATGCCCCGGTTCAGCAGGGAACGTCCGGCTTCGACGATATCGCGATCCGTCTCCAGCTTTGCGCCCACCAGCTGCTCAAGCTCGAACTGATTGGGCTTCACCGCATACGGGATGGCTTCGATCCCCGCAGCCAACGCCTCGCCGTCCGCATCCAGAATCGTCTTGACGCCGAAGCGGTGCGCCATCCGGATGTAATCGTAATAGATCTGCGTATCGACGCCTTTAGGCAGGCTGCCTCCCAGCACCATCACTTCCGTTTCCGCGAGCAGCGCTTCCAAATTTTGATTCAGCGCTTTCAACGCTTCAGGAGCGATGTCGAAGCCCGGCTCATTAATCTCCGTCGTGACCCGCTTCCAGGTGTCCACCAGCTTCATGTTCGTGCGCGTTTCCCCAGCCACCTCAACGAATTCCGTGCGGATGCCGATTCCCTCCAGCTCCCGCCTGATGCGCGAGCCAAGCGTACCTGCCAGAAATCCGACCGCGGTCACGCGAACCTGAAAGCTTTGCAAAATGCGCGCCACGTTAATCCCTTTGCCGCCGGGATCAAGCCGAATTTCTTCAGCTCGGTTCAAGCCTCCGACCTGGAGGGAGGGTAATAGCACCGTTTTGTCCATCGACGGATTTAATGTGACCGTTACCACCTGTTGTCTACCCATCTCCGAGCTCCTTCCCGGCCTCAACCGCATAAACCTCGATCCCCCGCGCCGTTAATGCCTCCATGAATTCACCGGGCATTCCGGCATCGGTAATACAGACGTCGATGTCACTCCAATCGGCGAAACGCGAGAAGCTGACCTGATTCGCTTTACTGCTGTCGCTAAGCAGAATGACGCGGTCCGCGCGGCGAATCATTTTGCGCTTAATATCCGCTTCCATCAAGTTCGGGGTCGTCAGTCCTTCCTTCAAATCCATGCCGTTGGTCGCCATGAACGCTTTGTCAACCTTGATCATGTCGAGGCATCTTTCGGCGAACGGACCAACGAGCGACATGACGCCAGCGCGGTAAGCGCCGCCCAGGACAATGAGCTCGATGCCGAGAGGCAGGTTGACGTCTTGAGGCAAAATGATCGAGTTGGTCACAACCGTCAACTTCTGAAACGCTTCCAATTCGCGAAACATGTAGTACGTCGTCGTGCCTGCATCAAGCAATATCGTGTCGCCGTTGCGAATCATCGCCGCCGCCTTCGCCGCAATGGCTTTCTTCTCAGCGGTGCGGGAAATTTCTTTCTCCGAGAAAGACGGCTCGAACATGACGCTTTTCACGGATATAGCGCCTCCGTGCGTACGCTTCAGCAGCCCGGCCTCCTCCATCTCCCGCAAGTCCCGGCGGATCGTGGATTCGGAAACTTGATACAATTCGCATAATTCCTGCACATCGACGCTTTTTTTCTCTTCCACTAACGATAAAATATTATTTTTTCGTTCTTCTCCGAACAATGGGTTCGCCCTCCATTTGCTTGTTTGTGGACGATTCGATCACAAAATCGATCGTTTGTGATTGTTTTATATATATAACGATTATAAACGGTCATATTTTCGCTGTCAATCGGTCATTTTGGGAAATCATGTAAACATGCGCGCGCATCCAAGCATTTCCCCTCTCCCCTGTTGCTTTCTCGAAGAAGATAGGATAGCATACGGACAACACCCATTTTTTTCAAAATAATTGAAGGAGTGAGTACGCTTGGAACAACGGGATTTCGGAGCGACCGGACGACGGTTTCCGCTCCTCAGCTTCGGCGCGCAGCGCATAGTGGACGAACACGGCTGCACGGAAGAAGAAGCGGTTCGCATCATTAACCGTGCCATCGACGAGGGCATCACCTACTTCGATACGGCGCCGCGCTACTCCAACGGGCAGTCCGAAGAGCGGCTTGGCCTCGTACTGAAGCATCGCCGCAGTGAGGTGTGGGTCGCAACCAAAACGAACGACCGCACCCGCGACGGCTCCTGGAAGCTTCTGGAGGCTAGCTTGAAGCGGCTGCAAACGGACCGCGTCGACGAATGGCGCCTTCATAACATCATGACGTTCGAAGAGCTGGAGCAATGCTTCGCCAAGGGCGGCGCACTCGAAGCGCTTCGGGAAGCGAAAGAACAAGGGCTCGTCGGCAAGCTCAGCATCAGCGGACACACGAATCCGCGTGTCCAGCTCGAAGCGATTGAGCGGTTTCCGTTCGATAGCGCGCTTGTCGCGCTATCTGCGGCGGACCATCTCATCTACAGCTTTGCTCACGAATTTCTCCCCAAAGCGCAGGAGAAGGGCGTCGCGGTCATCGGCATGAAGGTGTTCGCCCTCGGCAAGCTGGCGCCTTGGTACGAACAAGCGCTTCGTTATACGCTTTCGCTGCCGATCTCGACCGCAATTGTCGGCATGGAAACGATGGAGCAGCTGGAACGAAACTTAAGCGTCGCCCGGAGCTTCCAGCCGATGTCCGACATCGAACAGCTCGAATTTTTGAAGGAAATCGCGCATCTGGCCACACCGGACGTGCTTCGCTGGAAAGCAAGCGCGTGGATGTCCGGTGAATGGCATCACAGGCCATAACACGACTTCGCCCTCCGACCGTTCAGTGAACGTTCGGAGGGCGTTTTCGAATTTAGCCTTTCAAGATATTGTCTATCTGCTGAAGCTCCTCGTCCGTAAAAGCCATATTGGCAAGCGTACCGACTGCGTCATCGATTTGGCTGACTCTGCTCGCGCCGATCAAGGCGGAGGTTACCTTTCCACCGCGAAGCACCCAAGCGAGCGCCATTTGCGACAGCTTTTGCCCGCGCCGACCGGCAAGCTCGTTCAGCTGGCGCGTCTTCGCCATCACCGCTTCGGTCAGCTCTTCCGGCTTCAAGAAGATACTAGCCCCGGCGGCTCTGGAATCCGCGGGGATGCCTTGGAAGTAGCGGTCCGTCAGCATCCCCTTGGCAAGCGGCGAGAACGCGATGCAGCCGATCCGCTCTTCCTCCAGCACGTCCAGCAGACCTTCCTCGATCTTACGCTCCAGCATCGAATACCGCACTTGATGAATCAAGCAGGGCGTACCCAGCGACTTCAAGATCGCGGACGCTTGCCGTGTCTGTTCCGGGGAGTAATTGGAAAGCGCCACGTATAACGCCTTCCCCTGACGAACAACAAGGTCCAACGCGGCCATCGTTTCTTCCAACGGTGTCTCGGGATCCGGCCGGTGATGGTAGAAGATATCGACGTAGTCCAGGTTCAGCCTTTTCAAGCTTTGATCGAGGCTGGAAATCAAATACTTCTTGGACCCCCAGTCGCCGTAAGGCCCCGGCCACATGTAATAACCGGCTTTGGTCGAGATGACCATTTCATCCCGCAGATGCCCGATATCTTGCTTCAAAATCCGCCCGAAGGTTTCCTCCGCCGAACCGGCCGGCGGCCCGTAATTGTTGGCCAAATCAAAATGCGTAATCCCGAGATCGAACGCCCGGCGCACCATCGCGCGTCCGTTCTCGTAGCTGTCGCCGCCTCCGAAATTGTGCCACAGGCCCAAGGATATCGCCGGAAGCTTTAACCCGCTAGCCCCGCTCCGATTGTAAACCATCGTCTCGTACCGTCGTTCATTTTCCAAATACCGCATCTGCTCACTCCCCTTCGGATTGAATCCTTCTATTGTATGCCAAAGCGCGCGGACAAGCCAAGCTATTTGGCGACGACGGCTGCATCCCCCGGCAGCCCTGAGGTCGTTCCCGCGATAGACGGGCACTGTTCCTGTCCGCAAGCGGGCGAAATGCCGAACGGTCTCCCGGCTTCGAGATCCCGCATGGCGGCATTCCTATGTACTGCATGACCGACGAAGACCAGCATGCGATCAAGCAGCCGGCGGACACCATAGCCCAGTCCCCCCTACAGCAAGCAACCGCCCGGATCGCGGACGGTTGCTTGCTGTACCCGGAGAAGACTCCGGTTTCCGGTTTCAGTCATGGCTAAAGCTTGGTGTATCCGGTTTAGTAAGCTCCGCGAATAAACGCATGGACTTCCTGCTCGTAGAAGGCGCGCAGGCGCGCAAGCTCCTCCTTCGAAAAAGGCCTTGCGCCCGAAGCGCCGAGATTGTCCTCCACCTGCCGTACGTTCTTAAAGCCCGGAATGACGCAAGTGACGTTCGGATTCTCAAGAATCCAGCGCATGGAAGCCCGCGCCATATTCCCGCGTCCTTCCGCGATCCATGCGAGCTTCCGGGACAGCGCTACGCCCTTGTCGAACGGCAGGCCGGCGAATGTTTCACCAACGTTGAACTGCTCGCCGTTCGCGTTGAAGCTGCGGTGATCGTCCGCCTCGAATGTGCTGCTCTCCGTAAATTTGCCGGTCAGCAGACCGCTCGCAAGCGGAAGTCGCGCCAGGATGCCTACGCCCGCTTGCTTCGCTTGCGGGAACAGCACTTCGGCCGGCTTCTGGCGGAACAGGTTGAAGATGACTTGCAGCGCTTTGACGCCGGGGACGCTCAGACAGAACAAGCCTTCCTCCACCGTTTCGACGCTGACGCCGAAATGGCGGATTTTTCCTTCCTGCTGCAGCTGGCGCAGCACTTCGAACACCTGACCGTCCTGCAGCACGGCCAGCGGCGGACAGTGAATCTGATACAGATCGATCCGCTCGCGGCGCAGCCGTTTTAAGCTGTTCTCACAGTAAGCGCGAACCGATTGCTCCGAGTAAGTAGCCGGATCGTGGATGTCGCCGGCGCGGCAAAATTTCGTCGCGATGTGGATGTCGTCTTCCCGGCCGCGAGTCGCTTGCGCGAGCAGTTCCTCCGCGTGTCCGCCGCCGTACACATCCGCCGTATCGAAGAAGTTGACGCCCGCTTCCATCGCGCGCTCCAAGCCCCGTATAGACTCTTTGTCGTCCTTCTGACCCCAGCTTCCGCCGATGGCCCATGTGCCAAAGCTGATTTCGCTGACCCTCAGTCCGGTATCTCCCAATTGACGATAATTCACTCGGTTCCCCTCCGTTATTTCAAATGGCATTCGATGCGCTCCAACGCGCCGGCCGAAAGCTTGATGGCCGACGCCTTCGCGTACTGCTGAACCTGCTCCTGGCGGGCTCGCGCCGATAAGCGCCAGTCTTATTCATTGTACCATGATTCACCCATTCCCAGCCAAAAATTACCTTCTTATTATCCGCGCCTGCCGGCTCCACAATCCGTCCGAACACCCACCCGCTCGTCCGCAGCGCAGTTCAACAAAATCGTCTCCGCACCGAACATTTCCGGCACTTCCGCACATGCCAAAGAGGCCGGGAGCTAGTCCCGGCCTCGGCCTTCCAATCCAATTACTTCAAGCCTTTCTCCACCTCTTGCACCATGCCTGCAACGGAGACCAACCCGCCGCCCGACAAGTACCAGTAGTTCGGATCGAGGTACACGATATTACCATCCTTGAACGCTTTCGTATTTTTCACCAGCTCGTTCTCAACCACCTGCTTGGCGGCCGCGTTACCTGAAGCAATTGCCGCATCGCGGTCGACGACGAACAAGTAGTCCGGATTTTTCTCGGCGATGAATTCCGGTGAAATGCTTTGGCCGTGCGGCGTCGAAGAATCGATCTTGTCGTCCACCGCTTTGAAGCCGAGCACGTCATGAATGAGTCCGAAACGGGAGCCTGGGCCATATGCGCTCAATTTACCGCCGGTAGCCAGTACGATCAGCGCATTCTTGCCGCTGGCCGATGCAACGTCTTTCACTTTCTTCACCGTCTCGTTCACTTTCGCGAGCTCTTGATCCACAGCTGCCTGCTTGTCGAACACATTTCCGAGCGTCTTCATGTTCTCCGTGAACGAATCCATGTAACGCTTGTTATCGACGCCCACAAACACCGTTGGCGCGATCTTCGAAAGCTCGGCATAAGCGGCCTGCTGCCGTCCGGAGATGAGAATCAGATCGGGGCCGATCGCGTTGATTTTCTCGAAATCCGGCTCGGTCAAGCTGCCGACGTTCTTATACTTCGCCGCATCTTTATACTTCTCCAGGTAAGGCGGGATGTTCGCTTGCGGCACGCCCGTCACTTCGACGCCGAGCTTATCGAGGGAATCCAGAACGCCGAAGTCGAACACCACGACCTTCTTCGGATTTTTCTTCAGCTTCGTTTCGCCGAGCTGATGTTTGATCGTCAGCTCTTCGACTGCCGGCGCCTTAGCCGGCTCCGACCCGGTCGTTTTGGCCGCTTCGCCGGCGTTTGACGAACCGTTCGTTCCGCACGCGACGGCAAATACCGCCATCATCACAACAAGTACAAACATGGACAACTTTCTTCTCAATTTGCTCACCTCAATAAATTTTTTATATATAAAATGATGAGAATCATTTTATTATTTAAGCGAAATAAACGCATATACGCTGCCCATCGATCTGCTCGATCGGGATGTCCATCTCATACACATGCTTCAGTACCGCGGTGTCGATGATCTCTTCGGTCGGCCCTTCCTTCACGACGCGGCCGTCCTTCAGCGCTACGATATAGTCCGAGTAACAGGAGGCGAAATTGATGTCATGAATGACCAGCACGATCGTCTTGCCCAGCTCCTCCACCATACGCCGCAGCACCTTCATAATTTGTACGGAATGCTTCATATCGAGATTGTTCAGAGGCTCGTCGAGCAGGATGTACTCGGTGTTCTGCGCCAGCACCATCGCGATGTGGGCCCGCTGCCGCTGACCGCCGCTCAATTGATCGAGATATTTGTTCTGCATGTCCGCTAGATCCATGTAAGCGATCGCCTCGTCGACATGACGATTGTCTTCTTTCGTCAGCTTGCCCTGCGAGTAAGGAAAGCGGCCGAAGCTAACCAGCTCCCGTACGGTTAAACGGAGGCTGATATGGTTTGTTTGCTTCAGAATCGAAATTTTTTTCGCCAAATCGCCGGTTCGCCACTGCCCGATTTCCCGGCCGTCGATATAGACCTCGCCGCTGTCCTTCGTAAGGAGACGGCTCACCATGGAGAGCAGGGTGCTCTTGCCGGCGCCGTTCGGACCGATGAACGAAGTGATTTTTCCTTTGGCGATCTTGACGGATACGTTATCAACGACGGCTTTGTTTCCGTACCGTTTCGAAACCTTCTTGACTTCTACCACTTTTTATTCTCCTTTAATAGAAGATAGATAAAGTAAATGCCGCCGACCAGGTTAATCATGACGCTGATCGTGGTAGAGAACGTGAATACTCTCTCCACCAGCAGCTGGCCGCCTACCAAAGCGATGATGCTGATCAGCGTGGAGCCTAGAATCAAATACCGATGGCGGTACGTGCGGAGAAACTCATGCGCGACGTTCGCAACAAGCAGGCCGAGGAAGGTAGTCGGTCCGACAAGCGCGGTCGAGACGGAGACGAGAATGGCTACGACGATCAGCAGCCTTTTGACCACATGATCGTAATCGATCCCCAGGTTAACCGCATGGTCGCGTCCGAGCGACAGCACATCCAAATATTTGGCGAATTTCGTAAAATAAGCAGTCGTGAGCGCCAGCAGAAGGATCGCCAGCCACAGCAAGTCCGTGTTCATCCGGTTAAAGCTGGCGAACATGCGGTCCTGCACGATCATGAACTCGTTCGGGTCGATCAGCACTTGCATGAAGGAGGTGAAGCTCGTAAACAGCGTGCCGAAAATAATGCCGATCAGCAGCAAAAAGTAAATGTTTCGCCCTTCCCGCTTCAACACCAGCTTATACAGCACGCCGGAGAACAGCACCATCAGCCCGATCGACAGCAGAAAATGCGAATGCTTGCTCATCATCGTCAAGGTGGATGCGCCGAACGCAAACACGACGAACGTTTGCATCAGCAAGTACAGCGAATCGAGGCCCAGGATGCTCGGCGTCAGGATGCGGTTGTTCGTAATCGTCTGGAACACCATCGTCGAGAGAGCGATCGAACCCCCGGTCAGTACGATGGCTGCGATTTTGACGCCGCGTTTGGGCAGCACGTAGTCCCAGTTGCCGCCGGACTGGATGACCATGAACGTCACGATCAGCGCGACGGACAACGCAGCGAGAATCCCTAGCTTAGCCTTCATGTTGTTCATGCGCCTTTCTTCTCAGAAGTAAATAAAGAAAAATGCCGCTGCCGATAACGCCGACTGTCAGGCCGATCGGAATTTCGAACGGATAAATGAGAATGCGGCCGAGCACGTCGCAGAACATGACGAACACCGCGCCGAGCAGCGCCGTCGAGAACAAGCTTTTGCGCAGATGATCGCCTTGAAACATCGTCACGATGTTCGGGATAATCAGGCCGAGGAATGGAATCATGCCTACGGTTAGAATGACGACGGAAGTAACCAGCGCAACAAGCACCAAGCCGATATTGACGACCTGCTTGTAATTCAGCCCCAGATTGACGGAAAACTCTTCGCCCATGCCGGCCACCGTGAACCGGTCCGCGAACAGGTAAGCGACGATGACAAGCGGGATGCTGATGTACAACAGCTCATAGCGTCCTTTCATCACCATCGAGAAATCGCCGTGCAGCCAAGCGTTCATGCTCTGAATCAGATCGTACTTGTAGGCGAAGAAGGTGGTGAGCGAACCGACGATGCTGCCGAACATGAGCCCGACGAGCGGAATGAAGATCGCATCCTTGTATTTCACTTTGTCCAATATTTTCATGAAAATCAAAGTGCCGGCCAGCGCGAACACGAACGCGACGAGCATCTTCACAATCGGACTGGCCGAGGCAAACAGGAGCATGGCGACCAGAATGCCGAGCCTTGCGGAATCTTCCGTGCCGGCCGTCGTCGGCGAGACGAATTTATTACGGCTAAGCTGCTGCATAATGAGACCGATAATGCTCATGCTTACCCCGGCGATGATGAGGCTGATCAACCGCGGAATCCGGCTGATCGCAAGCACTTGCGCTTGCGCCTCCGTTAAGCGGAACAGATCAAGCGGCGAAATGTCTTTGACCCCGATGAAGACGGAACAGAACGATAAAACGATAAGCGTTGGGAGCAGGTATCTTATTCTCATGTGTCATTCCCTCGAAAATGATAATCATTATCGTTCCATATTGTTGCATGAATCTACCGGTACTGAAATGGATTTTTCTTTTTTTCAGCATGGACTTTTCTTTAGAGGCAGGGGTGGTGAGGATGCAAAAACCGCTCAGGCGATAAGCCGCCGAGCGGTTGTAGAAGGGCTGCCGGTTGCCGGCACTAGAGTAAAGGGCAGAAAGCTACACGGGGGCTTGGCCCCTCCCGTGACCGGACTTTCACCGGTTAGAAGATGCGTGCCACTGGGTACGCAGAGTAAAAAAAAAGCCCGTCCGCAAGGGTCGGGCTGCCTGGAGCGGCAAACGCGTTCGCAGGAGGGACTAGTGGATGGACAGGGCCATTCGCATGGCTTGCAGCGGGACGCTTTTGCGGCAGCAAGCTTGCGCCTCGGCAGCCGCAGGCGGCACGTTGGCCCGCTTCTGGCCATACGCCCGCCTTCAGCGCTCCGGACGCCCGCTGCTTCGGGCTGAACCGGCGCGTTCATGAAATGCCTTCGTCATCGGAGCCAGAGTCCCCGTACTCCCGGGAATACGCCAAAGCGCCGTCGTCCCAATCGTCCAACCGCTCTTCCTCGACGATGCTTTGCAGATCGTATTCCGTAATGCTGACGATCGGATAAGGCCGCACGAGCGCTTGCCGGGCGGCCAGCTCCTTCATAAATTTCGGCGAGCCCTCCTTCTCCTCGTCATAGAGGATGACCATCCCGTCGGTATTGCGGAGCAGAAATTTGTTGCTCTCTTTAAATTGCCACCCGCCCTCATATTTCGTTTTCGTCACGCTGTTGACGTAATCGGCCCGCTGCAGTACGCCGCTGTACAGACCGCGCTTCTCTTCGCTCCACTTCTCGTCCTGCTCCAGAAACGGCGTAATGACGGCCAAACGAAGGCCCGGATACTCGGACTTCAGCTCGACCGCCGCCTCGGCCGCCCACAGCTCGACGCCCCATTGTCCGCTGACGATGACCCATTCCAGCCCATCGTCCAGCAGGGCGACCAGCTGCTTCCGGATCGCCTTCTTGATAATGCCGATGCCCGGATGCTTCAGCGAAAAAATGCCGAGCTCCGACGCTTTATAACCGGTGACAAGAACCCGCTTCATCCGCTCCCACATCCCTAGTCCGTTCATTCTCTTCCTCGTAGGTATTAGGGTAGCATAGACGAACGTGTTAATAAAGCACCGGCTTTAACGCCCCCTCCCCCACCCGCGCCTGAACGAAATAACGCCGAAGGCTGCTGCCCCCTCCTACTTCGTGCCTCCCCTAATGCGAAACGTGCCCGTGCCCAATGCGCACAGGTCACCGCTTTCGTTATACGCGCGGGCTTGCGTCGTCACCATTTTGCGCGAGCTGTGCACGACTTCGGCAGTCACCCGCAGCGTACCGAGGTTCACCGGCGCCATGTAATGGAGATGCAGGTTGGTCGTCACGACGCTCTCCCCGGGCTTCCTCGCCATCGCCGCGAGCCCCATCGCGGAGTCGATCAAGGTCGCGTGCACACCGCCATGCAGAATCCCGATCAAATTGAGATGATGCGGCTGAATGTCCAGCGTAACGACGACGCCTTCCGGCGATAACGATTCCAGCTTCGCTCCGAGGTGATCCCAGAAGGTGCCCCGGGACGACTCTTCCAGCCACTGTATATCAGATGACGGATCCATGGCCGTCTCCTCCCGTCTCCAGCCAAAATACGGGCAAATCCGCGAACGCCCGCCTTCCTAAAGGTCTTGTTTCAGCTTTTCCGCTTCCTCCTCGATCAATTTGCGGCGCAGCACCTTCCCGACGATCGTCTTCGGCAAGCTATCGCGAAACTCGAACTGCTTCGGCACCTTGTAAGCCGCAAGCCTTTCCTTGCACCACGCTTTCAGCTCTTCCGCCCCCGCCTCCCCATCCGGCTTCAGCACGATATACGCCTTGACCGTTTCGCCGCGGTACGGATCGATGACGCCGGCGACAACCGCCTCCTCGACATCCGGGTGCTCGAACAGCACTTCCTCCACTTCACGCGGATAAATGTTGTAACCGCCTGCAATAATCAAATCTTTGCGCCGATCCAAAATATAAAAATAACCGTCCTCGTCCATCCGCCCCAAATCACCGGTGTACAGCCAGCCGTCCTTCAATACCTTCTCCGTTTCGTCCGGTTTGTTCCAGTAGCCCTTCATCACTTGCGGTCCGCGAACGACGAGCTCGCCGATTTCCCCGACCGGCAGCTCTTCCCCGGTTTCCAGATCGACGACCCGGCTGTCTGTGTCCGGAAACGGAATTCCGATCGAGCCCAGCTTGCGCTTCTCCCAAATATTGTTCGCATGGGTGACGGGCGACGCCTCGGTCAGCCCGTACCCTTCAATCAGCTTGCCGTTCGTCATCCTCTCGAACTCCACCTGCACCTCATGAGGCAGCGAGGCCGCCCCGCTGATGCAAAATTTGATTGACGACAGATCGTACTCCTTCACTTTCGGATGATGGATCAGCGAAATGTACATCGTCGGCGCACCCGGGAAAATCGTCGGCTTCAGCTTGTGGATCGCCGCAAGCACTTGATTCACGTCATAGCGCGGCATCAGCACGAGACAACCCGCGACATAGGCGGATTGATTCATGAGCACCGTCATGCCGAACACGTGGAAGAACGGCAGCGCCGTCATATACTTTTCCTTGGCGACCTCCGTTCGATACGCCCAGAGCTTACACTGAATGGCATTCGCGATCAAATTGTAATGGGTCAGCATGACGCCCTTCGCAATTCCGGTCGTGCCTCCGGTATATTGAATCAGCGCCAAATCGTTCTCCGAATCGACCGGAACGCCGCCGGGTTCGGGCGTGGCGCGACGCAGCAGGTCCACCCACGATACAACGCCGCCGCCATACGCAACCTCGCGTTTCAGGCCGTCTTTTTTGGCCTTCAAGGGGTACAGCCAGTTTTTCGGAAAAGGCAGGTAATCTTTGATCGAGGTGACGATCACCTGTTTAATTCCGGTCTGAGGGACGACCTTCATGACGCGTTCGAACAGCAGATCAAGCGTGACGATCATCGCCGCTCCGGCATCGTTCAACTGATGTTCCAGCTCACGCGGCATATAGAGCGGATTCGTCATGACGACGATACCGCCGATCATCAGCGTTCCGTAATACGCAATCATCGCCTGCGGGCAATTGGGCAGCATCACAGCCACCCGATCCCCCTTGCGGACGCCAAGCCCGGACAGCGCGCCGGCAAACCGATAGGCGGCATCCAGAAGCTGACGGTAGGTCATCTTTTTTCCTAGAAAATGCAGGGCGTCCCGATCCGGATAATCGGATGCGCTTTGCACCAAAAAATGCGCTAAATTTTGCTTCGGGTATTCGTAGGTCGCTGGCACTTCGGCAGGATAATGGCTTAACCATGGTTTGCTGGACAAGTCGACCACCCCATGACTCATGATGTCGGGATCAGAGCACATATTTCTCGGCTTCGATCACGCGAGAACCGATGGAACGTTTCAGTGCGATGCTGTCTACCGCCGTTCGGCGCGCCAGCTTCTTCAGCACGGACAACTGGGTACGCAGCATATCGCCGGACTCCATAGCCGCGAGCGATTGTTTCGCCCGCGCTTCGATACGATCGAACGATTCGTGGACGAACACGGTTGTCATCTCCACAGCAAGCCGGGACTTCGCTTCCCCCGAGCGGGCCATCAGCTTCTTCGCGCGCAGCAGCGCGCTTTCCATGGCGAAGACTTCGATCATGATGTCGGCCAAACCGCTTAGTATTTCCTGTTCTTGCTCCAGCTTCATTTGATACTTCTGAACAGCTCCGGCGCCGGCCATAAGGAACACCTTTTTGGCCATCGCCAGCAGATGCGTCTCCTGCTCCAGCGCGCCTTCGAACAGCTGCCCCGGGACGAGGAACAGCAGGTCGGATTGCAGCGCCATCGCCTTCTGCATCAAAGGCAGCTCGCCTTTCATCGCGCGTTTGATCAGCGTGCCCGGGATGAGCAGACGGTTGATCTCGTTCGTGCCTTCGAAAATCCGGTTGATCCGGGAGTCCCGATAGATGCGTTCAATCCGGTACTCCTGAATAAAGCCGTACCCGCCGTGAATTTGCACGCCCTCATCGGCGACGAAATCGAGCGTTTCCGAGCCGAACACTTTGTTGATCGAGCACTCGAGCGCATATTCCGCGATTGCTTTCGCCGATTGATAGCCGGCATTCTCGCTGCCGTGACCGACTTCGGCGAGTCCTTCATCGAACAAACCGGCCGTCCGGTACACCATGCTCTCCAAGACGAAGGTGCGGATGTTCATATCCGCCAGCTTGGCGCCGATCAACGGAAAGGATGAAATTTTGCGCCCGAACTGGGAACGCCCATTCGCATACTTGGAAGCGTATTCGATCGCATCCTTGGATGCCCCGAGGCAGCCCGCCGCCAGCTTGAAGCGGCCGATGTTCAAAATATTGAAGGCGATCAAATGGCCTTTGCCGACCTCCCACAGCAGGTTTTCCGCCGGCACCTGCACGTCCTCGAGAATGAGCGGGCATGTGGACGACCCTTTAATGCCCATCTTCTTCTCTTCCGGACCGATGCTCACGCCTTCCATCGTGCGCTCGACGATAAATGTGCTGAAATCGATGCCGTTCACCTTGGCGTACACGATGAAGACATCCGCAAATCCGGCGTTCGTAATAAACTGCTTCGTCCCGTTCAGCACGTAATGCGTTCCGTCTTCCGACAAGACGGCCGTCGTTTTGGCGCCAAGCGCGTCGGAGCCCGAGGACGGCTCCGTTAAGCAGTAGGCGGCGATTTTCTCGCCGGACGCGAGCGGCGGCAAATAGCGGCGCTTCTGCTCCTCGTTGCCGAAATACACGATCGGCAGCGTGCCGATGCCAACGTGCGCGCCGAGCGTCAGCGCAAAGGAAGACGCCTTCGTCAGCTTCTCGTTGATCAGCGTCGAGCTGATCTTATCGAGACTGAGCCCGCCGTACGCTTCCGGCACATCGGCGCCGAGCAGTCCGAGCTCGCCCGCTTTGCGCAGCAGGCTGACGGACAACGCATAGTTCAGCTTCTCCACTTCTTCCTCGTGCGGGACCACTTCGCCGGCGACGAAGTCCTCGGTCGTCTGACCGATCATGCGCTGCTCTTCCGTAAAATCTTCCGGGGTTACGACTCGGTTAAAGTCGATATCGTCGATGATAAAGCTGCCGCCGATCGTTTTGCTCATCTCGGGTTCTCTCCCTTGTACGCGATTTGGATTACGCATGAACTTCGAACACACCGGCCGCGCCCATGCCGCCGCCGATACACATCGAGACGACGCCGATGCCGCCTCCACGGCGGCGCAGCTCGTGAATGAGCGTGGCGGACAGCTTCGTGCCCGTACACCCGAGGGGGTGGCCGAGCGCGATCGCGCCGCCGTTGACATTGACCTTCGCTTCGTCAAGCTCCAGCTGGCGAATGATGTGCACGCACTGCGAAGCGAAAGCCTCGTTAATCTCGAACAAGTCGACGTCGGCAAACGTCAGGCCTGCCATCTTCAGCGCCTTCGGGATCGCTTCGACCGGGCCGACGCCCATAATCTCCGGCTCCACGCCGGCGAGAGCGAACGAGCGGAACGTCGCCAGCGGCTGCAAGCCGAGCGCCTCGGCGCGCTCCCGGCTCATGAGCACTGCCGCAGCCGCGCCGTCGCTCATCTGCGACGCGTTGCCCGCCGTCACCGTGCCGCCGAGCTTGAACGCCGGCTTCAGCTTGCCGAGCGTCTCAAGCGTCGTATCGGCGCGGACGCCTTCGTCTTCCTCGAAGACGAACGTCCGGCTTCTCACCCTGCCGCCGTCGTCGACCTGTTGGAACTTGACCTGCACAGGCACGATCTCGTCGCGAAACTTGCCTTCGCGCAGCGCAGCCGCGGCCTTCGCATGAGAACGGGCGGCGAAGCGGTCCTGATCCTCGCGGCTCACGCCGAAGCGGTCGGCGACATGCTCGGCCGTATGGCCCATGCCGATGTACACCTGCGGCATTTGCTCCACGATCTTAGGGTTCGGCGACACCTTGAACCCGGTCATCGGCACGTGGCTCATGCTCTCCACGCCTCCGGCGATCAGCACATCCGCAGCGCCTACCATGATGCGCTCCGCCGCGAACGCGATCGACTGCAAGCCGGACGAGCAAAACCGGTTGACCGTCAACGCCGGCACCGTCGCCGGGAACCCGGCGTACAGCGACATGATGCGGGCGAAGTTGAGCCCCTGCTCGCCTTCCGGCATGGCGCAGCCGATGATGATGTCCTCGACGTCCTCCTTCTTCAGCCCGGGGGTCCGCTCCACGACGGCTTGCAGCACCGCCTTGCCCATATCTTCCGCGCGCGTCTGGGCGAAGCTGCCTTTCTTCGCCTTGCCGATCGCGGTTCGGGCGATCGATACGATTACCGCTTCTTTCATTCGCCTTCCCTCCTCTGTCGAATAGTCAGTTCCGCAGCGCTTTGCCCTTGGCCAGCATGTGCTGCATCCGGGCTTGCGTCTTCGGCTCGCCGCACAAGCTCAAGAACGCTTCGCGCTCCAGATCGAGCATGTATTGCTCCGTGACGAGCGAACCGGCCGGCACATCGCCGCCGGCAAGCACGTGAGCGAGCTTGTTCGCAATCTTCAAGTCGTGATCACTGATGTAGCCTCCCTGCTTCATCCCGTAAGCGCCGAGCTGGAGAACGGCTTTGCCCTCTGCGCCGACGACGCGGATTTTCTCCTCCCGGATCGGCTCGTAGCCGCCGCGCGCGAGGCCAAGCACGGACCGCTTCGCTTCGTAAATCAGATGCTCCTGATTCACGACGATACGGTCGGTCGGCTTGAACAAGCCGAGCTTCAACGCGTCATGGCCGCTCGTCGATACTTTCGCCATGCCGATCGTTTCGAACGCCTGGTTAATATACGGCTGCATATCCGCATCGGGATGCGTAACACGCTGGCTCGTGCGCAGCGCCAGCTCCTTGCAGCCGCCGCCGGCCGGAATCAGGCCCACGCCCGCCTCCACGAGGCCGAAATACGTCTCGGCCGCAGCCACGATCCGGTCCGCCGGCATGCAGGCTTCGACCCCGCCGCCGAGCGTCATCCGGTGCGGCGCCGCGACGACCGGCTTTTCGAACCGTTTCACCTTATACATCGTGTTCTGGAACAGGCGGATGATACCGTCGATTTCGTCCCATTCCTCGTCCTGGGCTTCCATGAGCAGAATCATAATATTCGCGCCTACGCAAAAGTTCCGTCCCTGATTGGCGATGACGAGGCCGTCGTAATTGCGTCGAACCTCCTCCAAACTCTGCTGGATCATCACCAAAATATCCGCGCCGATCGCATTGTTCGGCGAATGGAACTCCAGGCACGCCACCCCGTCGCCAAGATCGATCAGGCTTGCGCCGCTGTTCGACTTCACGACTTTGTTATGCTCCTTCAGCCGCTTCAACGAAATCTCTTCCGCAGGCGTTTCCAGCTGCTTATATTCGCCCCGGCTCACATAGAACGTCGCGCCTTCCTGCTTGCGGTAAAACGACGTGTGGCCTGCCGCCACCCAGTCCTTCACCCAAGCGGGCACCGCCGTTCCTTCCGCTTCCATGCGCTGCACCGACTTCGGCAATCCGATGGCATCCCACGTCTCAAACGGCCCAAGCTCCCAATTGAAGCCCCACTTCATCGCCTCGTCGATTTCCCGGACGGTATCCGCAATTTCGCCGAGCTTCTCGGCCGAAAACACGAGCACCTTCTTGAGAATGTTCCACGCCAGCTCTGAGTAGCGATCGCCTGCGCCGATCAGCGCCTTCGTCTTCTCCTTCGCGCCTTTAGCGAGCTTCGCCGCTTCGAGCGAAGCGGAGGACGGCTTCTTCTGCGGCTCGTATTCCATCGCAGCTACGTTCAAAGAGAGAATTTCACTGCCGTTCGGACCCTTCTGCTTCAAATAAAAGCCTTGACCCGACTTCTCCCCGATCCATCCCTTCTCCACCATGCCGCGCAGCGCCGCCGGGACGGCAAATACAGCTTTCTCCGCTTCGTCCTGCGTCGATTCGTATACGTTGTTCGCGACATGCACGAACGTATCGATTCCGACCAGATCGAGCGTGCGGAAGGTGGCGCTTTTCGGCCGGCCCATCGCAGGCCCGGTGACGGCATCCACCTCTTCGACGGCGAAGCCTTTGTCCAGCATTTCCTGCAGCGTCACGAGCAGCCCGTAGGTGCCGATCCGGTTGGCGATGAAATTCGGCGTATCCTTCGCCAGTACGACGCCTTTGCCAAGGCGCTTTTCGCAAAATTCCCGCATCCCGCTGACGATGTCAGGTTCCGTGAGCTTGCCCGGAATCAGTTCAAGCAGCTTCATATACCGCGGCGGGTTGAAAAAGTGGGTGCCGAGGAAATGCCGCCTGAAAGATTCGCTGCAATCCGCCGACATGGCCTCGATCGAGATGCCCGACGTGTTCGAGCTGACAACCGTGCCGGGCTTCCAATGGGCTTCGACCCGGGACAACAGCCGCTGCTTGACCTCCAGATTTTCAACGACGACCTCAATGACCCAATCGACATCGGCGATTAACGCCAGATGATCGTCCAGATTGCCCGGCGTAATGCGGTCTGCGAACGCGTCGTCATACAGCGGCGAAGGCTTCGTCTTGCGAAGCTTCTCCACCGCCTGTGCGGCAAGCCGGCTGCGCACGGCCGCGTGCTCCAGCGTAAGCCCTTTGGCCGTCTCCTCATCCGTCGGCTGCTTCGGCACGATGTCCAGCAGCAAGCAGGGAATACCGGCGTTCGCCAAGTGGGCGGCAATGCCCGAACCCATCACACCGGACCCGATTACCGCCGCTTTACGTATCGATCTCATCATCATGGACCTACCTCCGTCTCAATGCGTAGTGGGAATTTGGGCATTTCCGGAGCCGAATACGGCTTGCTCCAGCAGCTCCGCGATATCTCTGGCTTTCACTCGGGATTCGATCTCCTTCATCTTCGTCCCGTCCTCCATCATCGTTAAGCAGTACGGACACGCGCTGCTGATGACCGTCGGGTTCGTGCGAAGCGCCTGCTCCGTCCGGGCCGCGTTGACACGCTTGCCGGACGTCTCTTCCATCCACATCATCCCGCCGCCGGCGCCGCAGCACATCCCGTTCTCGCGGGTGCGCTCCATCTCGACGAGCTCCACCCCGGGAATCGCCCGCAGTACGCTGCGCGGCTGATCGTACACGTTGTTGTAGCGCCCAAGGTAACACGAATCGTGGTAGGTGACGCGCTCCTTCAGCTCATGCTGCGGCTTCAGCCGGCCGGTGCGGACCAGTTCGTCGAGCAGCTCCGAATGATGCTGCACCTCCACGCCCTCCAGGCCGAAGTCCGGATACTCGTGCTTGAGCGTGTTGAACGTATGCGGACAGGCGGTGACGATTCTCTTGACGCCGTATTTCTCGAATGCTGCGATATTTTCAGCGCACAGCTGCTGGAACAACATTTCGTTGCCGAGTCTGCGCGGCGTGTCGCCGGAGTTTTTCTCTTCATTGCCGAGAATCGCGAAGCTGACGCCAGCCTCATGCAGCAGCCGGACGAAGGCGCGGGAAACTTTACGGCTGCGCAGGTCGTACGAACCCATCGACCCGACGAAGAACAAATAGTCGAAGGCCGGGTTTTCCTTCACCGTCGGCACCGCCAGCCCTTCGATTTCGCCGGTCCATTTGCTCCGGTCGCTGCGGCTGAGACCCCACGGATTGCCTTGGCGTTCAATGTTTTGCATCGCGCGCTGCCCTTCATGCGGCATGCTGCCCTGCATCAGGACCAGGTGCCTGCGCAGGTCGACGATCTTGTCGACATGCTCGTTGCCGACCGGGCATTGGTCCTCGCAGTTGCGGCACGTCGTACAGGACCAAATTTCGTCCTCCGTCATCACATCGCCGATCAGCTCCACTTCCGTCGCCGATTTCCCGGTTTGCGTCTTCCACGAAGCCTGCTGCCACTGCAGTGTAGGGCGAATATCGGTTACAACGTCGTCACCCGCTCTCCAGCCGACGCCTTGATCGTCCATCGCAGTCATCATATGAGCGCCCGCGGACGAGCCAGCTGGCCCGGTAAAGGCGAATTCCGGCACCCAGGGTGACTTGGACGTCACGGCCGCGCCCTTCTCTACGAGATGGTCCCGCAGCTTCACGATCAGATGCATCGGCGACAGCGTCTTGCCGGTGTTCGACGCCGGGCATACGTTCGTACAGCGTCCGCATTCGACGCATGCATAGAAGTCAAGCATCTGCTTCTGCGTGAAATCTTCGATCCTGCCGACGCCGAACGATTCGGCCTCCTCGTTCTCGAGATCCAGCTTCTTCAAGCGGCCGACCTGCTCCTGGCGCCGGAACCAGATGTTGACCGGGGCCGTCATGATATGAAAGTGCTTCGATTGCGGCACATAGACCAGAAAGGCGAGCAGAATGAGCAGGTGAAGCCACCAGCCGGCGTAAAAGGCGGCCTTTGCCGCACCGGCGGACAAGCCGACGAACGATGCGGCGATCGCGGACGAAATCGGAGCGTAGGCGCTTGCCGGATGCCCGAGCCATACGCGTTCGAACGCAAGCGACAGCAGAACCGAGAGCATCAGGCCGAGGATGAAGAAGAGGACGAGGCTCGGCTTCCATCCCTTTTTCAACCGGGGCAGCTTCTCGGCATACCGGCGGAACGCCGCATACCCCATCGCGATCAGGATCGAGAAGACAGTCGCCTCCTGCAGCAGGCTGAACGCGTCGTAGCCCGGGATCGGCAGATTCTTTCCCCCGGTCAGTCCCTTAAAGATCAGTTCCAAAGCCCCGAATTGCAGGATGATGAAGCCGTAGAAGATGACGAGATGCATGACGCCGCTTTTCCTGTCTTTCAGCAGCTTGGTTTGCCCGAAAATCTCGGCCATGAACGCCCCGGGCTTCTCGCGGCCCTGCCTTCTGAAATCGGCAGGCTGCCCGAGCTTCATATACAAATAACGGCGGTACACGGCTTTGCCGAACAAAAGGACGCCGTATCCGGTTACGGCCACAAACAACAGCGCGTTCACGATCTGCCACATCATCTCGCCCGACCTTCCTTTCAACTGATTTGGAAGCGGTTACAAACAGATTTCATAAAAATCTTATGAGTGAAATACGTTGACAATAAGTACCGTTTCTCATAAGATTAGGATAATGAATGAGTATTCATTCAGTTATTTGAATCTTAACATCGGGGTGCCCGAAATGACAAGTAGGAAAAAAGAAAAATATCATTTTATTTTGGACGCCGCCTTGAAAGTGATTGCCGAGAACGGGTACCACAACGCACAAGTATCGCGGATCGCCAAGGAAGCCGGGGTCGCAGACGGGACGATTTATTTGTACTTCAAAAATAAGGAGGACATCCTTATTTCGCTGTTCCGGGACCGGCTCGGAGACCTCGTACAGCTGTTTCACGACAGCATTCAGGAAACCGATTCCGCGGATGAAGCGCTTCGCAAAATATGCGAAATTCACTTCACCCAGCTGGAGACGAACGTCAACCTGGCCTACGTGACCCAAATCGAGCTCCGGCAAAGTTCGATTGAGCTGCGCAAGGCGATCGGCGAAGTCGTGAAGACGTACATCGAGCTCATTGAGAAGGTGCTGCGGCAGGGCATCGACGCCGGCTTGTTCCGTGCCGATCTGGATGTGAAGCTGACCCGGCTGCTGGTGTTCGGAGCCATGGACGAGGTCGTCACGTCCTGGCTCATCTCCGGCCGCAAATATACGCTCGCGTCGCAGGTCGACAAAACCGTCGATTTTTTCATCAGAGGCTTGAAAGCATAGGTTCTCTATATTGTATGGGGAGGGGCAGTACACATGAACATTTATGTGCTGATGAAGCAGACGTTTGACACGGAGGAAAAGATCGTGATCGCGAACGGCGCCGTATCCGAGGACGGCGCGAAGTTTATCATCAACCCTTACGACGAGTACGCAGTGGAGGAAGCGATCCGCCAGAAGGAACGGCACGGCGGCGTCATTACGGTCGTCTCCGCAGGACCGGAGCGGACCGCCGAAGCGCTGCGGACCGCCTTGGCGATGGGAGCGGACGAAGCCGTGCTCATCACGGACGACCGGCTCTCCGGGGACGAGTATGCCGTATCCAGGGCGCTGGCCGCTTATCTCGGGCAGCAGCCCGCAGACCTCGTACTCGGCGGCAACTTCTCGGTCGATACGGGCGCCGGTCAAGTCGCGGTTCGCGTCGCCCGGCTGCTGAACCTCGCGCATACGTCCTCGATCACGAAGCTGAACATCGCAGACGGGCGCGCCACCGTACTGCGCGACGCCGAGGGCGATACCGAGACGCTCGAAGTGACCCTCCCCGCCCTGTTTACCGCGCAGCAAGGCTTGAACGAACCGCGGTATCCGTCCCTGCCCGGCATCATGAAGGCAAAGAAGAAGCCGTTCCGGCAGCTGACTCTGGACGATCTCGGTTTGAGCGAGGCGGACATCGCGCCCCGGACGGTGCGCGAGTCGCTCTCGCTGCCGCCGGCGCGCCAGGCGGGTCAGCTGCTGTCCGGCGATCCGCAGCAGCAAGCCGCCCAACTCGTGCATCTGCTTCGTACGGAGGCGAAGGCGCTTTAATCGAAGCGCCCGACATTACGCATACCAAGGAGGGTTCACCCTATGAGCCAAACGTATATGATCGTCGCGGAAGTACGAGGCGGCAAGCTTCGTCAAGTCTCATTGGAAACGCTTCACGCCGCCGCTCTGGCCAAAGGCGAGGGCGACCGCATCAAAGCCGTCCTGATCGGCCATCAGCTAGCCGAATTCGCGCAGGAGCTGTCCGGATACGGCGTCGATCAGGTCGTGACCGCGGATCACGCCGGGCTCGCGCACTACAACCCGGACACGTATTTCGCGGCTTTATCGGAGATGATCGACGCCGTTCAGCCGTGCGCCGTCTTCTTCGGGCATACCTCGACAGGCCGGGATTTGGCTCCGCAAGTCGCCGCCCGGCTCGGCGCCGGACAAATATCAGATGTGATCGCCCTGGAGAAGGACAGCTACGGGCTGGTGTTCACACGGCCCCTGTATGCAGGCAAGGCGTTCGAGAAGAAGCGGTTCACGCAAGGACCGTTCGTCGTCACGATCCGGCCCAACAACATCTCCGCCGCCGCAGCTGTGCCCGGCTCGCAGGCCGAAATCGTGCAGGCCGCTTACGTCCCTGCCGCCGATCTTCGCTCCGTCGTGAAGGACGTGGTGCATAAAGCTTCGGGCAAGGTCGATTTGACCGAAGCGAAAATCGTCGTCTCCGGCGGCCGCGGCGTCAAAAGCCAGGACGGCTTCAAGCCGCTCGAGCAGCTGGCTGAAGTGCTGAACGCCGCCGTTGGCGCTTCCCGCGGCGCATGCGACGCGGGATACTGCGACTATGCGCTGCAGATCGGCCAAACCGGCAAAGTGGTGACCCCGGAAATTTACATCGCCTGCGGCATCAGCGGCGCCATCCAGCATTTGGCCGGCATGAGCCAATCGCGCATCATCATTGCCATTAACAAAGATCCCGACGCACCGATCTTCCAAGTGGCCGATTACGGTATCGTCGGTGACCTGTTCGAGGTCGTGCCGCTCCTGACCGAGGAGTTCAAGAAAGCTTTGGCCTGACATCAACAAGAGCACCCTGACCATACGAGGTCAGGGTGCTCCACGAAACTTTCAACTCTTATGAGGTTACCACAACTCCGCCCTGCTGGTGGATACGGCAATCGCGCCGGCCTGGAATAAGGTGGCTACGTCCTCTTTCTTCTCAACGAACCCGCCAAGAATAATATCCACACCCGTTTCTTTCTTTACGGTTTCCAGCTTCGGATAAGAGAAGCTGGGGAGGATTTCAATATAGTCCGGCTTCACTTGCGCCGCAGCATGAATAATCGTTCTTATGGAATGAGAATCGATCAGAAAGCCCCGCTGAATGGCGCTCAACCCGTATTTCTTCGCATGAATCAAGGAAGAGGTTCTCGTACTGATCACGCCATCGATCTTGATCACTTTGGACAGAAAATGAATGGATGCCTCATCTTCCTTGATGCCTTTGACCATATCCAGATGGAGATAAATTTTCTTTTTCGCTCTTTTGACGCTTTCGACGATGCCTTGCAGCTGGATGAGCTCGCCTTCAAGCAGGAAAATCACATCTTGCGGCGCAGCGAGCGCCATTTCCAGCTCTTTAAAATTTCTTACGGCCGGTATAACCATATTTTTGATCATAACGCGTCCTCCACGTCCAGCTTATCTTCCTGACGTATGGATGGTGTCACTCTTCGTCCTTCTCCCATTCCATCGTTCGTTTCACGGCTTTCTTCCAGCCTTTGTACAGTTTCGTGCGGACTTCTTCCTCCATATTCGGCACGAACGTCGCATCCCCGCTCGCACGCTTCGCAATATCTCCTTTGTCCCAGAAGCCGACAGCGATCCCAGCCATATACGCTGCTCCGAGTGCCGTCGTTTCCGTCACCTGAGGCCTTTGTACGTTCACCCCCAGAAGGTCTGCCTGGAACTGCATCAGCAAATTGTTCGCCGTAGCTCCGCCGTCCACCCGCAGGGACTGCAGCTTCAATCCGGAGTCGCTTTCCATCGCGCTCAGGACGTCCTTCGTCTGGTAAGCCAGCGAGTTCAGCGTAGCTCTTATAATATGCTCCTTTTTGGTTCCCCGCGTTAAGCCGAACATGGCGCCTCTCGCGTACATATCCCAGTAGGGTGCGCCTAAACCGGCAAAAGCAGGTACAACGTACACGCCGTCGGTATCTTTGACTTTGCCTGCGTAAAACTCGGAGTCCGCCGCCGAATCGATCATTTTCAACCCGTCGCGAAGCCATTGCAGCGCTGCTCCGGCAATAAATATACTTCCTTCCAGCGCATACTCGACTTTGCCTTCCATGCCCCATGCGATCGTCGTCAACAGCCCGGACTTGGAGGCAACTGCCCGGTTTCCCGTATTCATCAGCATAAAGCAGCCTGTGCCGTACGTATTTTTGGCCATGCCCGATTCGAAGCAGGCTTGCCCGAACAGCGCCGCCTGCTGATCGCCCGCAACCCCGGCGATCGGAATTTCGGAGCCCCCGAATGTTTGCGGATCGGTGACCCCATAGAGGCCCGCGGACGGTTTGACTTCAGGCAGCATCGAGAATGGAATCCCAAGCTCCTTGAGCAGCTTTTCATCCCAGCACAGCTCTTTGATATTATACAGCATCGTACGGGCGGCGTTGGAATAGTCCGTGGCATGTACCTGCCCCCGCGTTAATTTCCAGATCAGCCATGTATCCACGGTGCCGAATAACAAATCGCCCCGCTGCGCTTTTTCCTTGGCTCCCTCGACGTTGTCCAGGATCCATTTGATCTTGGTGCCCGAGAAATAGGCATCGACGACAAGTCCCGTGTTGTCCCGAATGTAAGGCTCCAGACCTCTTTCCTTCAGCTCGTCGCAAATCCCCGCCGTTCTCCGGTCCTGCCATACGATTGCGTTGTATACGGGTTTTCCGTTATGTTTATCCCAGACGACCGTCGTTTCCCTCTGGTTCGTAATCCCGATCGATGCGACCTCCTGCGGGCGTATGCCGACGGTTTCCAGAACTTCCCGTGCTACCCCGCTTTGCGTTCCCCAAATTTCCATCGCATCGTGCTCGACCCAGCCGGCTTTCGGATACAACTGGGTGAACTCCTTTTGAGCCATGCCTACGATCGTTCCCGCTTTATCGAAGAGAATCGCCCGGGAGCTGGTCGTACCTTGGTCAAGGGCGAGTACATATTTCTTGTCCACACAAAAACCTCCTACTTATGTCTTGCTCCTGTCAAAGCACCCGTCATTTGCACGGCGTTGCATCCGGGAACCTGACTCCAGAAGAAATTCTCCGCACCGGCTGGCGCAATCGTCCCTTATCCATTCCGGCTTAAATGGCTTTGGAGTAGTTCCGCTTGGTCTCATCGCGAGGCGTGACCGCATCCTGCATCTCTTGTTCCAATTCGCTCGCGTACCTTGCGGCGGTCTCTTCGTCCCACCCGAACATCATCTTCATGCAATGAACGACCTGGTCCTTATATGCCTTGGCCAGACCCATATGAAACAGGACGGCCCCTGACCGCCGAATCAGGAAATCGACCGGTTTTACCGACATTTCCTCCTGTACGGCATACATCAAGCTGAGATACAGGTCGAGAGGCAAACCATACTTCTCCGCCTCGGCCTTGCCATTTCCCGATTTTGCGATCTCCAAAATTTTATCGATATTAGAACCGTATAGCTGCGCCAATTTCCGGCCGCTCTCCAAGCTTAGCCCATATTGAAGCGCAAGTGTAGCCTTTTCTTCAACAAAATGCGCAAAATTCGAAGATCCGCCTACATCGCCGCCGGAGATAGGCAGCGTTTTGGTCCTGCAGGGTTGAAAGGTAAGCTGATATTCGTGATGAAGGTGCTCCGCAACCAGGTCGACGACCATCTCGGACATCTTCCGGTAGCCGGTCAGCTTGCCGCCGGCGATCGTGATCAGCCCGGAGTCCGATTCCCAAATTTCATCTTTCCGTGAAATTTCAGAAGGGTCCTTGCCTTCCTCATAGATTAAAGGCCTTAAGCCGGCCCAGCTCGATTCTATGTCTTGCTCACGAATGCGCACATCAGGGAACATGTCATTGATGGCCTTGATCAAATAGCTTCGATCTTCCGTGGACATCTTCGGATGTGCGATATCCCCTTCATAAAAAGTATCCGTCGTCCCCACATAGGTTTTGCCGTTCCGGGGAATGGCAAAGACCATCCGCTTATCGGGAGTGTCAAAGTATATGGCCTGCTTCAACGGAAACCGGCTTTGATCAATGACGATATGCACGCCCTTCGTCAAGCGCAGCTGCTTCCCTTTTTTGGAATTGTCCTTCTCGCGCACCGTATCTACCCACGGCCCTGTTGCGTTTACAATCTTTTTGGCAAACAGCTGTATCGTTCTTCCCGACAACCGATCGACAACCTGGGCTCCGATTGCCTTGCCGTCCTCATACAAGAACTGCTCGACTTTCGCATAGTTCACAGCGAAAGCGCCAAAATCTACCGCGCGTTTAAGGACTTCGATCGTCAGTCTGGCATCGTCCGTCCGATACTCGACATAATAGCCGCTGCCTTTCAAGCCTTTCTTCTGGAGCAAGGGCTCCCTTTGGAGCGTCTCGCTGACATTCAGCATCTTGCGCCGCTCGTTCGGCTTCACGGCGGCTAAGTAATCATATACCATTAAACCGATCGAGGTTGAAAAAGTGCCGAACGTTCCGCCTTTGTAGATCGGCAGCAGCATCCACTCCGGCTTCGTCACGTGCGGGCCGTTCTCGTACACGACGGCCCGTTCCTTGCCCACTTCCGCCACCATTTTGACTTCGAAGTTTTTCAAATAACGCAGTCCGCCATGAACCAGCTTCGTGGAGCGGCTGGATGTTCCCGCGGCGTAATCCTGCATCTCTACCAATGCGACCTTCATCCCCCGGTTAGCGGCGTCTAAGGCAATACCGCTGCCTGTAATTCCGCCGCCTATCACTAATAAATCCACATGCATACCGTTTATTTGGTCTAATAAGGCGTCACGATCGAGCCCTGAAAATTTGGATGGCATCTGCTAAAACTCCCTCGCCGTTTGATTTACATGGTTGACGGAAACACAAAAATCCACACCCATTCGTATCCTTATTATGCCTAAGGATACCAAAAAGTGTGGATCTCAACATTCTCCGTCACATTGTATTTACTTGATACTAATCATAGTATTAGATGCAGCCGCTGTCAAGGGAAATGATCAGGGGCGTGCCTGGATTCGCCTTTCGTCAAGCGGGCGCTACGGCTTGCTCAACCTGCGGACCCATTCCGACAAGCGCTCTTTGCCGTTCACATAAATACGCTTCAGCTCCAAAGGCGGCTGCGCCGAAGTGGTCCAGCCTTGCCGGATTGTAAAGGCGTAACGGAACCCGGCTTCCTCCAGCACGGACAACGTAGTCTTGTTGAATTCGCCGTACGGGTAACAGAAGACGTCGGCCTTCGTCCCGAGCTTCTCCTCAATGAGCTGGCGCGCTTCCGTAATTTCCTCCTTCTGCTTCTCGGGAGAAAGCTTGGGCAGATGCGGGTGCGTCATGCCGTGCGGCTGAATATCCCAGCCCGACTCGTGCATTTGCTTCACCTGCTCCCAGTTCAGGTAACCGTCCTGACCTGCGACGCCGGGAGACATGAACAGCGTTGCGGGAAATTGATGCTTCTGCAGCACAGGCATCGCGTGCTCGAAGTTGTCTTCGTAACCGTCATCGAACGTCAGCAGCACGGGCTTCGGGGGAGCCGGCTTCTTTTTCTCAAGGATCAGGATAAATTCGGTTAAGGAGAGCGGCGTAAATCCGTGCTCGGCCAAATACGACATTTGAGCGGCGAACTTGTCCGTAGCAAGCACCAGCGAATTGCCCGGATCGTGACCGATGCTGTGGTAGTTGAGCACGGGCATGGATACCGTCTTCTTGTCTAGCGCAGCGGGGAAGGCTTCCGCCTCCGCGTTCGCGGAGGACCCGGCGTACACGACGGCCGTTACAGCCTCACGGCCTTCCGCAGCCGCTTCCGCCGCGGCTTGGGAGGCCGCCGCGGACGCAGCCGTCTCGTTGACGCCGGGCGATG
>NZ_VIDW01000032.1:0-60760 GCF_006519665.1 Paenibacillus sp. tmac-D7 | reverse complement strand
GACTGACAAAGCCGCGTCGTTACGCCATTTCTTCTTTGTCATTTATTGTCGCTTCGTTTAGCGGCGACTTTTATAATATACCACATGTGCCTAGTCGATTGCAAGCATTATTTATTTTCCAGTTTCAACCGGATTTCATCATGCTTGCTTCCGATTCGACAACGAGTAATAAAATATCATATCCATCTGGATCATGTCAAGCCTAAATCTAATGTTTGTTTAATGGTACATCCGATTACGCGCATACCTGGAGATTTCCTTCGGAGAAGCCAGTCGTGCATACATTCTGAAAATAATTTTGTATCTGGACTCGATGGCAATCTTAATATCAGCATCGATTCGCTTATCATTCAAATCGAACAACATTTCGTCGAGTTCCTTGCGCAAGACGTAATCCAATTCTCTGCATTCGCGTTCGTTAAATAAAAATCCTAGCATGATTGAAGTTGGACTCCTTTCCCGAATCGGAAATCGTGAGACGCAAAAAAGGTATACCGCAATAGAGCTAAGACCAAGTGAGTCTCGGCGCCTATTGCAGCATACCATTACCTCAAAACGCCTCACTCGCTTTACTGTTATGCACAGTTTTGGGCATTTTTATGAGTGTAGGAATCGATATTTTTTAACCTTGAACAAGCGAGAACGTAATTGTGCTTTCAATGAGGGCTGCAATCAAAAGAGTAACTACAATGAGTATGCTCAAGGGAACGACTGTTCGGAAATAGATTTTAAATTGATCCGATACGAGCTTATTCCGAGTCGGACTTGCGAATGAAATGAGCCATTTGGCCGCCAAAATGCCGAAACGGAGCCCTAACGCACAGGCTACGATAATCGCAGGCAGCTCCAAAATCCCGTGAGGCAAAATACCTTTTACGGCGCTAAAGAGCGAGTCCTGCTGGGCTACATTAGCGGATACATAGCCTAACAAAATGCCGTTCATGACAAGCAAAAACAACGGATAGATTCCGAAAAATGCGCCGGTAACGATGACCAGCAGAGCCGCTCTGGCATTATTTAAGAAGATTGTCCAAAATAACGACAACTGTGCATTCGGTTGTTCGACCGCGTCCTGAGCAATTTTCTTAATCGCTTCGATGCCGAAATCGATCATAAATTGAAAGCGTCCCGGGTCGTACGCCCCCATCAACATCGATGCGAAAAACACTAGCGCTGAGGCAATCAAGTAGTGTTTCAGATTACCCAATTGCACCAAAGCTTGTTTAAAGTTCATTCGGAATCCTCCCTATCGGGCATAAGTTAGTGGTACGAGCATACATTTAGACTAAGAACGTAAACAAGCCTTTCTTTCGAACATGAATGGATAGGCAACGGGCAGAGGAGGCCAATCCGGTGAACTTCTTTTATGTTATGAACGGTAAAAAGTTGAAGCAAGCCCTCATCATTTGCGTCGCGGTCCTATTTGCGGCCGGCATTATTTACTCTGAGCGCGGGAATGTCTCGGTCTTCTCGCAAAACGAGCCTGCCGCGGTATACAACGTGCCTACAGAAAAGAAGCTCATCGCATTGACCTTTGATATCAGCTGGGGTGATAAACGGACCGAACCGATTCTGAAGGTGTTGGAGGATAAAGGGGTGAAGAATGCCTCCTTCTTCTTATCCTCTCCCTGGAGCGAAAGCCATCCGGACATCGTAAAGCGTATCGTTAAGGCCGGATGGGAAATCGGCAGCCACGGTCATAAGCATGTGAATTACAGCAGCCTTAGCGATGAAGAGATCCGCACCCAAATCAAAACGGCTCATACTATTCTCAGCGAAGTAACCGAGAAAAATCCGAATTTAATCCGGTTGCCGAACGGCGACTTCGACAAGCGCGTGCTGCGTATTGCAAACGAGTTGAATTACACGGTTATTCAGTGGGATACCGATTCGCTCGATTGGAAAAATCCCGGTGTTGAAAACATTGTCAACCGTGTGGTTACGAAAGCACATCCCGGCGATATTGTACTTATGCATGCGAGCGATTCATGTAAAGAAACGCATGAAGCGCTGCCTGTTATTATCGACAAGCTTCGCGAAAAAGGTTACGAATTCGTCACCGTCAGTCAATTAATGAAGCAAACGCAAGTCGACAACAAGCCTCCGGTCGAAGATCAAACGATGAAACGCATCGATTAATGGACAAATTGACGAGCCGCTACTGCGGCTCTTTGCTTGTTTGCAATACTTTTTGCAGGATTAAGATTTGCCATGCATTACAAGCCAGCAGCGGGATAATCATAAAAATGGTTGAGGCCGCATCATCCTCGCGAATCGCAGGCAGAGCTTCCAGCGCCGTGACGACGATCATAAAAAACAAGGTCGGAATCCATGCCGACGGATTCGTCCACCTGACCTTGAACCAAGCGACAACGAACGAAACAACTGTAATAAATAGGGGAAGCCAGAGGTACGGTACGAATGATACTTCACCTTCCGCACTCGTATATCGCAAATAAACAAGGTCGATCAGTACGATGACAATCAGGATGATTTGCAGGTAATCCCATATCCACTTCTTGGGCATCATGCCCATAAAAATATACCGGACGATTAAGTAAGCGAAAAAGCCCATTTGACTGAGAACGCTAAAGGTCGCGCTGACCAATAAGGAAACAATGAGCGTGTGACTGATCGATTTGCCGCTTAACACCGCTTCCTGATCGGTCAACTGCATCGTAAGACCGGTAAGTGTTCCAACCACAACTCCGACAACCAGAGTTGTCCAGAACAAGTAAAACCATTTTCTTATCGTCACTTTCGTTTAACCTCCATCACTAGTCGTATCAACAGTTAATTCTACCAACGTTCACAATAAAATGCTAACGACATTTGTGTTAAATGAATACCTTGTGACGAATACTACGCTTAAACCAATTGAAGGGAGCTTGACCGGATGAGAACGCGACGGAGCCGTTACTTAATACCCGCTGTCCTGATCGCCGGCCTCTTGACAGCCTGTGGATCGGATACTCAAGCTTCAGGCGCCAACGGAAATGCCTACAAAGACACCAAATCGATGGTTCTCGATATTTTAAAAACCGAAGATGGTCGAAAAGCCATTCAAGAAGCGACTATTCATGAGAACACCAGACTGCAGCTGTTATCGGCCGGTGATACCCAGCAGCTGCAGTTGGCCGTTAAAGATGTGCTTGTCGATACGCAAAGCAACCAGTTTCTGCAAAACATGATCAGCGATCCGAAATTCGCCGGCCAATTCGCCAAAGCGATCGAAAAAGATACGAAGAAACTTCAAAAAGATCTGATGAAGGACCCCGAATATCAGAAGCAGATGCTTGATGCCATGAAAAGCCCGGATTTCGAAACGATGCTTTTGGATACGATGAAAACGACTCCCTACCGGACGCAAGTAAAGACAGTCATCCAGGAATCGCTGCAAAGCCCGCTGTTTCGGCTTGAGCTGATGGACTTGATGAAGAAGGTGCTTCAAGAGGAATCGATGCCGAAGCAGGAGGCACAACAAGCGGGCCAGAACGGCGGTAACAGCGGAGGTGGGGATGGCAGAGAAGAGCAAGGCGGCTCCGATGACCAAAAAGACGGTGAAGATGACTCTAACGATTCCGGAGGACAGAAAAAAAAGCAGCAGCAATAACTTACGCGAAAAAGGATCGGCGGTTACGCCGATCCTTCTTTATTAATTCCATCGATAACACGGCCGGCAACTTCCAAATAGATACGTCCGGTTTCACTATTCGCTTTATATACGGACGGCGAGTAATCCGGTTCGGCTACATGGTTGTCCGGTACGCCGAGCGGGATTTGCGCCAACAGCGGGGCATGAAGCTCTTCCGCCAATTTTGCGCCGCCGCCGCGACCGAATACGTAATCCTTTTGTCCACAAGCACTACAGGAGTAGTAGGACATGTTCTCGACGATACCGAGAATTTGATGATTCGTATGCAGGGCCATAGCGCCCGCTCTGGCCGCTACGAAAGCAGCCGTCGCATGAGGCGTCGTCACGATGATCTCCTTGCTCTGCGGAATCATCTGGTGAACGTCGAGCGCTACATCTCCGGTACCCGGCGGCAAATCAAGCAGCAAGTAATCCAGTTCGCCCCACTCGACTTCATTGAAGAAGTTCCTCAGCATCTTGCCGAGCATCGGTCCGCGCCAAATGACCGGCGTGTTCTCCTCAACGAAAAATCCCATGGAAATGACCTTAACGCCAAAGCGTTCGACGGGAATGATTCGATTATCGACCAATTGCGGACGATCCTCGATGCCCATCATATCCGGTACGCTAAAGCCGTATATATCGGCATCAACTAGACCGACCTTCTTCCCGAGGCGAGCCAACGCTACCGCTAAATTAACGGTTACGGTTGATTTTCCGACACCGCCCTTTCCGCTGGCAATTGCGATGAATGTTACACCTGAATGCGGATCCAGCACATTGACGCCGGGTGACGGGGTGTTAGGCGCCGCTGCAGGCTGTGACTGCTGGGTGTGATCGTTCGCGGGACGCTTACGTTCCGCCTCGCTGCGTTCAAAGTCCGAGATCTGACGGAAGCGTAAATGCACATGGTCCGCTCCACTGCCTTTGAACGCCTGGGTGATTTGTTCTTGCAGGCGATTCTTATAAGCATCGTCCTCTACCGACAGAAGCACGGTAGCCGATACTTGGTTTTCCTTCACCATCATATCGCGAATAAAGTTCAATTCGACAAGCCCGAGTCCGAAAACAGGATCTCGCAGTTCGCTTGCCGATGCAAGTAATTGTTCTCTGGTCAGCACAGTGTCACCTCAGCCGTTCTATTCAAATTTAATGGATCGATACACTGAGGCTATTATACCACATTTTTATGGGCTTCCCACTTTTTCACCGGAATAGTAACGAATGATGCCTTGGTATATCGATGCGGCTACCTTCTTCTGATACGTCGGATCTCCAAGCTGTTTGGCTTCGGCCGGGTTGGAAAGGAATCCGACTTCTACTAGCGCGCTCGGGATTTTCATTGCTTTCAGCAAATAAATTTCCTTGTCCGCTTGTTTGGCGATCCGATCGGTATTTTTCAAATTTTTCTTAATCTCTTCCTGAATCAATGTGGCAAGGGTATGGTTATCCGCATGATTACCTCGATAAAAGAACGTTTGCGCCCCAGTCCATTTCGTCGAAGGGATGGCGTTCATATGTATACTGATGAACATATCAGCCTTTTGCTGTGAAATAAATTGTGCACGGTTCAGCAGGTCTTCGGTTTTTCTTTTGCTGTACCCTTTGGTTGAAGGATCGGCCAAGTCGCGATCGTCCTCTCGCGTCATGACCACTAACGCCCCCGCTTGTTGCAAATAATCGCGCAAGTTAAGCGTTATCGCCAGATTCACTTCCTTCTCCACCAAGCCTTCCTTACTGCTAGCGCCTCCGTCCGGCCCCCCATGTCCCGGGTCCAAGGCGATGATTTTGCCGGAAAGGGGCGTCGTCCAGTAGGTCCACGTTTTGCTTGCGGGCAGTTCATATGTAAACATAAATAGCATTAACGCCACTAGCAGCGCGGACATGACGATTTTCAGCCCGCTGTGCATGGTTAGCCAGACAACGACCCTCTTTCTTCTTCGGAACATGAAAAATCCACCTCGCCTTCCCATAGACTCTCTTTCATCTATATGGGACGAGGTGGACAATTATACCTTATGCTTATACCTGATACTCAGGCTCTTTCATGCCTTCGATCAGCACTTCCGCCACTTCCGGACGGGTGAACTGCGGCGGCGGACATTGACCGTCGCGCAGCAGCGCGCGAACCTTGGTACCGGAAAGATGCAGATGATCCGATGACGGATGCGGGCATGTTTTGCTGGAGGCCATGTTGCCGCACTTGGTGCAGAAGAAGCTATGTTCGAAGAACAAAGGAGTAATCCCAAGCTCTTCAGCCGTAAAGTTGCTGAAAATTTCCTGTGCTTCGTAGGTGCCGTAGTAATCGCCAACGCCGGCGTGGTCCCGGCCGACGATAAAGTGCGAGCACCCGTAGTTTTTGCGAACCATAGCATGGAAGATCGCTTCACGCGGTCCCGCATAGCGCATAGCGGCAGGGAACACACCCAAAAACACGCGGTCTTGCGGATAATAGTTTTCCAAGAGAACCAAGTAACTTTTCATCCGAATCTCAGCGGAAATATCATCGGACTTCGTTTCCCCGACTAGCGGATTCAGGAACAGCGCATCGACGATCTCCATGGCGCTTTTCTGAATGTATTCATGCGCCCGGTGAACCGGATTACGCGTTTGGAAACCGACAACCGTCTTCCAGCCTTTCTCTGCGAAAATACGGCGAGTTTCCGATGGATCGAAGTAAAAATCTTCGAACTTTTCCGGCTTCGGACGATTCAATACTTGAACCGGACCCCCGATATAAGTGGACGGCTTGGTGAAAAGCTTCTGCACGCCCGGATGAGCCGGGTCGTCGGTCTTGAAGACTTTGACCGCTTCGTGGTTCTGATCGACTTGGTAGATGCTCTCTACCTTAATGAGTCCGTACGTAATACCGTCAGATTCGCCTACAAGGGCAACCTCTTGGCCGATTTGCAGCGATGCAGCTTCCTTCTCATCTATGCCCAGCGTGATGGGGATGCTCCAAACCGTCCCGTCGGCCAGTCGCATGCGCTCTACGACCGAATGATAATCCTGCTCAACCATAAATCCGGTTAAGGGCGAAAAAGCACCGACACCGATCAAGTCCAGATCGGAAATAGCCCAAGTGTTAATGCGCAGCTGATGCAGTCCTGCCGCCCGGTTTAAAAGCTGTTCTCTTTCGCCGCCGTCTACAACACGATTAATCAACGTGCCGCCATGCGGTTGTATCGTTGTTCCCATGACTCCGCTTCCTCCTGCCGAATGATCGTTATTCTAAGTATACGTTATTTGTGCAGACCGCACTCGGTCTTCTCGAAGCCCGCCCAACGGCCTGCTCGCGGATCCTCGCCTGGCGCTACCGGTTTGGTGCAATGCTCGCAACCGATGCTAGGGTAGTTTTGGTCGTGCAGTTGGTTGTATATGATGTTGTTGGAGCGAATATAGTTCCATACGTCTTCAGAGGTCCAATCGGCCAGCGGGTTAAACTTCACCAGTCCGAACTTCACATCATATTCGACTTTCTTCGCATTCGCGCGTGTTGGCGCTTGATCTCGGCGAATGCCGGTGATCCAGGCGTCGTAGTTTTTCAAGATGTCCGTCAACGGTTCTACTTTACGAATGTTGCAGCATTGAGTCGGGTCGTTTTTCCAAAGTTGATCTCCATGCGCGGCAGCTTGCTCCTCAAGCGTCAGTTTCGGCAGTACTTGTACGAATTCAAGGCCGTAATGCTGCTGCAAACGGTCACGCGTTTCATAGGTCTCTTTGAAGTGCACATTCGTGTCCAGGTAGAAAATGTCCGTCTTCGGACTAACTTTTTGGAGCATGTCGACGAGGACGACGTCTTCAGCTCCGAAACTACAGGCTAAGGTGATATTCGGGAATCTTTCTACCGCCCAGGCTAAAAGTTCCTGTGGAGTCTTGTTCTCAAATTCTTCGGCAGCTTTAGTAATCAATGCTTCTTTTTCAAACAAATTCATAGTCTGATGAACCTCCCGCGAGATAATCCCGAGTATAATAATAAGATTTTAGTGATTTATTAATAATTATAATTGATACGGACTTTTTGTCAATTTAAAATTTTTGTACTTCGCCATTTTGCATCATATTAGGGATTTGCCTAAACGGTGCAAGATGGGATTGAAAAAAGCCTTTCCGATGAAGATAATCGGAAAGGCTTTGCTGTTGCAAATTAACGTTTCGAGAACTGAGGAGCGCGACGAGCGGCTTTCAAGCCGTACTTTTTACGCTCTTTCATACGAGGGTCGCGAGTCAGGAATCCGGCTCTTTTCAGAAGACCGCGGTATTCCGGATCTGCTTTCAAAAGCGCACGGGAAATTCCGTGACGGATCGCGCCGGCTTGTCCGGAGATCCCGCCGCCATGAGCAAGAACCAAAACGTCGTATTTCGACAACGTCTCTGTCAAGTTCAACGGTTGTTTTACGATCAGTTTCAATGTTTCCAAGCCGAAGTATTCGTCCAGCTCGCGTTTATTGATTACGATACGGCCTTCGCCCGGTACTAAACGTACGCGTGCTACCGAGTGCTTACGACGGCCGGTGCCATAATATTGTACTTGTGCCACAAGACAGTCCTCCCTTTATTAACCGCGAAGTTCCCAAACTTCAGGTTGTTGTGCTTGATGCGGATGTTCCGAACCGGCATATACGTTAAGCTTTGTTTTCAGACGGCTGCCCAAACGGTTTTTCGGAAGCATGCCGTGGATCGCCGACTCCAATACGCGCTCAGGCTTCGTATTCAGAAGCTCTTGTGCGGTAGCTACTTTCAAACCGCCCGGATACAGGGAGTGACGATAGTATTTTTTGTTTTGGAGCTTTTTGCCTGTCAGGTGAATTTTCTCAGCGTTGATGACAATAACGAAATCGCCAGTGTCCACATGCGGAGTAAATTCAGGTTTATGTTTGCCGCGCAAAATGGCAGCCGCTTCGCTGGCAAGACGGCCAAGCGTTTTGCCGGTCGCATCGATGATGTACCATTTGCGTTCTACTTCATTTGGCTTCGCCATATATGTGGTACGCATGTAAATGTTCCTCCTAGATCTATCTTCATCACATTCATTCATATACTTATTCATCGGTTTCAAGACCCGGGGCCGTGGGGTAGCCAGTCAAAGAAACACCATCTAATAATATACTATATCCCATCCAAGGAATCAAGTAATTATCGGCGAATCCTCATAAAAAACTTCCCACAGCATAAGACCGTGCGCCATTGCCGTCGGACCGGCCAAACCGCGATTTCTGGCTTCGAGAATCGCTTTCATGTGCGAAGCTTCCCGCTTGCCTTCACCGATCTGCATCAACGTCCCGACAATGATCCGAACCATATTGTATAAAAAACCGTTCCCGGTCAAATAAATATGGAACACGCTGGATTGCAGGTGCTTGTCCGCCTCTTCTGTCTCCAGCCGCGCTTCGTATATCGTTCGAATACGGCTCGGAGCCACCGTTCTGATGGAGCAGAAAGAAGTGAAATCATGCTCGCCCTCTACGTAGGTCAGCGCTTCTCTCATCGCGTCTATGCGAAGCGCTGTAGGGTGATAAAACTCCATATGACGTCTTAGCGGGTCCATATACTTACCGACGCGTATCGAATAACGATACGTTTTCCGCTTGGCCCATCTCCGGGAGTGAAAATCGTCCGCTACCTGCCTCGCATCCCAAACCCGTATATCATCCGGAAGTCTGGCATTAATGGCCATGCACCAACGGTTCAGCGGAATTTGGGAAGATGTTAGAAAGTTAAACACCTGTCCTCGTGCGTGCACCCCGGCATCCGTACGTCCGGATGCCGTTATTTTGACCTCTTCGCCCGCCAGTAAAGCAATGGCACGCTCAAGTCGGTCTTGTACCGTGTTTAGTCCTGGCTGCGATTGAAAGCCGTTGTAAGACGTTCCATCGTAGCTTACCGTCATGCAAATATTTCTCACGACGAGCCCTCCGTGAACTGGGACTGGAATCAAGGCGCACATACGTACAAAAAAAGGGTTTCATCAGAATCAAAAGATCCCGTCCACCCTTTCACAACCTTTTTCTCTTATGCCCGGTCAACCAGTTCCAAGTAAACCATAGGCGCAGCATCACCGCGACGCGGTCCAAGCTTCAGGATACGTGTGTATCCGCCTTGACGCTCAGCGTAGCGAGGAGCCAAATCGGAGAAAAGTTTTTGAATCGCGTCTTGATTTTCGTTCGCTTGTTCACGACGAACGAAAGTAGCGACTTGACGACGAGCGTGAAGATCTCCCCGTTTAGCCAACGTGATCAATTTTTCTGCGATCGAACGCAACTCTTTTGCTTTCGCTTCTGTCGTTTGAATGCGCTCATGTATAAATAAGTCGGTTACCAGGTCACGAAACAATGCTTTACGCGAGCTGGAGTCACGATTTAACTTTTTGTATGCAGCCATCTGTGCAACCTCCTTCTGTTAATCTTCCATTCTTAGTCCAAGTCCGAGCTCTTCGAGCTTTTCTTGAACTTCTTCGAGAGATTTGCGTCCCAAATTGCGGACCTTCATCATATCTTCTTCCGTTTTCGTAATCAATTCTTGTACCGTATTGATGCCGGCACGCTTCAGGCAGTTATAAGAACGAACAGACAGGTCGAGTTCCTCGATCGTCATCTCGAGTACTTTCTCCTTCTTGTCCTCTTCTTTCTCAACCATAATCTCGGCGTCTTTCGCTTCATCGGTCAGACCGACGAAGAGCATCAGATGCTCCGTCAAGATTTTGGCGCCCAAGCTTACCGCTTCTTCCGGTCGAATACTGCCGTCAGACCATACTTCAAGTGTGAGTTTGTCATAGTTGGTAACTTGGCCGACGCGCGTATTTTCTACGCTGTAATTGACACGAGTAATCGGAGTATAGATCGAATCGATCGGAATCACGCCGATCGGCTGATCCTCTCTCTTGTTCTTGTCTGCCGATACGTATCCGCGGCCGCGGTTCGCATGAATTCGCATGTGAAGCCGTGCATCGGAGGACAGCGTAGCAATGTGCAGATCCGGGTTTAAGATCTCCACATCGCTATCGCCGCGAATATCGCCAGCCACAACAGCCCCTTCACCTTCGGCGTCGATCTCAAGAACCTTTTCCTCATCGGAATGGATCTTAAGCGACAAGCCTTTAAGGTTCAGGATGATTTCCGTAACATCTTCCATGACACCCGGAACCGTGGAGAACTCGTGCAGGACGCCGTCGATTTGAACGGAATTAACCGCCGCACCCGGAAGGGAAGACAGCAATATTCTGCGTAATGAGTTGCCGAGCGTAGTTCCATAGCCTCTTTCCAAAGGCTCCACGACAAATTTGCCATATGTGCCGTCATCACTTAATGATACGGTTTCTATTTTCGGCTTTTCGATTTCGATCATTGTAAACCCTCCTTCAAACGTCGTTTCCTTCTGGATAACTTAAGACGCATAAAACGTGCAGTATACCTATCCAAATAGTATAGACACCATTTGGATATTTATACCACCCGGGCTTAGCGATCCTGGATTAGACACGACGACGTTTCGGAGGACGGCAACCGTTGTGAGGGATCGGAGTCACGTCTTTAATCAGGTTTACTTCAAGACCTGCAGCTTGAAGCGAACGAATCGCTGCTTCACGGCCTGCACCTGGTCCTTTAACCATGACCTCTACGGCCTTCATCCCATGCTCCATTGCCGCTTTCGCTGCAGACTCAGCTGCCATTTGTGCGGCGAACGGAGTGCTTTTACGGGAACCTTTAAAACCGAGGTTACCGGCGCTTGCCCAAGAAATCGCATTTCCGTGCGGGTCAGTGATGGTAACAATCGTGTTGTTGAATGTAGAGCGGATATGAGCTACTCCACTGTCGATATTTTTCCGATCGCGACGTTTCGTACGAACTACTTTTTTAGGTTTAGCCATTTTAAGCGTTACCCCCCTTTACTATTTTTTCTTATTCGCTACCGTACGACGAGGACCTTTACGCGTACGAGCATTTGTTTTAGTACGTTGACCGCGAACCGGCAAGCCGCGGCGGTGGCGAACGCCACGATAACATCCGATCTCAATCAGACGTTTGATGTTCAACGAGATTTCACGACGCAGGTCGCCTTCCACTTTCAGCGTTTTGTCGATAACCTCGCGGATTTTGCTCACTTCGTCTTCTGTCAGATCGCGAACGCGAGTGTCCGGATTGATACCGGTTTGAGCGACGATCTTCGCAGCCGTTGTGTTGCCGATCCCGAAGATGTAAGTCAAAGCGATGATCACGCGTTTGTCACGGGGTAAGTCTACACCAGCAATACGTGCCATTAAACGAGCACCTCCTTAGCCTTGTTTTTGTTTATGTTTCGGATTTTCGCAAATTACCATAACGTTGCCTTTGCGGCGAATGACTTTGCATTTTTCGCAAATCGGTTTGACCGACGGTCTAACCTTCATGGTGGTTACCTCCTCAAAGCTTTCCGTAAGGAAAGCTGCTTCATAAGCATGGTCTTAGTTTTCCGCAGGAAAACTGACTTCGTAAGGATTTTGCTCAGCTTTCCGCGAGGAAAGCTGCTTCGTAAGCATATGGTTTAACTTCTCTTGCTACAAGTTCATCTATTTAAAACGATAGGTTATACGGCCTCTGGTCAAATCATACGGCGAAAGTTCAACCGTCACTTTGTCACCCGGCAAAATGCGGATAAAGTGCATTCTGATTTTTCCGGATACATGAGCAAGTATCTTATGACCGTTCTCCAGTTCTACCTTGAACATTGCATTCGGAAGAGGTTCAATCACTGTACCTTCAACTTCAATTACATCTTCTTTGGCCACAGTCATTCTCCTTTCTCTTGCGCATCGTGCGATAAATGGTTCACTGCCTGAGTCAAAGCAAATCGAAGCTTTCCGTTGGTAACTCGGCCCGTCTCGCGGAGACTGTCGGCCACTTCGGAGCTAATTGCCGGAAGAAGCTCGAGATGAATGAGATTTTTCTTCTTAGGTTCATCGAATTTCCGTTTGCCGCCGTCTGCAATCCACACGTATCGTTGGTCTACGACGCCGATTATGACGGCGTACTTCCCGGAATCCCGTCCCCGATTCACCCTTACGATTTGTCCGATATGAGGTTCATTCGTTGGTTCCATCCGCTTCTAAGCACCAGGCAACGTTAAAATCTCGTAACCGTCTTGCGTTATAGCGATGGTGTGTTCGAAATGTGCGCACAGTGTGCCATCCACCGTGACCACCGTCCAATTGTCTTCAAGCGTTCGGACGTAACGTTCACCCACATTAACCATCGGTTCGATCGCAAGCACCATCCCCGGCTTCAAGCGCGGTCCATGACCGGCGATGCCATAGTTCGGTATTTGCGGCTCCTCATGGAGCTCCGTTCCGATGCCGTGACCTACATACTCTCGAACAATCGAAAATCCTTCATTCTCTGCGCATCTTTGAATGGCATTGGATATCGTATACAGCCTGACGTCGGGTCCGGCTACTGCCAGCCCTGCGAACAACGAGCGTTCCGTGACGTCGAGCAATTTGCTCGCCGTTTCGGAGATCGTGCCGACGCCATATGTCCAGGCGGAATCGCCATGATATCCTTTATATTGAGCACCGATGTCGATACTGATGATGTCACCGTCTTTCAGCTTGCGCTGACCGGGAATACCGTGAACCAATTCATCATTCACCGAAGCGCAGATGCTTCCGGGAAAACCATTGTAGCCTTTAAAAGATGGAATTGCACCCTGACTGCGAATAAAGTTTTCTGCGATCTGATCGAGCTCTTTCGTTGTAATATCGGGCTGAATGGCTTTTTGCAGCAAACGATGCGTCTCGGCCACAATACGGCCCGCCTCGCGCATGAACTCCAGTTCAGCTGCTGATTTACAAATGATCATTACGCTTGCCCTCGCAATAGTGAACTGATTTGTGCAGTGACCGTGTTAATTTCTTGCTCACCGTTAACCTCACGCAATATTCCCTTGTTACGATAATACTCCAGAAGAGGAGCGGTTTTATTGATATACTCGTCCAAACGAGTCCCTACTTTTTCTTCGGTATCATCCGAACGCTGATACAATTCACCCGAACATTTGTCGCAAACATTGTCACGCGCAGGTGGGTTAAACAAGACATGATACGTTGCACCGCAAGATTTACAAATACGACGACCCGTCAAACGGGCGAGCAGCAAATCGCGATCGACCGCGAGGTTAATCACATGATCGATGCTTTTGCCAAGTTCCGCGGCAATCCCGTCAAGCGCTTCGGCTTGAGAGATCGTTCTCGGAAATCCGTCGAGTAAAAATCCTTTATCGCAATCTGGCTGAGACACTCGATCACGGACAATACCGATCGTGATCTCATCCGGTACAAGCAACCCTTGATCGACATACTTCTTAGCTTCGACGCCAAGCGGCGTTTCTTGCTTCATGGCAAGCCGGAATGCATCACCGGTGGAGATATGCGGAATCTGGAACTCATCAACGATTCGTTCCGCTTGCGTTCCTTTACCTGCACCAGGAGGCCCCATAAAGATGATATTCACCGTGACTTCCTCCCCCACTTGCATCGTTCGATGCTAACAGCACAATAGGTGCCGATAGCTCTCATCAAATTCGCGTTACCGTGAATTTCCTTCAACCCATGCGACGCCGATGAACGTTGGTTCGTCAGCGTCATAGGTATTATATGAGTTCACTATCAGAACCTATTTGCTATTTATTAATGAAGCCTTTGTAATGGCGTTTGATCAATTGGCTTTCGATGGTTTTCATCGTTTCCAAACCTACACCGACTACGATAAGTAAGGAAGTACCGCCAATTTGAACCGACTGCGGCAAACCGGCGATTGCGGCGAAAATCATCGGAATAATCGATACCGCGGCCAAGAACAACGCACCGGAAAGGGTGATTCGAGTCATCACTCGGGTAAAGTACACTTCCGTGTTTTTCCCCGGGCGAATGCCTGGAATGTATCCGCCGTTCTTTTTCATCTGCTCGGCCATTTGTACAGGGTTAAACTGCACGAACGTGTAGAAGTACGTAAAGCCGATAATCAGCAGAACGTACAGTACCATGCCGAGAGGTGCCGTATGGCTCAAGTTTGTAATGATCCATTCCGCGACGCCATTCCCTCTCCAAAAGCTTGCAATGGTTGGAGGGAAAACGAGCAGCGACAACGCGAAGATGACGGGAATAACGCCCGCAGCATTCACTTTAAGCGGAATGTGCGTGGATTGTCCGCCGAACATTTTACGTCCGACTACGCGTTTAGCGTATTGAACAGGGATCTTACGAACTCCTTGCTGAACGAAAATGACACCGGCAATCAACGCGATAACGACGATGAGAATGATCAGCACCTTAAGAATATTAAGGAACAGCGCATCTCCGGCATCGGCAAATTGCGTTTGGTAAATTTGACCGATACCTGTCGGAATCGCAGCGACAATACCCGCGAAGATGATAATGGAAATACCATTTCCAATGCCATTTTCGGTGATTTGTTCCCCTAACCACATCAGAAATGCTGTACCAGCCGTGAGCACGATGGCGATTAAAGCATATGTCGTGAAATTCGGGTTAATAACCAGACCCGTGTAAAGCCGGTTAAAACCGATCGCAAAACTAAATGCTTGTATAAGCCCTAACACGATGGTCCCGTAACGGGTAATTTGACTAAGCTTCTTGCGGCCCACTTCGCCTTCTTTGGCCCATTGGGTGAACGTCGGGATGACGTCCATCGACAACAGCTGAACGATGATCGATGCCGTAATATACGGTGTAATCGTCATCGCGAAGATCGAAAATTGGAACAGCGCACCACCGGAGAAAGTGTTCAACAACGCGAACACTCCACTCGTGCTGGCTTGATCTTGAAGCTTTAGAATCTCTGTGTTGATGTTAGGTACCGGAATAAAAGCACCAATTCTGTAGACGATCAACACAAGCAGCGTGAACAGGATCCGTTTCCTCAGATCGTCTACTTTCATAATATTGGATATGGTACGGAACATTAAATCACCTCGGTTTTACCGCCGGCAGCTGTAATTTTCTCTACCGCAGATTGGGAGAATTTGCTCGCCTTTACATTCAGTTGAACCGTGATTTCGCCGTTTCCTAAAATTTTGATGCCGCTCAACGGGTTTTTAACAACGCCGGATTCCATCAAAAGCTCAGGAGTGACTTCCGTACCGCTTGCGAACTTGTTCAAGTCCTCAACGTTTACAGTTGCATACTCTTTGCGGAACTGGTTGGTAAATCCACGTTTTGGCAAGCGACGATAAAGCGGGTTTTGACCGCCCTCGAAACCAGGACGAACACCGCCGCCGGAACGAGCATTTTGACCCTTATGACCGCGAGTTGACGTTTTACCCATGCCGCTACCGATACCGCGGCCTACACGCTTACGGGATTGACGGGAACCAGGGACAGAAGTAAGTTCATGCAATTTCATCGTTTGCACCTCCTCTAGCTATATGTTCAAATCTTAAGCTTCGATTTCTTTAACTTCGACCAGGTGATTCACTTGGCTGACCATACCGCGGATTGCCGCATTGTCTGCTTGTGTTACCGATTGATGAAGTTTGCGAAGTCCAAGTGCCGTAACCGTACGACGTTGTGTCTCAGGACGGCCGATCAGACTGCGTTTGAGGGTAATTTGCAATTGCTTAGCCATGGTATCCCTCCTAACCTAAAAGTTCTTCTACGGTTTTACCGCGAAGCTTAGCAACATCTTCCGCACGCTTCAGGCGCTCTAAGCCTTCCAGTGTAGCGTTAACCATGTTGATGGAGTTCGAGGATCCAAGCGACTTCGTCAAGATGTCGCCTACGCCCGCCAGCTCAAGCACCGCACGAACCGGACCGCCTGCAATAACTCCTGTACCTTTGGAAGCAGGTTTCAAAAGAACTCTACCCGCGCCAAAATGTCCGGTCACCAGGTGAGGAATTGTTGTTCCGACGATAGGAACATGGATCAGGTTTTTCTTAGCATCTTCGATACCTTTACGAATCGCATCAGGTACCTCGGAAGCTTTACCGATTCCAGCGCCTACCCAACCTTTGCCATCGCCCACAACAACAAGTGCGCTAAAGCTAAAACGACGACCGCCTTTTACAACTTTAGCAACGCGGTTAATGTGAACGACTTTTTCAGTCAGCTCTAAAGTATTGGGATCAATACGCAAGTCTTTTACCTCCTTATGTGTAGATTGGTTTAGAATTCAAGACCTGCTTCGCGAGCAGCGTCTGCAAGTGCTTTAACACGACCATGGTACAAGTATCCGCCGCGGTCGAAAACGACCTTCACAACGCCGGCTTTTTTCGCACGTTCTGCGATTAAAGAACCGACTTTAGCTGCTGCGTCTACGTTGCCGCCGTTGCCGAGGCCTTCTTTCAGCTCTTTATCTTGTGTGGAAGCAGCAGCGATTGTTACGCCCTTCACATCGTCGATCAATTGAGCGTACATATGCTTGGAAGAACGGAAAATGTTGAGGCGCGGGCGCTCAGCCGTTCCTTGAATTTTCTTACGAACGCGAAGATGTCTTTTCAAACGCGCTTTGTTCTTGTCGCTTTTAGTAATCATTCGAGGTCACTCCTTTCGAGATCGATGTCGAAGCAATCGGTTCAGCTTAGACTCTTAAGCTGCCTTATTTCTTCTTACCGGCTTTACCTTCTTTACGAAGAATACGTTCGCCTTCGTACTTAATTCCTTTGCCTTTATACGGCTCAGGTTCACGTACGGAACGGATTTTAGCTGCGGTAGCACCGACCAGCTCTTTATCGATTCCTCTTACGATGATTTTCGTGTTGGTTGGCACTTCGAACTCAATGCCAGTTGCCGGCTCGATTTCAACCGGGTGAGAGTAACCAACGTTCAAAACCAGCTTGTTGCCGGATTTGTTCGCACGGTAACCTACGCCAACGAGATCGAGATTTTTGACGAAACCGTCAGTTACCCCGCTCACCATGTTCTGAACGACGCTGCGCGTCGTACCATGAAGGGAGCGATGCAATTTATTGTCAGAAGGACGCTCTACGTTGATGACGTCTTCTTGAACACTTACTTTCATATCTTTGTGCAGTTCACGGCTCAAAGTTCCTTTCGGTCCTTTAACCGTAATCAATGTGTTGTCAAGTGTTACGTTAACTCCGCTAGGGATCGTGATTGGTTTGCGACCAATACGGGACATGTTGTGCACCTCCGTTCTTTAAAAATCGATATTACCAAACGTAGCAGATAACCTCTCCGCCAGCTTTCGATTGACGAGCTTCTTTATCTGTCATAACGCCCTTGGACGTCGAGAGAATCGCGATGCCGAGGCCGCCCAGTACGCGAGGTACTTCTTGGCTTTTCGCATAAACGCGAAGACCTGGTTTGCTGATTCTTTTCAATCCTGTGATAACACGCTCATTGTTGGAGCCGTATTTCAGGAACAAGCGAATGATACCTTGCTTGCTGTCTTCGATATATTCAGCGTCACGGATGAAGCCTTCCTTCTTGAGGATCTCAGCGATCTCGCGCTTGATCTTCGAAGCCGGAATTTCCACAGTCTCATGACGAACAACGTTAGCGTTGCGAATGCGTGTAAGCATATCTGCAATTGGATCGGACATAACCATGTGTTGTAAACCTCCTTCCCGAAACTTTGAGTTTTACCAGCTTGCTTTTTTAACGCCAGGAATTTGACCTTTGTATGCCAATTCGCGGAAGCAAATTCTGCAAATTTTGAATTTACGCAATACCGAATGGGGACGACCGCAGCGTTCGCAGCGCGTATATGCCTGCACTTTAAATTTCGGAGCACGCTGCTGCTTAATCTTCATCGAAGTTTTTGCCACTCTCGTTAACACCTCCATAGGTTCCAGTGAAACCCGTATCGTAAGCTAATTATTTCGCGAACGGCATGCCGAGCTGCGTCAGCAATTCGCGGGATTCTTCGTCTGTTTTCGCCGTTGTGACGATTACGATGTCCATACCGCGGACTTTGTCCACTTTGTCATACTCAACTTCAGGGAAAATGAGCTGCTCTTTCAAGCCAAGCGTGTAGTTACCGCGGCCGTCGAAAGCTTTCGTGGATACGCCGCGGAAGTCACGTACGCGCGGAAGGGCCACGTTGAACAGTTTGTCCAGGAAGTGATACATACGCTCGCCGCGCAGCGTTACTTTCACGCCGATTGGCATATTTTCACGCAGTTTAAAGCCTGCGATGGATTTTTTCGCTCTTGTGATAACCGGTTTTTGACCGGCGATCAACTGAAGATCGGAAACGGCGGTATCAAGCACTTTGGAGTTGGAAACCGCTTCGCCCACACCCATGTTGATAACCACTTTCTCGATTTTCGGAACTTGCATAACCGTGGTGTAGTTGAACTTTTGGATCAACGCTGGTGTAACTTCGTTCAGAAAACGATCTTTCATTCTTGCTGCCATGAGTTTGTGTACCTCCTTTCTTACCTTCTCAATTAATCGATAATCTCGCCGGATTTTTTCGCAACGCGAACTTTTTTACCGCTATCCAATACTTTGTAACCAATACGAGTCGGTTGGCCGCTTTTCGGATCAACCAGCATCACGTTGGAAACGTGAATTGGAGCCTCTTGCGTAAGAATTCCGCCTTGCGGATTTGCTTGCGAAGGTTTCGCATGTTTCTTGATCATGTTTACGCCCTCGACCAGCACGCGGTTTTGACGCGGGTAAGCTGCGATTACGCGGCCTTTCTTCCCTTTGTCTTTACCTGTGATAACAAAAACCGTGTCGTCTTTCTTGACGTGCAATTTATTGTTGTGGGACTCGAGTTTTTTCGGTTGTTTTGGCATTTGGATTTACACCTCCTACAGGCTTTCGTTAGAAAACCGCTTCGTAAGAAAAATCTTAGGCTTTCGATTGAAAGCCAGCATCTGTTTCGATCAATTAGATAACTTCAGGCGCCAGAGAAACGATTTTCATGAAGTCTCTGTCACGAAGTTCACGAGCTACCGGTCCAAAGATACGTGTGCCGCGCGGGCTCTTATCTTCTTTTACGATAACCGCTGCATTCTCGTCAAAGCTGATGTAGGATCCGTCCTTACGACGAGCACCGCGTCTCGTGCGTACCACTACAGCTTTAACAACGTCACCCTTTTTGACAACGCCGCCTGGTGTTGCTTCTTTCACCGAGCAGATGATCAAATCGCCAATGTTAGCTGTACGACGACCCGTACCACCCAACACACGGATACACATCAGCGACTTCGCACCAGAGTTGTCAGCTACGTTCAATCGAGTAAATGGTTGAATCATTGTGTATTCCCTCCTTCCGGAATTGATGCCAGATGCATATATTAAACGATAACCGCTTTTTCAACCACTTCAACCAATCTCCAACGTTTATCCTTGGAGAGCGGACGAGTTTCCATGATTTTTACAACATCGCCGATTTTAGCTTCGTTGTTCTCATCATGCGCTTTGAACTTTTTCGTATATTTAATGCGCTTGTGATACAAATCGTGTTTTTTGTAAGTTTCTACAGCAACAACGATGGTTTTATCCATTTTGTCGCTCACGACTTTGCCCACTTGCGTTTTACGCTCGTTGCGTTCAGCCATTGCGAGATCCTCCTCTCAAATTCATTAACTAGTGATTCCCAATTCTCTTTCACGCAAAACAGTCTTTGCCCGAGCAATCTCTTTGCGTACTTTTTGAATCTGTACGGGATTATCCAGTTGACCTGTAGCCAGTTGAAAACGGAGGTTAAAGAGTTGCTCTTTAAATCCGGCAATCTTTTGTTCGATCTCAGCAGTGGTTAAGTTGCGAAATTCACTAGCTTTCATTTGCTTCACCACCCAGTTCTTCTCTTTTCACAAACTTCGTCTTGATCGGCAGCTTGTGAGAGGCGAGACGCATAGCTTCACGGGCGATTTCTTCGCTAACGCCGGCAAGTTCGAACAGAACTTTACCTGGTTTTACGACTGCAACCCATTTCTCTACGTTACCTTTACCGCTACCCATCCGAACTTCAAGCGGCTTTTGGGTAATCGGTTTGGAAGGGAAAATTTTGATCCAAACTTTACCGCCCCGCTTAATATAACGAGTCATCGCGATACGGGCAGCTTCGATTTGACGGTTGGTTACCCAAGCCGGTTCCACAGCTTGCAAACCGTATTCGCCGAAATGTACTTCCTGACCGCCTTTTGCGCGACCGCTCATGCTGCCGCGGTGCTCTTTGCGGTGTTTTACACGTTTAGGAACTAACATGATTAGTTGCCTCCTTCCGTAGCAGCCTTTTTCTTAGCCGTTGGAAGAACTTCGCCACGATAGATCCAAACTTTTACGCCGATCCGTCCGTACGTGGTGTGAGCTTCAGCCGTTCCGTAGTCGATGTCCGCACGCAGCGTGTGCAGCGGCACCGTACCTTCGCTGTAGCCTTCCGTTCTGGCGATTTCCGCTCCGCCCAAACGACCGCTAACCGATGTTTTAATCCCTTTAGCGCCGGATCTCATCGATCTTTGAATCGCTTGTTTCAACGCACGACGGAACGATACGCGACGCTCCAATTGTTGTGCAATGCTCTCAGCGACCAGAATCGCATCCAGGTCAGGGGATTTTACTTCACTGATATTGATGTGTACTTTCTTGCCGTTCGTCAGCTTGGACAGGTAGGCGCGGATCACTTCTACTTCGGAACCGCCTTTACCGATAACCATACCTGGTTTCGCCGTATGAATCGTAACGTTCACGCGGTTAGCCGCACGCTCGATTTCGATGCGGGAAACGGCGGATTCTTTCAATTTTTGCTTCAAATATTCGCGAATTTTAACGTCTTCCATCAACAAATCGCCGAAATCTTTGCCGGCATACCATTTGGACTCCCAATCGCGAATAATACCGATTCTAAGTCCTACCGGGTTTACTTTTTGGCCCACACGTTGTCCCTCCTTATTTCTCAGATACCACTAATGTAATGTGGCTGGTACGTTTATTGATGCGGCTCGCACGACCCATAGCGCGAGGACGGAATCTCTTCAAAGTCGGTCCTTGATCGACAAACACTTGGGAAATCACCAGGCTGTTAGGATCCAGGGAGTAGTTATGCTCCGCATTCGCAACGGCCGAGTTCAGCAGCTTCTCGATGATCGGAGATGCCGACTTAGGCGTATGACGCAAAATTGCAATCGCTTCGCCCACTTGCTTGCCGCGGATCAAGTCAACCACGAGCTGAGCTTTACGGGGAGCAATGCGTACGTATCTTGCAATGGCTTTAGCTTGTTGCATGGATGTACCTCCTCTCGTTCACAAACTGAATCTATGTCACGTTCAATCTTAGCGTTTACCCGTTTTCTTATCGTCGTCGTGACCTTTGTACGTACGGGTTGGCGCGAATTCACCAAGCTTATGTCCTACCATATCTTCCGTTACATAAACCGGAACATGCTTTCTACCGTCATAAACGGCAAATGTGTGTCCGATGAATTGCGGGAAAATAGTGGAGCGGCGGGACCAAGTTTTGATCACTTGTTTCTTGGTTGCTGCATTCATGTCTTCCACTTTCTTCAAAAGATAGCCATCGATAAACGGCCCTTTTTTCAAACTGCGACCCATGCTTCGTTCCTCCCTTCTTTAAGCCAAACGGTAAGTCTATTACTTCGTACGGCGACGTACAATGTATTGGTTGGAAGCTTTGTTTTTCTTCCGTGTTTTGTATCCGAGCGTCGGTTTGCCCCATGGAGACATTGGAGATTTACGACCGATCGGGGAGCGGCCTTCACCACCACCGTGCGGGTGATCGTTCGGGTTCATGACGGAACCGCGAACTTCCGGTCTTTGACCGAGCCAACGGGAACGTCCTGCTTTACCGATTTTGACAAGTTCGTAATCTTCGTTACCTACGGAACCGACCGTTGCGCGGCAAACTTTGAGGATTTTTCTCATTTCGCCGGAAGACAAACGAATCGTTACGTATTGATCTTCTTTACCGAGCAACTGAGCTTCTGTACCGGCAGCGCGAACCAATTGGCCGCCTTTGCCAGGTTTCAACTCAATATTGTGGATAACCGTACCGACCGGGATATTCTCGAGCGGAAGCGCGTTACCTACCTTGATGTCTGCATCCGGACCGGATACGACTTGGTCGCCCACTTTCAAGCCTTTAGGAGCGATGATGTAGCGTTTTTCGCCATCCACGTAATGGATCAGCGCGATGTTAGCGGAACGGTTCGGATCATACTCGATTGTAGCAACGCGACCGGGTATTCCATCTTTATTCCGTTTGAAATCGATAATGCGGTATTTACGCTTATGTCCGCCGCCTTGGTGACGAACCGTAATTTTACCTTGGTTGTTACGACCCGCTTTTTTGCTCAGAGGAGCCAAAAGCGATTTCTCCGGCGTCGATGTTGTGATTTCTTCGAATGTCGAAACCGACATCGCACGTCTGGCCGGGGACGTAGGCTTATATTTTTTGATTGGCACGTGGATTCCCTCCTTACTTCAAAAATTATGCTTTAGACGGACTCGAAAAATTCGAGTTCTTTGCTGTCTGGCGTAAGAGTAACAATCGCTTTTTTCCACTCGGACGTATATCCGGAGTAACGACCGTAACGCTTAGGCTTAGCCGGCATTCTCAATGTATTTACATTGGTTACTTTCACTTTGAAAATTTGCTCGATCGCTTGTTTGACTTCCGTTTTGTTGGAACGGATATCAACCTCGAACACATATTTCTTCTCAGCCATCATTTCGCTGGTACGTTCAGTAATGATCGGGCGCTTAATAATATCGCGAGGGTTTTTCATTACGCAAACACCTCCTCTACTTTTTGCACCGCATCTTTCGTAATGATCAGCTTGTCGTACACCATAACGTCAAGCACATTAATACCTTCAGCCGAGACAAACTTCACGCCTGGGATATTACGCGCGGACAACGCTACGTTCTCGTCATAAGCTGCCGTTACGACCAAAGCCTTACGTTCTACTTTCAAGTTGTTCAAGATCGCTGCGAAATCTTTCGTTTTTGGAGCTGCCAATTGAAGCTGATCCAATACGATAATCTCACTTGCCAGCACCTTGGAAGACAACGCGGATTTAATCGCCAAGCGACGTACTTTCTTTGGCAATTTGAACGAATAGCTGCGAGGTGTCGGTCCGAAAACGACGCCGCCGCCTTTCCATTGCGGAGAGCGGATACTACCTTGACGCGCACGACCCGTACCTTTTTGTTTCCAAGGCTTACGACCGCCGCCGCGAACTTCGGAACGCCCTTTAACTTTATGAGTTCCCATGCGAAGCGAAGCGCGTTGCAAAAGCACCGCCTGGTTTAACGCGTAAGCATGCGGTTCGATACCAAACACGCTATCCGCCAATTCCAATTCGCCAACTTGCGAACCACTAACATTAAATACTGCTACTTTTGGCATTTGTTATCCTCCTTTCTTGCTTTCTTACTTCTTCACCGTAGATTTAACGGTTACGAAGCTATTTTTAGGACCCGGAATGGAGCCTTTAATCAAGAGCACGTTACGCTCAGCATCGACTTTAACCACTTCAAGCTTCTGGATAGTTACAGTTTCCGTACCCATATGTCCTGGCAGGTTTTTACCCTTCGGAACACGGTTAGCTTGGATCGAACCCATGGAACCAGGACCGCGGTGATAACGGGAACCGTGAGCCATTGGACCTCTGGATTGGTTATGTCTTTTGATATTACCTTGGAACCCTTTACCTTTGGATGTTCCAGTTACATCAACGAATTCGCCTTCGGAGAATAGATCGGCTTTGATTTCCTGGCCAACTTCATAACCAGCAATCTCAATACCGCGAATCTCTTTAATGTAGCGCTTAGGTGTTGCTCCAGCTTTCTTCGCATGGCCCAACTCCGGTTTATTCGCTCTGTGTTCTTTCTTCTCTTCAAAACCGATTTGGATGGCTTCGTAACCGTCATTCTCCGCATCTTTCTTTTGCAGCACGGTGCAAGGACCTGCCTGGATTACGGTAACCGGTACAACCAATCCTTCGGGAGTAAACACTTGAGTCATCCCAAGTTTCTTACCTAAGATACCTTTAGTCATCGTTGACACCTCTTTTCCTCTCTTGCTTTAAGTTTATCCACAATGTGTATATTACAGTTTGATTTCGATGTCCACACCGGACGGCAGATCCAAACGCATCAACGCATCAACGGTTTGCGGCGTCGGATTGACGATATCGATCAAACGCTTATGCGTACGCATTTCGAATTGCTCGCGCGAATCTTTGTACTTGTGTACCGCGCGCAAGATCGTGATGATTTGCTTCTCGGTTGGAAGCGGAATCGGACCAGACACTCCAGCACCGGAACGCTTGGCTGTGTCCACAATTTTCTCAGCGGATTGATCCAAAACTCTGTGATCATAAGCCTTCAAACGAATACGAATCTTTTGCTTTGCCATAGTATTCCCTCCTTCTATCGCCCAATTTAGTATCGGACATACTCCGTGAAAATCTCCTGACGACCGCCCCTATGGCAAAGGAGCCGGGTGTGTCAGCAACCTCTCACATCATCGCAACGTCACAGACCAACGTTCACTATTATATTAAATATTGAAACAAAAAGCAAGAAGAAAAGCGACTTTTGCCTAAAAATAAATAATCCCTTCATCTATTTAGATGAAGGGATTGGAAACTGCAATTATTTTTGGATGGAAGCAACGGCACCGGCGCCAACTGTACGGCCGCCTTCGCGAATTGCGAAGCGAGTACCTTCTTCGATAGCGATTGGCGAGATCAGCTCAACCGTTACCGTGATGTTGTCGCCAGGCATAACCATCTCTGTGCCTTCCGGCAAGTTGATGATACCCGTAACGTCAGTTGTACGGAAGTAGAACTGCGGACGGTAACCTGTGAAGAAAGGCTTGTGACGGCCACCCTCTTCTTTAGTCAGAACGTAGATTTGAGCCGTGAAGTTCGTGTGAGGCTTAACCGAACCCGGTTTAGCCAATACTTGACCACGCTCGATATCTTTACGGTCTACACCGCGAAGCAATGCGCCAACGTTGTCGCCAGCTTGTGCGGAATCAAGCAATTTACGGAACATCTCTACGCCCGTAACAACGGATTTGCGAGTGTCTTCTTGAAGACCGATGATTTCGACCTCATCGCCGACTTTAATTACACCGCGCTCTACACGACCTGTAGCAACGGTACCACGACCAGTGATCGTGAACACGTCCTCTACCGGCATCAGGAAAGGCTTGTCTGTATCGCGCTCAGGCGTTGGGATGTAAGTGTCGATGTGCTCGAACAGCTCAACGATTTTGTCAGCCCAAGGACCGTCTGGGTTTTGAAGAGCTTCACGAGCTGCGCCGCGAACGATCGGAGTGTCGTCGCCAGGGAACTCATACTCGTTAAGAAGGTCGCGAACTTCCATTTCAACCAGTTCAAGCAACTCTTCGTCTTCAACCATGTCGCATTTGTTCAAGAATACGACGATGTAAGGCACGCCTACTTGGCGGGACAACAGGATGTGCTCGCGAGTTTGCGGCATAGGGCCGTCAGCTGCGGATACAACCAGGATCGCGCCGTCCATTTGTGCTGCGCCGGTGATCATGTTTTTAACATAGTCGGCGTGGCCTGGGCAGTCTACGTGTGCGTAGTGGCGGTTAGGCGTTTCATATTCAACGTGCGCAGTGGAGATCGTGATACCGCGCTCGCGCTCTTCTGGAGCTTTATCGATTTGGTCAAATGCTACAGCGGCACCGCCGTATTTTTTTGACAATACAGTTGTGATTGCCGCTGTCAACGTTGTTTTACCATGGTCAACGTGACCGATCGTACCAATGTTAACGTGCGGCTTATTGCGTTCAAATTTCGCTTTTGCCATGAGTGGATTGCCTCCTTAGATAATGGGATTTATATTAGGCACCTTTGTTTTTTGCGACGATTTCTTCCGCAATCGACTTAGGTACTTCTTCATAGTGCGAGATTTCCATCGAGTATACGCCACGGCCTTGCGTACGGGAACGCAAAGTTGTGGAGTAACCGAACATTTCAGACAAAGGCACCTTGGCACGAATGATTTGTGCGCCGAAACGCGCATCCATACCTTCGATACGTCCGCGGCGGGAGTTCAGGTCGCCCATAACGTCGCCCATGTACTCTTCCGGAACGGTAACTTCGACTTTCATGATCGGCTCAAGCAATACCGGTTTACACTTCTCAGCCGCTGCTTTAAGTGCCATCGAACCGGCAATCTTAAACGCCATCTCCGAGGAGTCGACGTCATGGTAAGATCCGTCAACGACGGTAGCTTTGATATCCACAAGCGGGAAGCCTGCGTATACGCCGTTTTTCATAGACTCTTCAATACCCGCTTGGATCGGAGCAACGAATTCCTTAGGAATCGATCCACCCACGATTTTGCTTTCGAACTGGAAGCCAGTTCCCGGCTCAAGCGGTTCGAACTCCACCCAACAATGTCCGTATTGACCACGGCCACCGGATTGGCGAACGAACTTGCCTTCGACTCTAGCCGGTTGACGGAACGTTTCACGGTAAGCAACCTGCGGTTTACCCACGTTAGTTTCTACCTTGAACTCGCGAAGCATACGGTCAACGATAATCTCAAGGTGAAGCTCACCCATACCGGATATAATCGTTTGGCCTGTTTCTTCGTCCGTGTGTGCGCGGAAAGTCGGATCTTCCTCGGAGAGCTTGGCCAAAGCAACGCCCATTTTATCTTGGTCGGCTTTTGTTTTCGGCTCAACTGCGAGCTGGATAACCGGCTCTGGGAAGTTCATGGATTCGAGAACGACCGGGTTTTTCTCATCACACAGCGTATCGCCGGTAACGGTATCCTTCAGGCCAACGGCAGCTGCGATATCACCGGAGTAAACTTCGCTGATCTCTTGGCGGCTGTTCGCGTGCATTTGGAGAATACGGCCGATCCGTTCACGTTTGCCTTTCGTTGCGTTCAATACGTAGGAACCGGAGTTCAATACACCGGAATATACGCGGAAGAACGTCAATTTACCGACAAACGGATCCGTCATGATTTTGAACGCAAGTGCCGCAAACGGTTGATCGTCAGAGGATTTGCGAACAACTTCCGTACCGTCGTCCAGCGTACCTTTGATGTCCGGTACATCGAGTGGAGACGGCAGGTAATCAATAACTGCATCCAGCATCATTTGAACGCCTTTGTTACGGTAAGACGAGCCGCAGATGACCGGGAAGATACTAACGGAACAAACGCCTTTGCGCAATGCACCTTTAATTTCTTCGATCGTCAGCTCTTCGCCTTCGAGGTATTTCATCATAAGCTCTTCGTCCAGTTCTGCAACTTTCTCGACAAGCTCAGAGCGAAGCTCCTCGACTTTATCTGCGTATTCCGCAGGTACATCAGACTCAATAGGATCTTTACCCAAATCGTCTTTGTACACATAGGCTCTACGCTCGATCAAATCGATAACGCCTTTGAAATCATTCTCGGCACCGATCGGCAGTTGGATAGCAACTGCGTTCGCACCAAGCTTCGCGCGCATCGATTCGATAACTTGCAAGAAGTCTGCGCCGATGATGTCCATTTTATTGACATAAGCAATCCGTGGAACACCATAACGGTCCGCTTGTCTCCAAACGGTTTCCGATTGCGGCTCAACGCCTTCTTTGGCACTGAATACGCCTACTGCTCCGTCCAATACGCGGAGGGAACGCTCAACCTCAACTGTGAAGTCAACGTGTCCCGGGGTGTCGATAATATTGATGCGGTGATCTTTCCATTGAGCTGTTGTAGCAGCGGAAGTAATCGTGATTCCGCGCTCTTGCTCTTGCTCCATCCAGTCCATCGTAGCTGCACCTTCGTGAACTTCACCGATTTTGTGCACGCGGCCTGTATAGAACAAGATACGCTCAGTTGTAGTCGTCTTACCAGCATCGATATGCGCCATAATCCCGATGTTACGCGTATCTTTCAAGGAGAACTGTCTAGCCATCAGGTTGTCTCCTTCCTAAAAATAGGAATTGTATTTTACCAACGATAGTGTGCGAACGCTTTGTTGGCTTCAGCCATTTTGTGCGTATCTTCACGTTTTTTCACGGAAGCACCAGTGTTGTTGCTGGCATCCATGATTTCGGCAGCCAATCTTTCTTCCATCGTCTTCTCACCGCGAAGACGGGAGTAGTTGACGAGCCAACGAAGTCCCAAAGTGGAGCGGCGCTCCGGACGAACTTCGATCGGAACTTGATAGTTGGCGCCCCCCACACGGCGAGCTTTGACTTCGAGGACAGGCATGATGTTCTTGATGGCTTGTTCAAACACTTCCATCGGATCTTTACCTGTACGCTCTTGAATCAGATTGAAGGCATTGTACAGAATAGATTGTGCTACTCCTCTTTTACCGTCAATCATGATGCGGTTGATCAAACGAGTAACCAATTTGCTGTTGTATACCGGATCTGGCAATACGTCTCTGCGAGTAACTGGACCTTTACGAGGCATAGTTATCCCCCTTTCTCAAAAAGTGCATTCGATTTTTTAAAATAAAAAATTACTTTTTCACTTTCGGGCGTTTCGCGCCGTACTTGGAACGAGCTTGCTTACGGTTGTTCACGCCTGCAGTATCGAGCGCGCCGCGAACGATGTGGTAACGTACCCCTGGAAGGTCTTTTACCCGACCGCCGCGGATCAGAACGACGCTGTGCTCTTGCAGGTTGTGTCCGATACCCGGGATGTAAGCTGTTACCTCAACACGGTTAGTCAAACGAACACGCGCATATTTACGAAGTGCGGAGTTCGGTTTTTTCGGTGTCATTGTACCTACACGAGTACATACACCGCGTTTTTGAGGGGAGCTGATATCCGTTTGCTCTCTTTTCAAAGCGTTGAAGCCTCTTTGAAGAGCTGGGGATTTGGATTTAACTACTTTCGCTTGGCGTCCTTTACGAACGAGCTGGTTAATTGTTGGCATTGTGGCCACCTCCTTCAAAATGAATGTTCTTCCGTTTTTTCAAGCCCACAGATCCAGGCGAATCGTAAATGAACATAGGAAACGTTTTTGCCCGGGAGTTTGTTGCATTTTCCCGAACAAAAACGTCGGCTCTTTATTCATTCACTACAGCCGCCATAGCGGCGCCTACTTCGATGCCACACGCTTTACCTAACATATTCATGGATTCCACGTAAGTGACTTTAACCCCCATTTTCTTGCAGAGGTTAACCATTTTTATCGTGATCCGCGGATCTGCATCTTTAGCAATAAAAACTTCCGTGGCCTCTCCTAGCTCCACCAGCTTCATCGCTTGCTTGGTGCCTATTGTCAATTTCGCAGCCTGCTTTACTTTATCGAGACTCAGGTTGAATCCCCTCCGAATGACAGGTGACGAGGCATGTAAAATGGCACACTTTGATATATTAGCACTTCGCTTATATCGTGTCAAGAATCGCCGCTCGCTTTCTCGCAATTTTTACAGATGGCAAGAAAGCAAACGGCGCATTTCAATTCATATTCTATTCAACAGTTACTGCTTCCGGCGCCTCGTCGGTCTGTTCATCCTCCGGCTCGGCATTCGGATCGGTGATCCGAATATTGCGGTAACGGCTCATTCCCGTACCTGCCGGAATCAGTTTGCCGATAATGACGTTCTCTTTCAAGCCGAGCAACTGGTCGACCTTCCCTTTGATGGCAGCGTCCGTAAGTACGCGAGTCGTCTCTTGGAAAGATGCGGCCGACAAGAAGGAGTCGGTTTCGAGCGACGCTTTCGTAATCCCGAGCAATACGGGTTTGGCTACAGCCGGTTCTTCGCCTGCAAAGAGCGCCACCTTGTTCGCTTCTTCATATTCATGAATATCGACGAACGAACCTGGAAGCAGCGTGGTATTACCGGCATCTACGATGCGAATTTTGCGCAGCATCTGACGGATCATAACCTCAACGTGCTTGTCGTTGATTTCTACCCCTTGATTCCGGTAAACGCGTTGAACCTCTTGCAGGATATAGTTTTGCACACCGCGAATCCCTTTGATGCGCAGCATTTCTTTCGGGTCGATGGAGCCTTCTGTCAGCTCGTCGCCGGCTTCTACGTTCTGGTTCACGGTCACGCGAATCCGAGAGCCGTACGGCACCGCATACGTTTTGGATTCGGCTTCGCCCTGCACTTCAATCTCGCGGCGGTCTTTCGCTTCGCGAATTTCCTTAACCACGCCGTCGATCTCCGAAATGATCGCTTGCCCCTTCGGATTCCGAGCCTCGAACAACTCCTGAATCCGTGGCAAACCTTGTGTAATATCGTCGCCGGCAACGCCGCCGGTATGGAACGTACGCATCGTGAGCTGGGTACCCGGTTCGCCGATGGATTGGGCGGCAATAATACCGACCGCTTCCCCGATTTCAACGTGTTGACCCGTAGCCAGGTTGCGTCCGTAACATTTTTTACATACGCCATGCTTGGAACGGCAGCTCAGTACGGAACGAATTTGAATACGTTCTACGTTCGCCGCGATGATTTTATCAGCGATCGAGGCTTCGATCAGCTCATTGCGGGATACCAGGATTTCGCCGGTTTGCGGATGGCGAACCGTTTCAAAGGAATAACGGCCTTCAATCCGGTCGTACAGATCTTCAATGATCTCTTTCCCGTCGCGAATCGTGCTGACCATGAAACCTTTGTCCGTACCGCAGTCTTCATCGCGAACGATAACGTCCTGCGCCACGTCGACTAGACGACGCGTCAGGTAACCGGAATCCGCCGTACGAAGCGCCGTATCCGCCAAACCTTTACGCGCTCCGTGCGTGGAGATAAAGTACTCCAAGACGGTCAGGCCTTCGCGGAAGTTCGATTTGATCGGCAACTCCATGATTTTACCCGACGGATTCGCCATCAGACCGCGCATACCGCCCAGCTGGGTGATCTGCGATTTGTTACCCCGTGCTTTGGATTCCACCATCATGTTGATGGAATTGTATTTGTCGAGCGATTTCATCAGAATATCGGTAATTTCGTCCTTCGCCTTGCTCCAGATCGCGATGACACGGTCATAACGCTCGTCATCGGTGATCAAACCGCGGCGGTACTGGTTCGTCACGACTTTGACTTTCTCGTCGGACTCAGCCAGAATCTGATCCTTCTCGGTAGGTACCGTAACGTCGGCTACCGCGATCGTAATCCCCGCACGCGTCGAGTACGTGAACCCAAGCTGTTTAATATTGTCGAGAATGATCGATGTTTGGGTCGTATGATATCGACGGAAGCATTCTGCGATGATCGTACCGAGGTAGTCTTTACCTACGGCTTTCGTCTCCGGCAGCTCTTCCATCTTGGCGCGGATGTCTCCGCCCTTCTCGAACACGAAATAGTTGTCGGATACACCGTTCAACAAGTTCGCTTTCGTCGCTTCGTTGATATACGGGAAATCTTTCGGATAAATCTCATTGAAAATGATTTTACCGACCGTAGTAATCAATATCGCTTCCTGCTGCTCTGGCGTAAAGCTGGTTTTACCCAGCGCTTTCGCCGGGATCGCAACACGGGCATGAAGCGAAGCGTCGCCGCGATGATACATCGACACCGCTTCCGCTACCGTACGAATGATCGTTAGTGAGCCCTTAGAGTTTTTGTTCTCCGTTGTCAGATAGAAGCTTCCGAGAACCATATCCTGCGAAGGCGTAACAACCGGCTTACCGTCTTTCGGGTTCAAGATGTTCCCGGACGCCAGCATCAGTACGCGGGCTTCGGCCTGCGCTTCCGCCGACAACGGCACGTGCACCGCCATTTGGTCGCCGTCGAAGTCGGCATTGTATGCCGTACAGACGAGCGGGTGAAGCTTAATGGCGCGGCCTTCGACCAGAATCGGTTCGAACGCCTGAATGCCCAAACGGTGAAGGGTAGGGGCACGGTTCAACAGAACCGGATGCTCTTTAATGACTTCTTCGAGCACGTCCCAAACTTCCGGACTTACGCGTTCCACTTTGCGCTTCGCGCTCTTGATGTTATGCGCAAGACCTTTATTAACAAGCTCCTTCATGACGAAGGGCTTAAACAATTCAAGTGCCATTTCCTTAGGAAGACCGCACTGGTACATCTTCAGGCTCGGCCCAACTACGATAACGGAACGACCGGAATAGTCTACCCGTTTACCGAGCAGGTTTTGACGGAAACGTCCTTGCTTCCCTTTCAGCATATGACTGAGGGATTTCAACGGCCGGTTCCCCGGACCCGTTACCGGACGGCCGCGGCGGCCGTTGTCGATCAAAGCGTCAACGGCTTCCTGGAGCATCCGTTTCTCGTTCTGCACGATGATGTCCGGCGCGCCGAGATCGAGCAGACGCTTCAACCGGTTGTTCCGGTTAATCACGCGGCGATACAAATCGTTCAAGTCGGAGGTCGCAAAGCGGCCGCCGTCCAACTGAACCATCGGACGAAGCTCCGGCGGGATGACCGGCAGTACGTCGAGCACCATCCACTCCGGCATATTTTTGGAATTCCGGAACGCCTCCATGACTTCAAGACGCTTAATCGCACGGTTACGGCGTTGACCTTGGGCCGTCTTAAGCTCTTCCTTCAGCATATCGACTTCTTTCTCGATATCGATATCCTGCAGCAGCTTCTTAACGGCTTCCGCGCCCATACCGGCTTGGAAGGCGTAGCCGTATTTCTCGCGATAGCTGCGGTATTCCTTCTCAGACAACAGCTGTTTTTTCTCCAGCGGCGTATCACCCGGATCGGTGACCACATAGGAAGCGAAGTAAATGATTTCTTCCAAGGAACGCGGAGACATATCGAGCGCAAGCCCCATACGGCTAGGAATACCTTTGAAGTACCAAATATGCGATACTGGAGCGGCAAGTTCGATATGCCCCATCCGCTCGCGGCGAACTTTCTGGCGCGTCACTTCAACGCCGCAGCGATCGCACACGACCCCTTTGTAACGGACACGTTTGTACTTACCGCAATGACATTCCCAGTCCTTGGTCGGTCCGAAAATTTTCTCGCAAAACAGACCTTCTTTTTCCGGCTTCAAAGTTCTATAGTTGATTGTCTCCGGCTTCTTCACTTCGCCGCGGGACCACGAACGGATCTTGTCCGGGGAAGCCAAACCGATTTTCATGAACTCAAAATTGTTGACGTCGATCAAGGAGCAACCCTCCTCCATGTTTTGTCTGTCAAAACGCTATCGGACGCATGCGCCGTATCGATATGTGCCTTAGATGCCGGTTAGCACCCAAGGCACAATGCTTATTCTGCTGGCAGAGCTTACTCTACACCCATCTCTGCGCCTTCTAAATTCAAGTTCAGCTTGTCGCTTGTCACTTCGTCTTCGTCGTCCATTTCTTTCATTTCGATCTCTTCTTCGTTCTCGGAGAGAATCTTCACGTCCATCCCCAAGCTTTGAAGTTCCTTGATCAAAACCTTGAACGACTCCGGTACGCCAGGTTCCGGCACATTCTCGCCCTTGACGATCGATTCGTACGTTTTCACGCGGCCGACGACGTCATCGGATTTAACGGTCAATATTTCCTGCAGCGTATAGGCGGCACCATAGGCCTCAAGCGCCCATACTTCCATCTCCCCGAAACGCTGGCCGCCGAACTGGGCCTTACCGCCAAGCGGCTGTTGCGTAACGAGCGAGTATGGACCTGTGGAGCGCGCATGGATTTTATCGTCAACCATGTGCGCAAGCTTGATCATATACATGACGCCGACGGTAACTTCCCGTTCGAACGGATCGCCGGTGCGGCCGTCAAACAGAAGCGTCTTACCGTTGCGCTGCATGCCGGCTTCTTCCATCGTATCGAACACGTCGTATTCGCGAGCGCCGTCGAATACAGGCGTAGCGGTATGGATGCCGAGATATCTCGCAGCCATGCCCAAGTGAACCTCAAGAACTTGACCGATGTTCATCCGCGAAGGAACGCCGAGCGGGTTCAAAACAACTTCAACAGGCGTACCGTCCGGAAGGAACGGCATGTCCTCTTCCGGTAAGATGCGGGCAACGACACCTTTGTTGCCGTGACGACCGGCCATCTTATCGCCCTCGGAAATTTTCCGTTTTTGGGCAATATAGACACGAACCAGTTGATTGACGCCCGGCGGCAGCTCGTCTCCGTTCTCGCGGGTAAACACCTTCACGTCAACGACGATACCATCCGTACCATGCGGCACGCGGAGGGACGTGTCGCGAACTTCACGCGCCTTCTCGCCGAAGATCGCATGAAGCAAACGTTCTTCCGCCGTCAGCTCGGTCACGCCTTTCGGCGTTACTTTACCGACCAGGATATCGCCTGCGGCGATTTCCGCGCCGACACGGATAATTCCGCGTTCGTCAAGGTTCTTCAACGCATCTTCCCCGACGTTCGGGATATCGCGCGTAATTTCTTCCGGTCCGAGCTTCGTATCACGCGCTTCGGATTCGTATTCTTCAATGTGAATGGAAGTATACACATCTTCCTTCACCAGTCGTTCGCTCAGCAAAATCGCATCCTCGTAGTTGTACCCTTCCCATGTCATGAAGGCTACGACCACGTTGCGGCCAAGCGCCAATTCGCCTTGTTCCGTCGAAGGCCCGTCGGCTAGAATGTCGCCGACACGGACTTGCTCGCCTTTATGGCAAATCGGACGTTGGTTGATGCAAGTCCCTTGGTTAGAACGTAAAAATTTATGCAATTTATGTTTAATGATATCGCCATTAACGACGCGGCCATCTACAATTTCCTGACGGCGCACCCAGATCTCGTTGGCGGAAACCTTCTCTACAACCCCGTTCACTTTGGAAACGATACATACACCGGAATCTTTCGCCGACTTATGCTCCATTCCCGTCCCGACGAGCGGCGCCTTCGGAATGAGCAAAGGTACGGCCTGACGCTGCATGTTCGATCCCATGAGGGCACGGTTCGAGTCATCGTTCTCCAAGAACGGAATGAGCGCCGTCGCGACGGATACGACCTGTTTCGGAGAAACGTCCATATAGTCGACGCGGTCTTTGGCAATTCTCAAGTTATCGTCTTTGTAACGAACAATGACCGTATCGTTGGCAAACTTGCCGTCTTCGGTCAGTTCGGCATTCGCCTGAGCGACAACGTAGTTATCCTCTTCATCGGCTGTCAAATACGAAATCTCATCCGTAACGACTCCCGTGTTGGGATCGACGCGACGATAAGGCGCCTCGATAAATCCAAACTCATTCACGCGCGCGAACGTCGACAAGGAGTTGATCAAACCGATGTTCGGACCCTCTGGCGTCTCGATCGGGCACATCCGTCCATAATGGGAGTGATGCACGTCGCGGACTTCAAAGCCTGCGCGCTCACGGGTCAAACCACCTGGTCCGAGAGCGGATAAGCGCCGTTTATGCGTCAGTTCGGCCAACGGATTCGTTTGGTCCATAAACTGGGACAACTGCGAGCTTCCGAAAAACTCTTTAATCGACGCAATGACCGGACGAATGTTGATCAGCTGCTGCGGGGTAATCGTGTTGACGTCTTGAATGGACATCCGTTCACGAACGACACGCTCCATCCGGGACAAACCGATCCGGAATTGGTTCTGGAGCAGCTCGCCTACGGAGCGGAGACGACGGTTCCCGAGATGGTCGATATCGTCGGTGCTGCCGATTCCATGCAGCAAGTCCATAAAGTAATTAATAGACGCAATGATGTCGGCAGGTGTAATGTGCTTGACGGTTTTGTCGATTTTACCGTTAGCAATCACTTTCACGACTTTGCCGTCTTCGATCGGCGAGTAAACATTGATGCACTGCAGCGGGATTCGATCATTCTCCACCACGCCATTCGTGATGTTGTACTCTTTGAAGCCTACGCTATCTTCCAGGAATGGAAGAATCGTGTCGAGCAATCGTCGATCGATCAACTGACCGGCTTCCGCAATGATTTCGCCTGTGCCCGGGTCAACGAGCGTTTCAGCTAAACGCTGATTGAACAAGCGATTTTTAATATGAAGCTTCTTATTAATTTTGTAACGGCCTACGTTAGCCAGATCGTATCGCTTCGGGTCGAAGAAACGCGCGACCAGCAAGCTTCTGGCGTTATCGAGCGTAGGCGGCTCACCCGGACGAAGACGCTCATAAATTTCGATCAGAGCCTTGTCGGTAGAGTCCGTATTGTCTTTATCCAAGGTGTTGCGAATATATTCATCGTCGCCGAGCAAATCGATAATTTCCGCATCCGTTCCAAAGCCGAGTGCGCGAAGCAATACGGTAACCGGAATTTTCCGCGTACGATCGATCCGAACATAAATAATGTCCTTGGCATCCGTCTCGAGCTCGAGCCATGCGCCGCGGTTCGGAATGACTGTAGCCGTATAGGTTTTCTTCCCGTTTTTGTCGACCTTGGTGCTGAAATAGACGCTGGGGGATCGAACCAGCTGACTGACGATAACCCGTTCCGCACCGTTAATAATGAAAGTTCCCGTTTCGGTCATCAGAGGGAAGTCTCCCATGAACACTTCCTGTTCTTTAACCTCTCCGGTTTCTTTGTTGATCAGGCGCACTTTCACTCGAAGCGGCGCTGCGAAGGTCACATCACGTTCCTTGGACTCATCCACCGAATACTTCGGCTCTCCGAGAGAATAGTCGATAAATTCCAACACCAAATTCCCCGTAAAATCCTGAATCGGGGAAATATCTTGAAACATTTCGCGCAATCCCTCATCCAAAAACCATTGATATGATTTTTGTTGAATTTCAATAAGGTTTGGCACTTCCAAAACCTCATGAATCCGAGCGTAAGACCTGCGTTTACGTCGACCTAATTGAACAAGATGACCCGCCAACTTAGATTCACCCCTCATGTCTACTCAATAGAACAAAATAAAAGCCTCTGCGGGAAGCCTTCTCGACTCAAGCACTCGCGAAGTCAAACTTCTTGTAGAAGCTTCTAATCCTGATGCAAATTAATAGACCTTTTTTTCACTTCATTGTTACCACAATTTTCTACATACCTTGTAGGGTTTACGTAAAATCTAAACATTATACGTCAGATGTTTAAATTTTATTCAACCGAGGCATAAAAAACTTCTTGACATTTTAGTGAACTAAAGACAAATTACCCAATCATAATGCTGACATTTTACTATAATAACACAGTGCAAAATACAAGTCAACATAATTCCCATCATCGGCGAAAAACGGAAAGATGCGATTGCACCAGCTCGTTCTATCGCTATTTCGTCGCCTTGATGATCCAATAGCCGCGGTCCCGTTCCACTTCTTCCACTTGCGAAAAGAGAGATTCGAGCTTCGCGTAAGCCGAAGGCGCGCCCTGCTTCTTCTGAATGACGACCCATAGCGCCCCGCCTTCCAGCAAGGCTTCATGCGCTTGCTCGAATATGCGATGCACCGTCTCTTTTCCTGCACGAATCGGAGGATTCGTAAGCACCGCATCGAAAAACTGGCCTTTCACCGCGGCAAGCAGATCGCTTTGTACAATCGTCACATTGGCAATGCGGTTATGCTCCGCATTCCTTCTAGCCAAAGATATCGCTCGTTCGTTGATATCCAGCATCGTGACATGACCTTGCGCCGCGATCCAAGCAGCGGCTAGACCTATCGGCCCGTATCCGCATCCAACATCCAGCACTTTAGCTTGGGGCGTCAATTCAACCGTCTCCACGAGAAGCTTCGATCCGAAATCGACACCTTTTTTGGAAAATACGCCCGCATCCGTCATAAATACAAACTTATGCCCGCGCAGCGTCTCCTCAATCCGATGCAAATCATGCTCTACACTTGGCTTAGACGTGTAATAGTGTTCCGCCATGCGCGAATCCTCCCATTCTTTTTTGCAGACAAAAGCAAAACCCCTTGCAGAGGTCGTCCTCGAACAAGGGGTGCGTTTGGAAGTTAATTACTTCACTTCTACGGAAGCGCCTGCTTCTTCCAATTTTGCTTTTACAGCTTCTGCTTCTTCTTTGGATACTTTCTCTTTCAACGCTTTCGGAGCGTTGTCTACGAGATCTTTTGCTTCTTTCAAGCCGAGGCCTGTGATTTCGCGAACAACTTTGATAACGTTGATTTTGGATGCACCAGCGTTGTTCAAGATGACGTCGAATTCAGTTTGCTCTTCGACTGCTGCTGCGCCAGCGCCTGCAACGACAGCTACTGGAGCTGCTGCAGTTACGCCGAATTCTTCTTCGATTGCTTTAACCAGGTCGTTCAGTTCCAATACTGTCATGCCTTTAATGGCTTCCAAGATTTGCTCTTTGCTCATGGTTAAACCTCCATTATCTTAATTAAGATGTTTTAGTTTGTGGTCTTGCACAGGTACGGCTTGTATTACGCTTGCGCGCCGCCTTCTTGCTTCTCAGCGACAGCTTTAACCGCAAGGGCGAAGTTGCGCACTGGAGCTTGGAGCACGCTGAGCAACATGGACAGAAGACCTTCGCGGGAAGGCAGTTCAGCCAATGCTTTGATTTGATTGAAGTCTACAACTTTGCCTTCAACCACGCCTGCTTTAACTTCCAATTTATCGTTCTTCTTAGCAAAATCCGTCAGGATTTTGGCAGGAGCGATAATGTCGTCTTTGCTGAATGCAATTGCGGTAGGACCGCTCAAGAACGAGTCCAGTTCCGTCAATTCTGCAGTTGCTGTCGCGCGGCGTACCAACGTATTTTTCAATACTTGGAACTCAATGCCGGCTTCACGCAATTGTTTACGAAGCTCAGTCACTTGAGCTACGTTCAAACCGCGGTAGTCCGCAACAATCGCGCAGGAGCTTGCTTTCAGTTTTTCGGATACTTCCGTCACCTGAGCCGCTTTTTGCTCAATGATTTTTGCGTTTGCCATTTTTGCACCTCCTACAAGTTTTCGTCAGAAAACTGCTTCGAAAGCATCTGCCAAGTTTTCGATAGAAAACCGTAACCGTCTTCCTAAGCATTCTCCTTGTAACCCGAAACTTATCGTAAACATCGTCCGCACTAGCCGAGCGTCTGTCGAAAACATCTTCGCCTGAAAACGAAAATGCCTTCGCAGACAACGCGAAGGCATGATGATTCCCATATTCACTAGCCGTAAAGCTTCGAATATCGAACGTTTATCATAACACCTCGGCAGGAGATTAAGCTTGGAGCATCCGAGCACCTGCTGTCTACGGTAAGCATATTCACTTGTTATTGAACCTAATTAGGTTAGCACGCCTGACCTTGAAAGTCAACTGGCAAGCTGTTCCTTATCGTTGGTTCGCTACGTTGATGCGAGCGCTCGGACCCATCGTCGAGGATACCGCGATGTTCTTCAGGTATACCCCTTTGGCAGCTGCCGGTTTCGCTCTGTTCAACGCGTCGATCAGGGCTTTGAAGTTTTCTGCGAGCTTCTCGGCGTCGAAGGAAACTTTCCCGATCGGAGCATGGATTTGTCCGGCTTTATCCAGACGGTATTCGATTTTACCAGCCTTGATTTCCTGAACGGCTTTCGCTACGTCAAACGTAACAGTGCCCGCTTTAGGGTTAGGCATCAAACCTTTACCACCCAAGATACGACCGAGTTTACCGACTTCACTCATCATGTCCGGCGTAGCTACGCAGACATCGAAGTCGAACCAACCTTGTTGGATTTTATTGATCATGTCTTGATCGCCTACGAAATCAGCGCCAGCCGCTTCCGCTTCTTTAGCTTTTTCGCCTTTTGCGAATACAAGAACACGTTTGGTTTTACCTGTACCGTGAGGCAATACAACCACGCCGCGAACAGCTTGGTCTTGTTTTCTCGGGTCTACGCCCAAGCGCACAGCCACTTCGACGGTTTCGTCGAATTTGGCTACCGCCGTCTTCTTAACCAACTCGATAGCTTCGAGCGGCTCATAGAACGTGTCGGCGTCGATCAACTTGGAAGCTTCCAAGTATTTTTTGCCGTGTTTAGCCACTTTGCAGTCCTCCTATGTGGTATTAGCGGAATATCCTCCCACTGGTTGAAGTTCTCCTCCGACGAGGAAAACTTAAGCATGGCAGCCTTCGATTAGTCCTCGATGACTACGCCCATGCTGCGAGCCGTACCTTCGATCATACGCATAGCAGCCTCGACGGATGCAGCGTTCAGGTCAGGCATTTTTTGCTCGGCGATTTCGCGCACTTGCGAGCGTTTTACGGTTGCGACTTTCTTCTTGTTCGGTTCGCCGGATCCTTTTTCGATCTTTGCAGCTACGCGCAAAAGAACGGCAGCCGGAGGCGTTTTTGTCTCGAACGTGAAAGAACGGTCTTCGAAAACCGTGATTACGACCGGAATGATCAAACCTGCTTGATCTGCGGTACGAGCGTTGAACTCTTTGCAGAACGCCATGATGTTAACGCCTGCTTGACCGAGTGCCGGACCGATCGGCGGCGCCGGATTCGCTTTACCTGCTGGAACTTGCAGTTTTACCATTTTGATAACTTTTTTTGCCATTGTGTGACACCTCCTCGTTCGTAGTATGACAGACGATCATGTTACAGCTTTTCCACCTGATGGTAGTCAAGCTCCAACGGCGTTTCCCTGCCAAACATATTGACGTGCACCTTCAGCTTGCTTTTGTCGACCAGAATTTCTTCCACGGACCCAACGAAGTTGGCGAACGGACCGACCTTCACGCGAACCGTCTCTTTCAGTTCGAAATCGATCTTCGGTTTCGGTTCTTCCATGCCCATATGCTTGAGAATCGACTCTACTTCTTCAGGAAGCAAAGCCGTCGGTTTCGAACCGGAACCGGTCGACCCGACAAAGCCGGTAACGCCAGGCGTATTGCGCACAACATACCAGGAATCGTCCGTTTGGATCATCTCCACCAGCACGTATCCCGGGTATACTTTACGCATTACGGTCTTTTTCTTACCGTCTTTGTTCACAAGCTCTTCTTCCATAGGCACGAGCACGCGAAAGATCTTGTCCTTCATGTCCATGGATTCCACACGTTTTTCTAAATTGGCCTTCACCTTGTTTTCATACCCGGAATAGGTATGTACGACGTACCATCTTTTTTCCATTCCCATTAGCGCCACCAATCAGCCTGAATTATTGAAACACGAGGCGAAGCAGCTCAGAAATCCCTAAGTCCAGAACGTAGAAGTACACCGTCACGAAGATGACCGTAAACAACACGACCAGCGTGTAACTAATCAGCTCTTTACGGCTGGGCCATTTCACTTTTTTCAACTCGGACCAAGCGTCCCCAAAAAAAGAAAACGTGCTGCCGAATCCCTGCTTCACTTTAGCTAAAAAGGACACAACTACACCTCCAAAAAACTAGCGAGTTTCGCGATGAGCCGTTTGTTCATTGCAAAATTTGCAATATTTCTTGAGCTCCATGCGGTCAGGATGGTTGCGCTTATTTTTGGAAGACGTATAGTTTCTCTGCTTGCAGTTTGTGCACGCTAACGTGATGATCACCCGCATGATGTACACCTCCTACGGACCAGCCTTTGATTTACAACCTTATGCGACCAGCAAAAAAACGCCTACTCGTTTTAAGGCTACCTGAACACTTTAGCACACGGCATACTTCATGTCAAGGAAAAAGGATTACACCTGTCATGCTCGTTATTACCAGTATGGACCGTCAACGGGGCTGTTAAACCACCCGCAGCGGTCAACGGCACAAAAAAGGGCACCTTCTCGGGTAGAGGAAAGGTGCCTACTTTATGCGTCGCGAACTTCCAAATATCTCTCCAATTTGCGTTTAACGCGCTGCAGGGCGTTGTCAATAGACTTGACATGGCGATCCAAATCTACAGCAATTTCTTGATAGGATCTTCCGTCCAAATACAGCATCAGCACTTTGCGCTCGAGATCGCTCAAAATCTCGCCCATCTTGTCTTCCAGACCGCTGAATTCCTCTTGATTAATAATCAGTTCTTCCGGATCGGATACGCGGGAACCGCAAATGACATCCAGCAACGTTCGATCTGAATCTTCATCGTAGATCGGCTTGTCCAAGGAAACGTAAGAGTTAAGTGGGATATGCTTCTGGCGGGTGGCTGTCTTGATAGCCGTGATGATCTGACGGGTAATGCAGAGCTCGGCAAATGCTTTGAAAGAGGCAAGCTTATCGCCGCGGAAGTCGCGAATGGACTTGTACAGCCCGATCATGCCTTCCTGTACGATATCTTCTCGATCGGCTCCGATCAAAAAATAAGATCGTGCCTTGGCGCGTACGAAGTTTCGATACTTGTTAATCAAGTATTCCAGCGCATCGCTATCGCCTTCGCGGACCGCTTCGACTACATCTTCGTCTGCCTTGAGGTCGTATTCGTACATTCTCAATTCTTTGAAGTCGACACTCACCACAATCCCTCCGGCCTGCGCTTGAAAGATAGGATTAGTATACATTATGTAACCTAACATCGTCAATAAAATTCGCGCTAGCAAAAGCTTCAAAGCCCACGGCCTTACGCTATTTTATCGCTCACGCCGCCAATCCTCGAGCCGTTTGCGCTGCTCGTCGCTTAAGCGGCTGTCGAACGTATTTCGCTTGGTTTCGGCCTCATCCTTGATCTTACGCCGGATTTCCTGACGCGCAAGGCGAACCTTCACCAGCAGCTCGCTGGCCGGAACCCGGTAGGCTCCCTTGCCGAAGATGACGTGCTGCTCGGTCATATCCGAAGTCGCTACATAAATCTGCTTACGCCGCCCGATATGGGTGACCACTAATCTTTCAATCAGCTCGTCCGCCGTTTCTTTCTCTTTCGTAAAATAGATGGGGAGCTTGCTCTGTGTGTATTTACCGCCCAGCCCGGGTACAAAGTAAGCATCAAAGACGAGAATGACCTTCATCCCGGAGTACGACTGGTATTCCGCCATGATCTGAATCAACCGGTCCCGCGCTTCTTCGAGCCGGATTTCCTTCAGCTTCTGCAGCTCCGGCCACGCTCCGATAATGTTGTACCCGTCCACAATCAAAATTTCTTGGATCATGCCGACCACCCGCCGAGATCAAACCGGCTGTGGCCGCTCACTGTGCCGCAAGCCGTTGGCGCACCACTTCGTACATAAAGACGGAAGCGGCAACCGACGCGTTCAGTGAATTGATTTGACCGAACATCGGCAGCTGCAGAAGAAAGTCGCACTTTTCCCGAATGAGCCGGCCAATGCCTTTGCCCTCGTTGCCGATCACGATCGCCAGCGGCAAATTTAAGTTCGTCTGGTAAAGCGGAGCCTTGGCGCCCACGTCCGCACCGGCGATCCAGACGCCCTGCTGCTTCAACTGCTCGATCGTCTGCGCCAAGTTCGTGACCCGCGCAACCGGCACGTATTCAACGGCGCCGGCCGATGTCTTGGAGACGGTCGCTGTCAATCCGACGGACCGCCGCTTCGGAATAATCACGCCATGTACGCCCGTGCAGTCGGCCGTCCGCAGAATCGAACCGAGATTGTGCGGATCTTCGATTTCGTCCAAAATGAGCAGGAACGGCGTCTCATTCTTCTCCGCCGCGCGCGCAAGCAAATCCTCGACGTCTACGTAGTCGTACGCAGCCACCTGCGCGACGACGCCCTGATGCTGAATGTCCCCGGCCATTTGATCCAGCTTCCGCTTATCGGCGAACTGGACGATAACCCCTTGCTGCTTAGCCTCCGCGATGATCGGCTGCGTCAGCTGTTTTTGCGCCTGCTCGGCCACCCATATTTTATTGATCGTGCGGCCGGAACGCAGCGCTTCCAACACGGAATGCTTGCCCCCAATGATTTCTTCCATGCAGGTCGTCCTCTCGTTATAGTTTAGATTTCTTGAGTTCAGCTTCTTCTTCCCGCTCCAACGACAAGTTCAGCAAGAACAGCAGCCGTTCCCAACGGCGCATGTAATATAAATAACCGATCAAGCATTCGAACGCGGTGCTGTGCCGGTATTCGAGCACGTCCGCGTTCTTCGCCTTCGTAGCGGACTTGGCGTTGCGGCCGCGCTTCACGATGTCCGTCTCCTCCTCCGTCAACAGAGGAAGCCACCGCGTTAACGATTTGGCCTGCGCTTTGGCCGATACGTACCGAGTCGCGAGCCGATGCAAATGATTCGGCTTGTGGTTCGTTTGCGACACCACATATTGCCGGATAAACACCTCGTACACGGCGTCTCCCATGTACGCGAGCACCAGAGGGTTCAACAGCCGCGGCTCGCGGGCCGGCGGAAACGCAAACAGGTTAACGCCGAATGGATCCGGTTCCGGTCCTGGATCACGTTTCGATTCAGTGTTACTTCTCGATTCACTTCCAACTTCAGGCTTCAACTCGTCTCGTCCATTCCCCGTCATTTGCGCCGCCAACGAATGCCCTGAGCCGTATCTTCCAGCACGATGCCGCGTTCAGTCAATAGATCGCGAATTTCATCCGCACGAGCCCAGTTCTTGCTTTTGCGGGCTTCGGTACGGTCGGCGATCAGCTGCTCGATTTCTTCGTCAAGCAAATCGTCCGCTTCGGGCGCCAGAATGCCGAGCACATCGTCCATCGCCGCAAACTGCTGCAGCAAAAGCTCCAGCGTAGCCGCATTCACTTCCTCGCGGTTAGCGTAAGGGTTGGCCACATTGACTAATTCGAATACGGCGGTAATCGCATCCGGCGTATTGAAGTCGTCGTTCATTTTCGCTTCGAATTGCGCCTTCACGTCCTGAACCGCTACTGCAATCGCGGGATCCGCTGCAGCGGGAGCGCCCCCCGTTTCCGCCGCTGCGGATTTCAGGCGATGCTTCAGCGCGGAGATACAGTTTTCAATGCGGGCTAAGCTGCCTTTGGCCTGCTCCACGGCCTCGTCGCTGAAATTGAGCGGGTTGCGGTAATGGCCCGACAGCATGAAATAACGAATGACTTGCGCGGGAATCGTCTTCAAGAGCTGGTGTACGGTTATGCCGTTGCCGAGCGATTTCGACATTTTCTCATTATTGATATTGACGAACCCGTTATGCATCCAGTAATTAGCCATCTGATGCCCGGTTAAACCTTCGGATTGCGCGATTTCGCATTCGTGGTGCGGGAATGTCAAATCCTGTCCCCCGCCGTGAATATCGATCGTCTCGCCCAAATATTTGCGAACCATGGCGGAACACTCGATGTGCCACCCGGGGCGGCCGTCGCCCCAAGGGCTCGACCAGCTGATTTCACCGGGCTTCGCCGCTTTCCAGAGCACGAAATCTTGCGGGTTCTCTTTGCGCTGATCGACATCGACACGGATACCGAACTGCAGTTCGTCGAGATTTTGCTGCGACAGCTTGCCGTATTCCGCAAACTTCGACGTGCGGAAGAATACGTCGCCTCCCGCTTCATAGGCAAGCCCTTTGGCTTCAAGGCCCGAGATGAACGCGATAATCTCGCCCATATTTTGGGTCACTCGCGGATGCACGGTCGCTTCACGAACGCCGAGCCCTTTCGTATCTTCATAATACTTTTGCACGAACAAGTCGGCTACTTCAGGAACCGTCGTTCCCATTTCTGCCGCCTTCTTAATCAGCTTATCGTCCACATCCGTAAAATTAACGACATACTTCACGTTGTACCCGATCGATTCGAGATATCGACGCACCACGTCGAAGAAGATGACCGGCCGTGCATTGCCGATATGAATATAGTCGTAAACCGTCGGCCCGCATACGTACATGTTTACTTGTCCCGCTGTGAGCGGCTTAAACTCATCCTTGTTGCGGGTTAACGTATTGTAAATCTTAAGCGTCATGAGATTCGCTTCCTCCGTTCTTTCGTTCCGATTCCAGGTGCGTCACTTTCGTTTTCAGTTCATCGACCTGCTCCTGCAGTTGGCGGAACATCTCGATGACCGGATCCGGCAAATTGTTGTGCTCCAGCCGTCCGACGCGCACCCCGTCCCGCTTCACGATCCGTCCCGGGATGCCGACCACCGTACTGTTCGGCGGCACTTCCGACAGCACGACCGCGTTCGAGCCGATCCTTGAATTTTCTCCGACCGTGAAGGAGCCCAGAACCTTGGCTCCGGCCGAGATGACGACATTGTTACCGAGTGTCGGATGCCGTTTGCCCTTCTCTTTCCCCGTACCCCCGAGCGTCACCCCGTGATACAGCAGCACGTCGTCCCCGATCTCGCACGTTTCCCCGATCACCACACCCATGCCGTGGTCGATGAAAAACCTTCTGCCGATCTTCGCCCCCGGATGAATCTCTATGCCTGTCATGAAGCGGCTGACTTGAGAAATGATTCGTGCGATCGTAAACCAGCGCTTCTTATAAAACCAATGCCCCACCCGGTGCGCCCATAGCGCATGCAAACCGGAGTAAGTAAATACAACCTCGAACCAGCCTCGCGCGGCAGGGTCATTCTCAAATATCGTATCGATGTCTTCTTTCATTCTGCTGAACATAGCTGGGACCCCACTTCCCCTGAACCTTGATAAAATGCCGCGATAACAAAAAACCCCTGCAGCCCGATTCGGCTGCAGAGGCGTTGTTCTTCGCGGTTCCACTCTGCTTGGTTGAACGAACCCGCAGCTTCGCGCGGCCCGTCACTCCCATCTTCATCGTTCGTATCGTGAACGCTACGGTAAAAACTACCCTGATGAGCGACAGCGGATAACCCTGGTCTCCGCTGAAAGTCAGATCGTCTTTACGGCTCCCGGGTGCACTTCCGCCGAATAAGGAATGGACAACTCGCAGCCGGCCGTCTAAGCCGGTCGTCCTCTCTGGGAATCCTCATATCTGCGTACTTTCCCGTTCGTCGCCGTTGGCATATGGTATTGTTTAAGATGTTAGCAGAAAACTAGACGCATTACAATAACTTCTTCAGACGTGCAAGCACGGTATCCCGGCCCAGAAGACGGATCGTCATATTCAGGTCCGGACCGTGCATTTGGCCGGTCAAAGCGACGCGGATCGTCATAAAGAGAGGTTTGCCTTTATAGCCGGTTTCCGTCTGGACCGCTTTGACCAAGGCTTTAATCGTGTCCACACTGAAGTCAGATGCGCCTTCCACCTGCTTCTGGAAGCTGCCGAGCACGATCGGGGCGTGTTCTTCGGCGAGCATAGCCTTCGCCTCGTCATCCAGCTGCACGTCCTCGCGGAAGAACAGCTCGGAGACCGGTACGATTTCCGCCGCGTACCGAAGTTGATCCTGATACAGCCCCACCAACGCGCGGACCCACTCGGTCTGTTCGTCGCTCAGCGTCGCAGGCAACCGTCCGGCCTGCTGCAGATGCGGCAGCGCAAGCGTTACGATTCTCTCCGGATCGGCTTTTTTAATATATAAATTATTCATCCAGTTAAGCTTATCCATATCGAACACGGCCGGGCTTTTGGACACACGGTCCAAGTCGAACTGGGCAATCAGCTCGTCCTTGCTGAAAATTTCCTCTTCGCCTTTCGGGGACCAGCCCAACAGCGCGATAAAGTTCATCACCGCTTCCGGCAGGTAGCCGAGCGCTTTGTACTGCTCGATGAATTGAATGATCGACTCGTCGCGCTTGCTCATTTTCTTGCGGTCCTGGTTCAGAATGAGCGATAAATGCGCGAATTCCGGCGTCGGAAGTCCAAGCGCTTCGTACATCATAATTTGACGCGGCGTATTCGTCAGATGCTCCTCGCCGCGGATGACGAGCGTGATTTTCATCAAGTGATCGTCCAGGATCACGGCAAAGTTATAGGTCGGAATCCCGTCCGGGCGGACGATAATAAAGTCGCCGATACCCGCGGACTCGAACTCGACATGCTCCCGGATGCGATCTTCGAACGCAATCACTTTATTGGCCGGCACGCGAAAACGGATGGACGGCTTGCGCCCTTCGGCCCGGTAAGCTTCCGCTTGCTCCGCTGTCAAGTGACGGCATTTGCCCGAATACATCGGCGTATGGCCGGCCGCTTCCTGCTCGGCGCGCTCCGCCTCCAGCTCGGCCTCCGTACAGAAGCAAGGATAGGCGTTCCCTTCGCGCAGCAGCTGCTCCACGAACGGTTGATACAGATCGAGCCGTTCGGTCTGCCGGTAAGGCCCGTACGGTCCGCCGATGTCGACGCTCTCGTCCCAATCGATGCCGAGCCAGCGCAGGCCTTCCAACTGACTATCCACACCGGACTCCACGTGCCGACTCTGATCGGTATCCTCGAAGCGTATAATGAACTGCCCCTCATGCTTGCGGGCATATAAATAGTCGAACAATGCGGTACGGGCGCCCCCGATATGTAAATGTCCGGTCGGACTCGGCGCATACCTTACGCGAATATTTGCCATGACCCCATTCTCCTTCCGTCTCCCTTGAAACTAATACTCGTTATGATAGCACACCTTGAACCAGACAGACAATCGCCTGCGCGGCGATGCCTTCCCCTCGTCCGGTAAAGCCGAGCTGCTCGGTGGTCGTCGCCTTGACGTTCACCTGCGACGCTTCCGCGCCGAGCGCAGCGGCAATCCGTTCCACCATAGCCGGAATGTATGGAGCCATCTTCGGCTTCTGCGCGATGATCGTACAATCCGCGTTGCCGAGCCGATACCCCGCTTCCGTCGCCAGCTTCCATATGTGCAGCAGCAGCTTGTAGCTGTCCGCATCCTTGAATTCCGCATCCGTATCCGGAAAATGCTTGCCGATATCCCCCATCGCCAGAGCGCCGAGAATAGCGTCGCTTAACGCATGCAGCAGCACATCCGCATCGGAATGACCGAGCAGTCCTTTCTCATAAGGAATTTCGACGCCTCCGATGATGCATTTGCGGCCCTCGACCAATTGGTGCACATCAAACCCTTGCCCTACGCGAATCATTGGCTTCCCTCTCCCCTGACGTTTCGTAGTATCCACGCCGCCCAAGGCAAATCCTCCGGCGTCGTAATCTTAATGTTATAATAATCACTTTCGACAACCGATACCTGCCGCCCGAGCCGTTCCACCAGCATCGCGTCGTCCGTACCCGTGAAGCCTTCTTCTCGCGCTTTCGCATGCGCCTCCAACAGCAAGGCAAGACGAAAAGCTTGCGGGGTTTGAATCGCCCACAAGCTGCTGCGGTCCGGCGTCGCCTCTATGACGCCTTCTCTGTTCACGATTTTGATCGTATCCTTCACCGGTACGGCAAGCACCGCCGCTTCCGTCAATTCGGCTTGCCGCAAGCAAGCCCGAACATGCGTTTCCGCTGCAAACGGGCGCACGCCATCGTGAACGAGCACCCATTCGACGCGGTCCCCCAGCGCCGACAGCCCTTGACAGACGGAATCCTGGCGTTCCTTCCCGCCTGCGAGGATTGCGGTTACTTTAGAGAGACCGTATGCCCTCACATAAGACCGGCAGCGGTCTACATCGCCCGCTCCCGTCACCAGCACGATTTCGTCCACGAACGGCATCCGATCGAACGCCGATAATGTATGAACCAGAATCGGCTTGTCGTCTAACTGCAAATATTGTTTGCTTTCCCGCGTGCCCATGCGCGTACCTTTACCGGCCGCCACAATGACGACGCCAACGCCTGTGTTCAAACCGTCCACCTGCCCAAACCGTCTGGCGTTTTCCTCGCAGCCCGCATTCTCGCTTCATCTGCTTACCCCGGAAAAACGCATCCTCTCTATCATAACGCTTTAGAGCGCTTTTTCCAATAGTTTCGGTTTGGCGAAAATCATCCGGCCTGCCGACGTCTGCAGCACGCTTGTCACCAGCACATCCAGCGTCGTTCCGATAAAATCGCGTCCGCCTTCCACGACAATCATCGTGCCGTCATCCAAATAAGCGACGCCTTGACCGTGCTCTTTACCGTCCTTAATCACCTGAACGAGAATCTCCTCGCCCGGCAGCACGACCGGCTTGACCGCATTGGCCAAGTCGTTAATGTTCAGCACCGAGACGCCCTGAAGCTCGCACACCTTATTCAGGTTGAAATCGTTCGTAATCACTTTGCCCTGCAGCACTTTCGCCAGCTTCACCAGCTTGCTGTCCACTTCGGAGATTTCTTCGAAGTCTCCTTCATAGATCAATACCTTAACGTCGAGCTCCTTTTGAATTTTGTTCAAAATATCAAGCCCTCGGCGTCCCCGGTTGCGCTTCAGCAAATCGGAGGAATCGGCAATATGCTGCAGTTCCTCCAGTACGAATTCGGGTATGACCAACGTCCCCTCAATAAAACCGGTCTTGCAGATGTCGGCGATTCGCCCATCGATGATGACGCTCGTATCTAAAATTTTGTGTTCCTCAAAACCTTTCACTTCACCAGGGGCCCGGCGTGTCCGATCCCCGGCGCGCTTTTCCAGCATAGCCACGAGCTCTTCTTTTTTGACCGTCCCCAGCCTATAGCCGGCGTACGCCAGCACGCCGATACACAGCATATGCAAGAGCGGATTGGAAAAGCCCGAGCGCTCAAGCGGCTGCAAGATCAGCGAAGACACGAGCAGTCCTACGCCCATACCGGTCGTACCGGCTAACAAATCGGTAACCGGCACGTGAGCGACACGCTCTTCTCCGCTGCGGATCATCCGCAGCAAATATGCGAGCGTCCATCCGCTTACGGAATAAAACACAAGCGCGCCGATCGCGAACATCCAAACGGCTTGTCCTTGGATCGTTTCTATCCCGATGACTGATGCTATGACTTCAAAAAAAGGTTTACCTAACGTATCACTCCACCCGTTCCCCAATGCTCCCCCGACGACGGCAAACAAGAGCTGGAACCATTTTTTCATCATAGTCTTCACCTCCATAAAATCCTATTTTGCATTCTAGTTACAATTATGAACCAAAAGCTCTCTGCCTAATCGTAGCCTAGGTAAGAAAATGCAAAAAAGCATTTATTTCCCTTTCGGAAAATAAATGCTTTTCATTTTCGCTTTGTTCCGTTTAGATGGCCGTGGTCTTGGACTCCGGCTCATCTACCGCTTTTTTTCGTTTGCGGCGGAGGAAGAAGAAGACTCGATCAACGTTTTTTTTTAGCCCGTACAGCGCATATAACAGCAGCGGTACGAAGATCATCTTGGATAAGGTACCCGGGAATTGAATCGCCAGGACGACGGCGGCAATCACGACGACCGGCGTAATCCAAATCGCCGCTTTCGGGATACCGATTTTCTTAAAGTTCGGATACTTCACGGTGCTGATCATTAAATAGGACAAGAGCAGCGTCGACAACGCAAGCACGATCGTATTCAGTTCTTGGTGAAACAGCGCAAGCGTACACAGAACGCCGCCTGCAGCTGGAATCGGCAAGCCGATAAAGTAACCCGGCGTTCCGGCAACTACATTGAAGCGAGCGAGACGCAAAGCCCCGCAAATGGGGAAGATGGCGGTGACGATCCAAGCGGCAGCTGCATTCAGCTCCGTGAAAGCGACGACATACATAATGAATGCCGGGGCAACGCCGAACGAGATGACATCGGACAACGAATCCAGTTCTTTGCCGAATTCGCTTTGCGCATTAAGCGCCCTTGCTACGCGACCGTCCAAACCGTCAAGCAGCATCGCCACGATCACCATGATAGCCGCAAGCTCAGGTTTATTGTTAAATACGGAGATAATCGCGATAATACCCAGAAAAAGATTCCCAATCGTGAACAGGTTCGGGAGAGATTTTGCTATCATGTATTTGATCCACCTCTGGTTTTACTGTGCCCCAATACCAATATGTATATGAGGCCACCTTATGATTGTATGCAAGTTAGATATGTCTGTCAATGAGTACCTGATCTTGGATACGCTTCAAGCCTTCTTTTATGGTCCGGGCCCGCACTTCGCCGATCCCGTCCACTTCATCCAGCTCATCGATGGTCGCCATCATAAGGTGCGGAAGCTGCCGGAAGCGTTCAATCAGATTATTGATGATAATCGACGGCAGCCGAGGAATTTTGTTCAACACGCGGTAGCCGCGCGGCGACACGATTTCTTCCGCGCCGGCGGAAATATGCGGATAGCCGAGCAATCTTGAGATCTGCGCATGATCGAGAATTTCATCGCTGGCAAGCCGTTTCAACTGTGCGAACACGTCCCTGACCTTCTCTTCGTTGCATTCCTTAATATAATCTTTGACGAGCAAATAAGCCTCGCGTTCTGTATTGCCTACCAATTCCTCGAGCTGCATGCTGATCAAACGCCCCTCGTTGCCGAGTTCGTTGATATATCGATTAATCTCCGCTTTAATCCGCAGCACCATTTCAATCCGTTGGATGACGCTGGTGACGTCGTGCAGCGTAACGAGCTCCTCGAATTCGGAAGCTCCCAGATTCGTCATATCCTGATCGAGCACAGACTTATATTTCTCAAGCGTTTGGATCGCCTGGTTGGCCTTCGTTAGTATGACGCCGATGTCCTTCAACGCATACCGAAGATTTCCTTGGTACAACGTAATGACATTACGCCGCTGGGAAATGGACACGACGAGCTTCGAGGTTTGCTTCGCTACCCGTTCGGCCGTACGATGCCGGATCCCGGTTTCCGAAGAGGAAATCGAGGAATCGGGGATAAGCTGCGTGTTGGCATACAAAATACGTTTCAAGTCCTCGCTGAGAATGATCGCGCCATCCATTTTAGCCAATTCATATAAATAATTCGGGGAAAAATCACAGTTAATGGAAAATCCCCCATCCACAATTTCCATGACCTCCGGACTGTAGCCGACTACGATCAACCCGCCCGTTTTGGCGCGCAGCACATTCTCGAGTCCGTCCCGAAACGGGGTGCCCGGCGACACCAGTTGCAATAATTGGCTCATTACGTCGCGTTTTAGATCTTCCTTGCTCAAAGATGTCCCTCCTGACGACTAAACTAAAGCGGCGGACAGCGCTTCCGCAACGGTCTGCACGCCAATGATTTCGATCCCCTTCGGGGGTGTCCAACCTTTTAAACTTTTCTGAGGCATAATGACCCGTTTGAAGCCAAGCTTCTGAGCTTCACGGACGCGCTGATCGACGCGGGACACGCCGCGCACTTCCCCGGTCAATCCCACTTCACCGAATACAACATCGAACGGCTGGGTAGGCTGATCGCGAAAACTTGATGCGATGCTGACGGCAACCGCCAAATCGACGGCCGGCTCATCCAGCTTCACCCCGCCCGCCACGTTCAGATATGCGTCTTGATTTTGGAGAAACATGCCCATCCGCTTCTCCAGTACGGCTATAATTAACGAGAGCCGGTTGTGATCATATCCGGTCGCCATACGCCTCGGGGACGGAAAGTTCGTCGTTGAAATCAACGCCTGCAGCTCCACAAGCACAGGCCGGGTCCCCTCCATGCTGGCGACGACCGTCGAGCCGGCAACGCCGAGCGGGCGCTCGGACAAGAACAGCTCGGACGGATTGTCGACTTCGACCAACCCGCTTTCGCGCATTTCGAAAATCCCGATTTCGTTCGTCGAGCCGAATCGATTCTTAACGGCCCGAAGCACCCGGTATGAATGATGCCGCTCTCCTTCAAAATACAGAACGCAATCGACCATATGTTCGAGGAGACGAGGCCCAGCGATAGCCCCTTCCTTAGTAACATGGCCAACAAGTACGGTTGCGATACCTTTAACCTTGGCGATCCGCATAAAATGCCCGGTGCACTCGCGAACTTGGGAGACGCTTCCCGGTGCTGACGCCACGGCCGGATGGTACACGGTCTGAATCGAATCGATAACGATAAAATCGGGCTGCACCTCTTCGATCGCCGCCTCGATAAATTCCACATTCGTCTCGCTCAGCACGAACAGAAGGGGCGATACCGCCTGCAGGCGATCCGCGCGCAGCTTGGTCTGCCGTACCGATTCCTCGCCCGAGATGTACAGCACCTTTAACATCTGCGCCGTGAGCTCATGCGAGGTTTGAAGCAGCAGCGTCGATTTCCCGATACCCGGATCGCCTCCGACCAAAATTAACGAGCCCGGCACCAAGCCTCCGCCGAGCACCCGGTTCAACTCCTTGTTCCGCGTGACAATCCTGGCTTCTTCACTGCTTTCTATGTCTATGATCGAAATCGCTTTTTCTTTCTTATTGGTAATCGAAGTGTGCGAGCCCCTGCTCTTGCTGACCGTCTCCACTTCTTCGACGAACGTATTCCATGCTTCACAGCCAGGACACTTGCCCAGCCATTTCGGCGATTCATACCCGCATTGCTGGCAATAAAATTTCGTTTTCGTTTTGCTCATATTTCTTCTCCCGACTTAAGTTCCATTACAAAGTTTACCATGCCTAAGAATCCTTGAAAACCCTTATAGCCTTGTCAGGCAAAATAAAAAAAGCTTTCGTCCAAAGCTGTATGCAAATAAAGAAAAAACCCGCTGCCGGTATACCCGACAGCGGGAAAATCTGTTTCCTAGGCTTCCGTGCCTACGCTTTGATTTCGTTGAACGACAAGTTCGCCATCCTTCTCATCAATCGTTAATGTATCGCCTTTCGAGATGTTTCCGCGAAGCAGCTCTTCGGACAAGCGGTCCTCGATATGCTTCTGAATGGCCCGGCGCAGCGGTCTGGCTCCAAAGCTCGGATCGAAGCCCTCTTTAGCCAAGAACGCCTTCGCGGAGTCCGTCAGCACGAAGTCGACGTCCTGCTCCTTAAGACGTTTACGCAGCTCGTCGGCCATCAAGGTTACGATTTGCGCGATATGCGTTTCGTCGAGCGAATGGAAGACGATGATTTCGTCGATCCGGTTCAAGAATTCCGGACGGAAGCTTTTCTTCAGCTCGCCCATCACTTTGTCTTTCATGTTATTGTAGTCTCTGCCCGCATCGTGCGCCGCGGTAAAGCCCAGCGTCGAATTTTTCTTAATGACGTCCGCGCCGACGTTGGAGGTCATAATAATCAACGTATTGCGGAAGTCGACCGTACGGCCTTTGGAATCGGTCAGACGGCCGTCCTCGAGCACTTGAAGCAGGATGTTGAACACTTCCGGGTGCGCCTTCTCGATCTCGTCGAGCAGGACAACCGAGTACGGCTTGCGGCGGACCTTCTCGGTCAACTGGCCGCCTTCCTCATAACCGACATATCCCGGAGGCGCGCCGACCAGACGGGATGTCGAGTGCTTCTCCATGTACTCGGACATGTCGATCCGGATTACCGCGTTCTCGTCGCCGAAGAGGGACTCGGCCAGCGCACGCGCCAGCTCTGTTTTCCCGACCCCGGTCGGGCCAAGGAAGATGAACGAGCCCATCGGGCGTTTCGGGTCTTTCAGACCGGCTCTCGCACGGCGGATCGCACGGCTGACGGCTTTCACCGCTTCGTCTTGACCGATAACGCGGTCATGCAGAATCGATTCCATTTTGAGCAGGCGTTCCGTTTCCTCTTCGGCCAATTTGACTACCGGGATGCCGGTCCAGCTGGCGACCACCTGTGCAATATCCTCCGGCGTTACCTCGGAATCGGTGCGGCCTTGCTTCTCTTTCCACTCGTTCTTCGTGGAATCGAGCTCTTCGCGCAGCTTTTGCTCGGTATCGCGGAGGGATGCCGCCTTCTCGAACTCTTGGCTTTGCACCGCAGCATCCTTCTCTTTGCGGATATCCTCGAGCCTATTTTCCATATTTTTCAAATCCGGCGGTACCGTGTATGAGCGAAGTCTTACTTTGGAGCTCGCTTCGTCAATCAAGTCGATTGCTTTGTCCGGTAAGAACCGGTCCGTAATGTAACGATCGGACAGTTTGACCGCTTGCTCAATGGCTTCGTCCGTAATTTTCACGCGGTGATGCGCTTCATAGCGATCGCGCAAACCGTGCAGGATTTGGATCGCTTCTTCCGGCGACGGCTGATCGACCGTAATCGGCTGGAAGCGTCTTTCAAGCGCCGCGTCCTTCTCGATATATTTGCGATACTCGTCAAGCGTCGTCGCGCCGATGCATTGCAGCTCGCCGCGAGCCAGCGCCGGCTTCAGGATGTTGGAAGCGTCGATCGCGCCTTCTGCACCTCCTGCGCCGATGAGCGTATGCAGCTCGTCGATGAACAGAATGATGTTCCCGGCTTGACGAATTTCGTCCATGATTTTTTTAAGGCGATCTTCAAATTCACCGCGGTATTTCGTTCCGGCCACCACCGAACCCATGTCAAGGGTCATGACGCGTTTGTCTCGCAGTGTCTCCGGAATTTCATTAGCCACTATTTTTTGCGCGAGGCCTTCGGCAATCGCCGTTTTACCCACCCCGGGCTCCCCGATCAAGACCGGGTTGTTCTTGGTCCGGCGGCTCAGCACTTGGATGACGCGCTCAATCTCTTTGCTCCGGCCGATAACCGGATCCAGATTGCCTTCCTTCGCGTAAGCCGTCAAATCACGCGCTAGGCCATCCAGCGTCGGCGTATTCACGTTAACGGGATTGCCGTGGCTCGGCGATACGACCTCGCTGCTGCCCAGCAGCTGCAGCACTTGCTGACGCGCCTTGTTAAGGCTGACGCCGAGGTTGTTAAGCACGCGCGCCGCCACGCCCTCGCCTTCGCGAATCAGGCCGAGCAGAATGTGTTCGGTGCCGACATACGTATGGCCGAGTTTGCGGGCTTCGTCCATCGACAGCTCAATTACCTTTTTCGCACGAGGCGTGTAGGCGATATTGGTAGGTTGTTCTTGACCGCGGCCGATGAGCGATTCGACTTCGTCTTGAATTTTCTCCAGGCCGAGGCCGAGCGCGATCAAAGCTTTAGCCGCGATCCCTTCGCCTTCGCGAATCAGTCCGAGTAAAATATGCTCGGTTCCGATATTGTTATGACCCAATCGGACTGCTTCCTCTTGAGCCAAAGAGAGCACTTTCTGCGCACGTTCCGTAAATCTGCCAAACATCATGAGTAACACCTCCAAGATTGGTATACATTTTATTTATGCTGCGTTATCCACAAGACGAGGCTTATCCTGATGTCAGCGAGCTTCATCCGATTCGGACATTTTATCCCGGATCAGCTGCGCTCTTCTAATGTCTCTTTCTTCAGGCGATAGCTTTTCTCCTGCTGTTTGCTGCAAAAAACCTGGTTGCGTCATCACCAGCAGTTCATTCAGAGCCTGAGGAGACACTTTCTTGATAAAGCCCATATCAATGCCTAGCCGCACATCTGAAAGCCGCTGGGCCGCTTCCTTGGAATCCATAATAGCCGCATACGATAAAATTCCGAAAGAACGGCTTACCCGGTCGAGCAGCTTCGCTCTGCTTTCTTGCGCCAGCTTTTGGCGTGCCGCCCGTTCATGCTCAATGATTTGCCGGACGACACTGTGCAGGTTATCGATAATTTCTTCTTCCGATTGACCCAGCGTAATTTGATTCGAAATTTGGAATAAATTGCCCAGTGCCTCGCTGCCTTCCCCGTACAGTCCTCTCACCGCCAGCCCCACCTGTGTGATGGCCGACAAAATCCGGTTAATTTGCTGCGTTAGCACAAGCGCCGGCAAATGAATCATGACCGAGGCTCGAATGCCGGTTCCCACGTTAGTCGGACAGCTTGTCATGTAGCCCCGTTTCTCATCAAACGCGTACTCCAGATGGCTTTCGAACAAATCGTCGATCTGATTCGCCAAGTCCCACGCTTCCTTAATCTGAAAACCGGGGCACAAGCATTGTATTCGAAGATGGTCCTCTTCATTCACCATGATGCTGATCGATTCGTTGTCGGACAAAATGACCGCGCCGTTCCGCGACTCGTTAGCGAGCGCCGGACTGATCAAGTGTTTCTCCACGAGCACCCTTCGCTTCAACTCATCCAATTCGGACAACGGGAGCAGCGTAAACCGGCTGATCGTATCGAGTTCTTCGTTCCCAAGCACTTCGGATACTTTATCGAGCACTTCCTTGGATTGTTGGTTCGTCGCCAGCATAGGGAACGGGTACGCTCTCACGTTGCGGGCGATACGGATTCGGCTGCTGATGACGATATCCGAGTCCGGGCCATCTCCCTTCATCCAATCGCTTAACGCATTTTCCGTAAAGCGGTGCACTTCCGCCATTAGGAATCCTCCTCTCTATCGTCCATCGTTTAAGCTTCTGATATTTTTCGTTCCAATTCCCGAATTTGATCTCGGATCTTTGCCGCTTGCTCAAATTCTTCTTTCTCAATGCGCACAAGCAGTTCTTTCTTCAGCGAGTCGATTTCGCGTTTATATTGAATTAACCCGCCTGATCGTTTCGGAACCTTGCCCGTGTGCACAATATTGCCGTGAACCCGCTTGAACAACGGATCCAGTTTCTCTGTAAAATGCTTGTAACACTCGCTGCAGCCGAATCTTCCGACTTTGCTGAACTGACTGTACGTCAAGCCGCAGTGTTCGCAGCGTGTAGGTTGAATTTTAGAAGCAGACGCATTGTGCGAAGACGGCTCGAAATCAAGAAGCCCGCTCAGCAGGTTGTGGATTGAAAATCCGTTCGGAGTGCCCGGAATGAGCTCCCCCTTCTCTCTGGCGCATGTTTCGCAAATGTGAAATTCGGTTTTCTCGCCATTCAGTATTTTCGTAAAGTGAAGCGTCGCTTGTTTCTTTCCGCATTCCTGACAGATCAAGACGGCCCCTCCTTCAGTTCATGAATTGAAGGTTAATTATTTGCCCAGCAGCGATATCAGCATCGCTTTCAACAGCTTGGCGCGAATTTCGTCCCGCAGCGGCAGCTTTAAGGCCAACACTTCACGGGCCATCGCCGCTTTCATCAAGCATGCTTCCCGCCGGGTAATGTACTTGCCTTCCTCGAGTTGATACAAGAGCCCTTCAGATGCGGTCTGGTCGATGTGCGTGCCTATATTCTGGAAAATAAAGTCGAGCACCGTACCCTGCGAATGCAGCCCGATTTTCTGAATGCGTATGTACCCTCCGCCGCCGCGCTTGCTTTCGACAACGTAACCTTTCTCCAAGGTAAAGCGGGTACTGATCACATAATTGATTTGCGATGGAACGCAATTGAATTGATCGGCCAGTTCATTGCGCTGGATCTCGACCACGCCGTCGGGGCTCTGCTGCAAAATTTGCTTCAGATACTGTTCAATGACTTCTGAAACATTGCGCATCCATTTGACCTCCACGACTAAAGTTGAAGAAAACGTCAAAGGTTTAGTCTTGTTTCTGACTTTGACTTTCTTTGACTTTAAAAACATTATAGCAGATTTACACAAGAATGCAACTATTCCCTAACGCCTTAAACCTCATGCGCTGATGCATATTCTGACCTCATTTCGGACCTCATCGATCTACAGTTATTATGTTTAAATTCAGTGGGATTATGTTTTCATTATTTACATGGCTCTCCACGATATACATCAAGGACTCAAATCGGCTATCCACATCTATTTCCGTCATCTGATTACCAGGGTGGTTCAACCTTCGATCCCCCCTCAGCAATACCCAGACTATGGGAAATCAACCACTACACCCCCTCGGCACCTTTAGCGGATAACACATATCCGTTCCAGACGGTGGCACAATACAGTGTATGAACGGCGTGGCAGCTTTGTCTACGTTGCTAATCTGACCGTAAGGAGTGAACCTATTTTGAAACGGATCTGCTACTTCGTCCTCACTGTGGCACTGGCCCTGGTTAGCCAGTTCTCGATCTCAGCCATTCCAGCCTATGCTGACGGACCCTATCATTTCGGATTTAAAAAAAGCGTAAACGGCCAGTTACCCTCCATCGATGAAGAAGGCTTTAAATCATTGCTGCAAAAATATGAAGCGATCTTCACCGGAGATACTTCCCAAAAAGAATTATATTTAACTTTTGATAACGGCTATGAGAATGGGTATACGTCCCGAATTCTGGACGTGCTGAAACAAAAGCAGGTGCCCGCCATTTTCTTTGTCACAGGCCACTACGTCACAAGTCAACCCGAGCTGCTGAAGCGGATGGTGCAAGAAGGTCATCTGATCGGTAATCATTCTTGGCATCATCCCGACATGAGTCAAATTTCTGCGGACCGCATTCGTGAGGAATTAACGAAGGTCAAGACAGAGGTTACCGCCGTAACAGGGCAACAGGAAATGCGATATTTACGTACCCCACGGGGTATATTTAACGAACGGACGTTGGATGTAAGCAAACAGCTCGGCTATATCAACGTATTCTGGTCGATCGCCTACAAGGATTGGGACACGAAGGATCAGAGAGGGGCGAAATACGCCTATGATAAAGTAACTTCGCAGCTTCATCCTGGAGCGGTTATCTTGCTTCATTCGATTTCCAAAGATAACACGGATGCGTTGGCCAGCATTATCGATGAAGCGCGTCGGCAAGGTTATGTGTTCAAAAGTTTGGGGGAAATGAGTGTTCGAACGCCTTAAGCAAGACAAAGAGCCAGCGAGAACGGGGCTGTATTACGCTCATGCTGGCTCTTTGTTTTTTTATTCATAGCTGAATCATGATGCGTGATCTCCGCTATTTGCGGTAAAATAAATAAAAGCCCGGTTGGATAAACTCCAAACGGACTTTTATGGAT
>NZ_VIDW01000031.1:0-61455 GCF_006519665.1 Paenibacillus sp. tmac-D7 | reverse complement strand
GAAATCAGTACCAACTGTAGAGACTGGAATGTTTACGGGTACGATTGGATTGGCAATGGGGTTGTTTTGAGAATAAAGTGACGGGAGGGCTTCGCATGCGGCAGCGCGCACGCGCCTCAACCAATAATAATAAGTTTTAGGATTAATGTCATGATCAGCACACCACGCAGAGATCGTTTGTCCACTACTGCGACATTCTCGGACAATCTCAGTCCATTTGTTTAATCGATACTGGTTAGTAACTTCCCTGGTATTCAACTCTAAACCTCCCTTTGGAGTTTTTCGAACGAAGTCGAAAAACTCTACAAACTCCAATTAAGGGAATTGTCTCAAAGACTGAGGGAGGTTTCTATACACTAACTTATTAGACGCTTACACTCAAAACGTGTACCTTCCCTCCAAGATGTTTCATCTGTAACCTCTCCGCCGAAAAGGTATATGCTTTTTGCAGTTGGCGAAAACTTATCTAACCGATTGATATTATCCACTTTTGTTCCCATAGTTCTAAGATTAGGTTAGTTTATTTTTCTAATTTTAAACCCAATTGAAACGTACCGAATACCAACATACCTAGAACCCCGCTTTCCAATGCTTTCAGCCATTCAAAGGCCATCATGAATCCAACAGAAAAACCGAAAAAGAGGACAGTCAAAATAATTTGTATGGAATTTTCATGATTGATCAACATCTGGTGCAATATATTAAATTGTTGGTTCATAATCCAAAAACTCCTCTACCAAGTGTGGAAGTCGTATTAAATGCTCCTTTTGTTTACATTCTAGCTGAAAGTAACCTAAATGATTTAATTCTTTAATCAATTTCTTACAGGGTCCCAATTCCTTCTCCATCAAAGAAATGATTATGGGATAATCAATGGAGAACATATGCTCATTTTGCTGATCCGCCATCCAGTATATTCCGAGAAGCATAAGGAATTGCTCCCAATTAAGTCTTTGGGCAAAAACTTCGAGAACTAACCTTCCAGGAAATAAAAAGGTGCCATATTTCAGGAAAGCAGGTGCCTTTTCCTCAATAAGTTTGCTATTTAAGTCAAACTGCTGCCACTTCAGCATTTGCTGTAAATAAATCATTGAACAGAGCTTTCGAGATTCTTTCGGTAAAGGATGCACTATGAAATAAGAGGGTATGAATATTACACTGGGAATTCGAAGCATGTGATTATATTCTGCAACCATGTTAATTCTCTTCTAAGAAGTGCACGTTGTCGTACCCAGTTTTTAAAAAATGAAACATTACATCTAGTGGCTTGTCATCTGCTGCAATACGAAAGCTTGTTTGAAAACGTTCATCCGATTTAATCAGATCATAGTAATATGCTGTCATCTTATAAACGGAATCTTCTTTTGGAAACAAGGAGATTTTATTCAAATGTAGAGGATGCCGTTCCTTTAATTCAACTATAACATCTTCCTCATAGACAGCACGCAATAATTGATGATCTTGATTATTGATAATAAGAAATAGGTAGGTTACTTCTTTATCGCGTAGTTTTACGTATTGTTTATCAGTCAGCATGTAGAGCCCTTCGTAATTAAACCAAAACATTTCACCCTGTGTATCTTCCAAGACAACTTTGGCAATCCTGATAATCTTAGAATGGATCAATTAACACACCTCATTTATTTGTAATGTAAAGTTTGGGAAATATAGTTAATTGAGAGTTATTAATACAGTAATAATAACCCATAAACATTATAAATGTAAATAAAATATATATATATGGGGATTAAAATGTTGCAAACTCTCTTCTATCTTTGTTTATGAGGTGTTTATTAAATGACAAAAGCTTATAACAAAGATGATAATGATTTATTATTTGCTGTTGGTCAACAAATACGTTATATTCGAAAAATGAATAACTTAACTCAAGAACAATTAGCTGAAAAAGCTGGTATAAAAACGTCTTACATAACAGGGATAGAAAACGGGAAAAGGAACACTTCCCTAGCCACTTTGAATCGGCTTACAAATGCTTTGGAGATTCATCCAACACAACTGTTTCAGTACCAGAATATTGAGCCTGTTAGTGGAGATAAGTTTCAGACAATTAAACAAATACAATCATACCTAGCCAGTAGGAGTGAGGAGGAAATCAATTGGGTACTAAAAATAACTAAAGAAACAATGGAAACATTTGATCGTATTAGAGAAAGCAGTATAAAATAAGTTACGCATTCAGAATATTTTTTGCGTATCGCTTTCTGTGCATGTCTAGCGGTTTGTTCATTTCAAACGGTTGTGCAAAGTGTTGCGATTTCTACATTCAGTGAATAGTCATGCGAAATGGTAAACCATAATATACACTTTTATTGGAACGACACTCAAAGTAGTAAGCAAGAGACAAGGGTTAACATATTGTCCCTTGCTGCTGGTCCATATCTGCCAAGACGCAGCCAAACAATCCTAATCCAAAGCCCCTCTAGTCTCTTACCAACGGCCTCATAATGACCTTGGATACAAATTGTAACCGTCAAATCCCTTTGAACACTTTTCGATAAATCAGATTGAACACTTTTTAGCTGAAGATAGTTTACCGATGATTAAGCCGATAACTAACCCCTTGCAACTGAATGATCTCACTTTTATGTAGTATGCGATCCAGAATAGCTGTCGTAATTGCCGGGTCGCCGAGAAGGTCTCCCCAGTCTTCGGGTCCTTTGTTCGAGGTCAGAATGATGGGTGTTTAATTATATAGTTTGTTGATTGGAAGAACAGGTTGGCTTCGTGCCGATCCATCGCCAAAAACATGAGTTCGTCTATGATTACAAGATCTGAGCGGTAGATATGTCTCATTTTGTACTGGGAGGCTCTTGAGATCGCCTCTGTCTTCAGCAGATGGATCAGACCGTCCATTGTGATAAAACTAACCTTATGTCCTTTCTTTAGGGCTTCAACGCCCAGCCCGATCGCAAGATGGGTTTGCGATACCTCGTAAACTCGTATCGCCATGGCAATTTAGCCTATCATGCCCGCCCCTCCATGTAAAGCCTTCCTGTGCTACTGTGGTTTTGGTAAAACCCATTTACACAAAATAATTTACACTCCCTATATGCACAAGTTAGCTTTTAAATCGATTACACGAGTTAATCTATATTCGCGTCAGTTTTACTCATACACACAAAACGATCACATTTTTCTTATATAATTTTATTTAGATCAAAACACTCGAAGATCATGAGGTCCTATGTACAGTTTTTTTAGCGAAATCAGTTCTTGGTTAAGTGCTCCTTTTGCCCATACTGCCCGTACTTCTAATATTGCCTTCTTGGCAGCATTATTTTTCGGATTTGCCGGCTCCGTTGCGCCTTGTCAATTGACCGCAAACCTAGGCAGTATTACTTATTTCGGCAATAAATACATGCAAGAAAAGTTGGCCGGTCTCGAATTTCTTCTTTATTTGCTAGGGAAGATCATGGTTTTTTCCCTTTTTGGGATGATGTTTTGGCTATTTGGCAATAGCATCTCCATTGATTCGATTCCCGTTTTTGTTTATGCCCGCAAGTTGGTCGGCCCTTTGCTAATTTTTATGGGGTTGTTTTTTCTGGGAATCATAAAGTTGCGCGGCGGTTTCGGGTTTAAAATTTCTGACGCTGTGAAAAATATGGGCGAACGAGCTGGAAGGAAAAGCGGTGCGTTTTTGCTTGGGGTGGCATTTTCACTAGGATTCTGTCCGACGATGGTTCTGCTGTTTTTCGGCATGGTGATGCCGCTGGCTGTGCAGTCGACTTATGGTATTTATTTTTCGCGATTGTGATCGGGTTTGGTTTGGATCGGACGATCTTAAAAAAAGCCAGACAATGGGGACGTATTGTTTATAAAGTATCCGGGGCATTTTTAATTCTACTGGGTATCAGTGATACGATTACGTATTGGGGGCTCTAATCAAGATTTGATAAGACCTTCATATTTTCAACATATTTTGAAGTAAATTAGGGATCGAGGGAATGCCAATGCCAAAAATACATGCGCTAGTCGTTGATGATGAATGGAATATGCGAAACCTTTTACGCATTTACCTAACCAAGAGTGGTTTTCAAGTTTCAGAAGCCAGTAACGGCCATGAAGCACTTGCGTTAATTGAACAACAACCATTCGATTTAATTTTGCTGGACATCATGATGTCCGGTATGGACGGGTGGGAAGTGTGCAAACGAATTCGTAAAACGAGCCAAACCCCTATTTTAATGCTGACGGCCCGTACTGAAACGAAAGACAAGGTACAGGGACTTAATATGGGGGCCGACGATTATTTGGTGAAGCCGTTTGAACCGGAAGAATTGATCGCGCGCGCATTTGCCTTGCTGCGGCGTAGCAGTATGGCCGATGCCACCGAAATTCGTCCTGCAGCCATCGTTTATCAGGACTTGCAAATCGATCCCGATGCTAGACAAGTGATGGTCAAGGATCAGATGATTGAGCTTACCCCCAAAGAATTTGACCTGCTGCGTTTTCTGGCACAGAATCCGAACCGGGCGTTCACGCGGGAAATCTGTTTAGACCAGGTTTGGGGCAGCGATTATTTCGGGGATACGCGCACCGTGGATACTCACGTGAAAAATATACGGGAAAAGTTACGCGCTACAGGACTGTCTTATGTGCCGATTCAAACCGTATGGGGCGTGGGGTATAAATTCCATCCGGTCGAGGATTCCAAATGAATGTGAACCGGATCGTCATCAAACTGGGCTCCACGATGATTTTGCTGTTTCTGGTCGTCCTCCTTCCATTGGGCTATGTGATTAATCAAATTTTTTCAGGTTTTTATTACAATCAGGTGCAGCAGCATATCGAGCGATTGGCTGCGCGGTATGCGAATGAGGTCGCCACCAGTCGGAGCACCATGACCGTTAATATGATCGAAATGATGTCGTCATTTTCGGATGTGAAAATGATGGTCGTCGATGCGGAAGGAAAAGTTATGGCAAATTCCGGCGTTGCTTGGAAACCGCAGAGCTCACCCATTCCGGAAGAAGAAATGCAGGAATTGATAAGAGGAAGGGCACTTGAAATGGAAATGGTCGACCCTGGATCAGGCGAACGTTTCCTTGCCTCCGGCCAACCGATCATTGTTGGACAACACTTTTACGGCGCAGTCTATGTGCTGTCCTCTGTTAATGGAATTGATCAATCCCTGCAAAAAGTAAGGCAATCACTGATTCTATCAGGTATAGGGGCTTTTTTCCTCGCGCTCGGCTTTACCTTCGTCCTTTCCCGTAAACTTTCGGACCCGTTGGTTCGCATGGAGACGGCGACGCGTCGGATTGCCCAAGGGGACCTGAACACCCGGGTTCAGATCCCTTCGAACGATGAAATCGGCTCTTTGGCCAAAGCCATCAATGATTTGGCGGTTGATCTGCAGCGGTACCGTGATACGCGAAGGGAATTTTTTGCGAATATTTCCCACGAACTTCGGACCCCCATGACGTATTTGGAAGGCTATGCAAAGGTGTTACGAGACGGGTTGTACGAGACGGAGGAAGAGAAACAGAAATATTTGGACATTATCCATCAAGAGTCGATTCGGTTAACGCATATGATTCATGATTTATTTGAATTATCGAAGATGGAGGAAGGCAAGATCATCCTTCACATGGAATGGATCGATTTGACCGAAGTCATGGATCATGTCATTCAAAAAGTGAAGCCAAAAGCAAAAAGTAAGGGACTGGATATTCGCGTGGAACAACCGGATCGGCTACCGCTGGTGTACGCCGATGGCCTACGAATGGGGCAGGTGTTTATGAATTTGCTAGACAATGCGATCCGTTATACGGAAACGGGCACGATTCAGGTGCAGCTCAGGCAAGAGCCTAGCCATGTGGTTACGATCGTGGAAGACAGCGGGATCGGCATTCCCCCAGAGGAATTGCCTTCTATTTTTGAGCGCTTTTATCGGGTGGAAAAATCGCGTTCCCGAGAACATGGAGGTACCGGGTTAGGACTTGCTATCGTCAAGCAGCTGGTGGACATGCAGGGCGGAACGATTCAAGTATCCAGCGTGTTAGGAAAAGGCACTCGTTTCGAAATTACACTTCCGATTGGAGGGGATAGCCAGTGAAATGGATCGAGTGGGTCATTGCCATATCCCTTGTGGTGATCGGTGTATCTTGTTTAACAATGTCGGCGACGTCCATGATGAATCCTGCTACAGTGAATCCGTATCTATACAACTTATTGCGTATATGTATGTGGATCGGCATTCCGGCTCTAATCGCGGGATTATTGTATCTCATATTCAAGAGAAAAAAAGGGGATCCGAAATGAAAAAAGTAATGAGCAAAATTTATCCGCTCATGTTCGCGGCAATGACTGTCTTTCCGGCTCAAATTTTTGCACATGGAACGGAAGAGGAACATCAAAGGGAAAGCCTGCTTGGGAATTATGTTTTCTTTGGCATCGTAATTTTATTCCTCATCCTTCTACTCAGCTTTATTCTTATCAGCAAAAAGGTGAAGCAGCTAAACAATGCAAAAAATGAAGCAGACCGGGCAAAACGGAAGCAGCTCGCCAAAGCGGCTAAGGTATTCAAATGGACGGCGATTGGCGCATTCGTGGCTGTACTCATCAGCGGGTTCGCCGTTCTAAGCGGAGGGTCCAAAACCACTGCAGAAACAGAAGCCCAGCAGTTGAAAGAGGTCACGATGGAGCATGCGCATGGGATGAGCTACTCTCCTGACGGGAACAAGCTTTTCTTTGCCGTTCATGACGGTCTTCGTGTTTACGAAAAGGATCAATGGCTACTTCCAGCCGGTGAAAAGCATGATTACATGGGTTTTTCCATGGTGGATGACGGGTTCTACAGCAGTGGGCATCCAGCACCAGGTTCGAACAAAAAAAATCCTTTCGGCATTGTTAAAAGCACAGATGAAGGAAAGAGTTTTGAAGCGCTTGCCCTTTATGGCGACATTGACTTTCATGGCATGAGTGTCGGCTACAAATCTCACACCATCTATGTTTTCAATCCTGAACCGAATGCCAAAATGAAAACGACCGGGCTCCACTATTCAACCGATGAAGCAAAAAGCTGGACGAAAACGGCAATGAAGGGCATGGAAGGACAGCCCGTGGCGCTTGCGGTACACCCGACCAATGAGGCGGTGGTGGCCGTGGGCACGGAAAAAGGTGTATTTGTGTCGAGAGATTACGGACAGCATTTTGAACAAATCGGACCTACCGGGCAAATTACTGCTTTGTTCTTTAATGCACAGGGCAGCTTGTTTGTAGGTGGGATAGACAATAAATCGGCAACATTAATCCGTATGGACATCGATGCGAAACAAACCGGGAATATCAATATCCCAGCTATAACCGAAGATGCCATCGCCTTCATCGCACAAAATCCGGTGAATGAACAAGAGCTCGCCGTCATGACGTTCAATAAAGATGGATATACCTCATCAGACGGTGGCAAGCGTTGGACGAAAATTGTCGATCAGGGAAAGGGCACATCCACACAAAAATGAGGAAAGGGAGTGGTGCACATGATGGCGGATGATGGGACCGGGTTGGAGCCTCTTTATGATGGTGTTCTGGATTCTGATCATTGGGATGGTCATTTATGCCGTATTGCTGCTGGTGTCTAAAACGTTTCAGAAAAAAGAAGATCCGGCACTGAACATTTTGAAAGAACGGTTTGCCCGGGGAGAAATGGACCAAGACGAATTTGAACGGAAAAAGGCGGCATTAACCGGCAAATAAAACTTCATTGCCCCCTCATAGAATCATCACGTTTTCAACACATCTATGAATTAGACTATCCTTGTAAGAACAAAATATGGAGGAGGAGAATTAGCATGAAGAACAAAAAAACGTTGTTGATGGTTTCGTTTGCTCTTGCAGCGGTTTTGGTTGTGGGGCAAGGGGTGTTTGCCGCAAATGACAATAACATCGCCAACGGCAATATGAGCAACATGATGAACGAAAACAGCATGTCGGGCATGACGCAGATGATGGGGAACGAAAACATGCGGAAGATGATGAGTGCCATGAACTCCCCCGAAGGACAGGAAATGATAAGCGCATGCAGCACGTTTATGGATTCTTACGATGATAAGAAGAGAGATTGAACACAAAGTGCACATTGAGGGCAGAATAAGCGTCGAGGAATATGCGGTAACAAAAGCCGCGTTACTGCAAGAATGAAAATATATAACGCCAGTAGATCCCGGCATTTCCGGATACTGGCGTTTCAGTTATATTGGGATTATCTGAAAAGCGAGGGAGGAAGATCGATGAATTGGTTACAGTTGCTTGCTTTTTTAGCATGCCCTTTGATGATGCTCTTTTGTATGAAGGGCATGTTCGGTGGAAATAAAAATAAGAAAACGGGTGCGGTAAACACCTCTGTTTCTCAACAAGAGTCTCAGCAACTGCAAATTAAGATGGCGGATCTCATGGAACAAAACCATAAACAGATGAAGGAAATTGAGGATTTGAAGGCCAAGCAGTCAAACAACGTGGTCCAGCTCGCCGATGAAAGATTGTCAAAATGGGAAATATCCTAATCATTTTTTAGGATGCTTAATAACAGCGATGGGGTCTAGCCTCGTCGCTTTTTTGTTGCAGGGGCTACGGGATTTCGATTCAATTGGTGGAACTTCATCATTTCAACACAGATTCCCCACGTTTTGAACAAAACCTTTTTTTATAGTCATTGTTATTGATCATCAAGCGGTGGTCGCAAGGTTATGGAGACAGCAATCAACATTAGGGAGGGGATAGTCAGGGGGAATGCTACTTCATATGTTTCGATTCACAGAAATCGTACCACGTATATGTAAAACTAATCATTCAAAACAGAAGGGGTAACTTTTATGCAAATGAGTCATTTTATGCAACTACTTGGTGCAAATCATCCTTGGAATCTCATTATTTTTATGGCCATTCCGATGCTCATGATTGAAACGATCGCTGTTACCGAGTTTCACCTTATTTTTAATCGTAAAACTAGCGGTACTGTAAAGTTAATTAATAAGTTTTGCAGTATCTTCTTCGGATTTTATTTCACTGGCATTTCAATTTATCTCATGTTCAATGCAGTCATTCCGGTTACCCTTACCGGCGGTTGGCTAGGTTGGGTGGATGCAGCTGCGGTCATTATCAATGTGACAGGAATGTTGTTCACGCTTCCGCTGGCCTTGTTGGAATTAGGATTGATTTATAAGAAGAAATCAGCGGATCAAAAGCTGAAAGTTCATTTTATGCTGGTCAGCGGTTTCCTTATTATCGGCCATGTCGCTATGGTTCTAGGAATGGTTGATCCTGGTGTCATGAATCCGATGCCGATGAACGATAACATGGATATGAAAATGGACATGGAAATGTAAGCTACAGGTTCAATCATCAATGTTACGCTAAAAGTAAATGTGAAATTTCAACAAAGGAGAAACTGTTCATATGACGAATTATATGTCACTGATCATGGCAAACCAGCCATGGAATCTCATTATCTTTCTCGCCATTCCCATCCTGATGATTGAAGCCATTACCATTATGGAATTTTTTATTGTTTTTAAGCGTCAAACCAGCGGTACCTTAGTGCGGATCAATAAACTTTCTTCTATCTTTATTGGTTTCTATTTTACGGGCATTTCGATTTATCTCTTGAATACGTTAGTCATTCCACTTAGCCAAACAGGTGGATGGTTGACGTGGGTGGATGTCGTCGCGGTAGGGTTTTATATCATTACTCCGGTATTCCTTCTCCCTCTTGCACTTATGGAACTAGGACTCATTTTTAAACAGAAAACAGAGGAAAAACGGATAAAAATTCGTTTTGGGCTTATTAGCGCGGCTATCGTTGTCTTCTGTCTGATCGCAATGCCTTTCGGAGCGCTTAAGCCAAGTATGTTCAGTAACTCAACGGGGAGCGATAAGATGAACACGCAGATGGATATGAAAATGGATATGAAGATGGATCAACAGATGGACATGAACATGGATATGCAAAAATAAATCAATTCACTCGAGAAATTGATGGCTGTAATTGAAACGACCGCTATAAGCGTCCCGATTCGGGGCGCTTTCAGCATGTATTGGGCCGGACCCCATCTATTATTGTTCAGTACTACTGTTCAGCTTTACTGAATTTTCAAGGGTTGCCACGTCTCCGTATTTACTCCGTTCGCTGTTTGTAAGGCTGCTCACTTCAAATGGACGCAAAGGAGTCTTATTTTCCACACAGTTTCATCACATCTTTGCGCTAAAATCGGGAATGATCTTTGAGCTCTTTTGGAACATTGCAGGTGGGCTTCATATAAATAGAGGGGTGTCAAACATGATTCTAAACTCGATGCCATGGCAATGGAAATGGCTAGTAATCGTATCCGTTGTCGTTTTTTGTTTTGCTTATTTCTTTCCTGCAACGACGCAAGCACATTCCACTTTGGAGAAAACATTTCCTGCGGCTGGCGCCATCGTAGATAAGTCTCCTGCAAAGGTAGAACTTTGGTTTGAAGATCCCGTCATCGTCCACTCCGAATCCATCCAAGTGGTTGATGAAAAGGGAAATGAACTGCAACGGGGGAAACCATTTACCGATACTGAAGATCCGCGGCATATTATCTTATTTGTCCAGGAGAATCTTCCAGCGGGCGCTTATACGGTACAATACAATCTGATTGCTTTGGATGGTTTCGTCATTAGCGATCAGTTCAAATTTTTGGTCACAGAGTCAGAGGCGACCACCCAAACCGAAGATGAGTTTCGTTTAGTTAAATCGAACCCGATGGACGGGGAAATAGCTACTGTCGCGCCTGCACAAATGGATCTTTGGTTTTCGCACCCGGCCAAGGTCAGTGCGTTTGGGATTTTTGGTAAGGATACGAATGTTGTCACCAAGGAACCGTGCGCGGATTCCGCAGACCCCCGGCATATCATTATTCCTTTGGAGACGTCACCGTCTCCGGGTACATATCAAGTGACCTGGTATGCAGCTCCGCTCAATCCCGATGGCACAACGAACCAACGTGAATTCTTGGGGGTATTTTATTTTTCCGTAGGTGAAGTGACTTCCCTCGTGTCGAACCAGGACATCACGTTACCTCCAACCTTCAAAAATCCATTAGGTGTTAAGCATGCAGCGCATGAACTCACATTTCTTGGATTATTGACACTCGTTGGCGGCACTTGGTTTCAGGTGATCATTGCAGGAAAAATGGGGAATTACAGGCCATGGACAAAGGTTTCTTGGTTGTTATACGGCTCCAGTGTGTTGGGGCTGCTCTTACTGATTATCGTAAGGCGCTTGGAACTTGGCAAAATACCGCTGTCCGAGTTTATGTCGTTACAGTTTGTCTGGATTCCTATTGTGCAAATCATCCTCTTGTCGATCAGCACCTTCCTGCTGCGCAATAAACTACAGCTTGTAGGCTTGGTGGCTGCGGTTTTACTCTGGCCATTTTCAACCGGCCATTCCACCTACCCGCGTTATGGGGGATACTTCGCTGTGGGTATGGATATGGTCCACTTGCTTGCCATCTCGGTCTGGATGGGTGGATTATTGGCCCTTTTAGTGATGATTCCAAAAGATAATTCATTTTCCTGGCTGCAGCAGGCCGGCAGCAAATATGCCAAATGGGCGTTTTGGGCTATTATTTTACTCATTTTGACGGGCATTGGCATGACGCTTCAATACGTCCCATCTTTTACGGTGAGCAGCCTGATGGTTAGCGATTGGGGCAAAGCCATATTAATCAAGGTCCTACTGGTGTTAGCCATTGTCGCACTCGCGTATTGGCAGCGCCGCGGGTTGCAACGAATGTCCGAAAAAGCAATGAAGGCTTTGGTGCGCAGGGGAGTAATCGAACTCCTATATGCAATGCTTATTATTTTCGCAGCTACCGTACTCATTGAATCCTCGCCAAGCGCGGCAAGTCAGGGAATTTTCCCAAGCAGTAGCGTACAGCAAGATTTGAAAGTGAGTGTCGATATCTCTCCGCTCAGCCTGGCAACGAATGATATTTTTCTGCGTTTTGATGACAAACCTGCTTTAAAGCAAGTGAAAGTGAAATTATTTATGCCTCCGGATTGGACAAAGGAAAATACGGCGTTTGATCTCGGCGACGGCATGTATAAATTGACTGGAAACTATCTGCACGCTGCAGGCACGATTGATATGGAAGTGGAAGCCTGGAAAGCGGATGGCAGCAAGGTCGTTTTTCCCTTCCGCGTTGTCGTACCCGGCGAAATGCGGATGTATGAATAGTGGATCGATCATATGACCACATAAAAGATTTTCAGTAACATTAGGGCCATACTATGTTAGTTTGGAGTTGTTATTTGTGATCAAACGTCTCCTTTTCGCTTATTCATGCCCATTCTCCGATTGAAAAAAGGACTCCTGAAACGGATGCCCTTTTGGAACACGCGCCCAGCCAAAGCGATCTATACTTTGAAAGAAGTTCCGATTCATCATTAAGAAGTGCCTAACCGACACGCTACCAAAAGCTCTTGCACCCGTTTAATAGGGTATGACGCAGCTGCTCTATTACTCGAGTTCATGTTGTATAAATTGCAGTATTCTGAGGTCATTGTGCGCGATCTTTTCGGATTTAATTTTGTATGGACGCGATCATACAGATTGTATTGGTTGCCATTGGTTACGTTCTTATAACTAACACCATTTTGAGTGAATAAAAGTTCTTGACCCTGTACTATGGTACAGGGTTTATACTTTATTACGGGGTGAGAAAAGATGAAATATCGTACAGGAGACATTTCCAAACTATGCAACGTCAATAAGGAAACACTGCGTTATTATGAACGAAAAGGATTGATTCCCGAACCTGTAAGAAGTGATGTAGGTTATCGACTGTATCCCGAAAACACGAGGGACAGATTAATGTTCATTAAGCGAATGCAGGAGCTTGGTTTCACACTCTCCGAAATTGATAAATTGCTTGGCATTGTGGATAAAGAAGATGTTAGATGCGCAGACATGTATGACTTTGTTGTCGAAAAACTGCAGGACGTTCAGCAAAAAATTAAAGACCTTCAACGAATCGAAACGATGTTATCTAATTTAAAAAAGCGTTGTCCTGATGAAAAAGCGATTCATGAATGCCCCATCATCGAAACATTAATTCGTTAGATTATTCCTTTGCTTGCTGGTACAACATTTGGGACTTATAGCGCGTTCATCAAACAACCGCTGGGATAATTTTCGGAAGCCTCTTTTCCTTTTCTTTGTTCATGATGTTTAAACGAATAGGGAAACAAGAGAAAACCGGGAAAACTAGCGCAGCGATAGATTGTTGCAGTATTCCAAAGCAAAAATGAGGTGTATTGAAGAAGGAAAAAATGTCGAGTTTGGCCACTGTTTTTAGCGCTTTTGTGATGTCGGGTTGTTGCCTGGGTCCCTTAATTTTAATCCCCCTTGGATTAACAGGGTTTGCAGGAACACTCGCGATTTTCGCTACAAAGTTCCAATCGGTGCTTATGATTATTACTGTCGTTCTTCTAGCGATCTCTTTTTATTATGTTTATGGACGGCAATGCAAAAAGAAAAGTACGATTATCACGTTATGGATTTCGACTGTTTTGGTGTTGGGCATGTTTACTTATACCCTTTTGGCTAAGGGATACGTTTAAGGAAGGTGAATCTTATGAAAATAAGTAAAATCGCCTTGTTCACTGGATTGATGTTATCTTTTGCGCTTATCGTTTCAGCTTGCGGAACACCAAACGAAAGCAAAAGCGCTGTTACAGTCGCAAACGCAGAAAATATTGAAAAGGCGTCGTTTGAAGTCACAGGGTTAACCTGTGCGAGTTGTGATTTTGTTGTAGAAAGTGCCATAAAGAGTGTAGATGGTGTCCAGAATGTACAAATTAAAAGTAAGATCGGTTCTGGAACGGCGCAAGTTGAATTTGATAAAAGCAAAACGGATCTAAAAACAATTCAAAAAACGGTGATTGATTTAGGATATGGTATTCAATAAGTTGTGAAAAACTATCGTTAAGGTAGGTGTTTGTTTATCATGAAAAAATATCGAATCCAAGTGAAAGGCATGACCTGTACGGGCTGCGAAGAACACGTTGCAACAGCACTTGAAGGTATTGGGGCCAGAAATATTAAGGCCAGTTTTCGGCGGGGAGAAGCCACACTTGAATTACCAGACGACGTAAATATTGAAACCGCAAAGCAAGCCATCAACGAAGCGAAATATCAATCGGGAGATGCGGAAGTCATGGAGTCTTATGACAAACCGGTTCTCGACGGTAAGGGTGATTATGATTTATTGATTATTGGATCAGGTGGAGCCGCTTTTTCGGCCGCAATTAAGGCGGTCGAACATGGCGCAAAAGTCGCTATCATTGAACGTAGTACCGTAGGCGGAACTTGTGTAAATATTGGCTGCGTTCCATCCAAGACACTGCTTCGTGCCGGTGAAATCCATCATCTCGCTAAAAGCAACCCTTTCTTGGGGCTAACCACATCGGCTGGGTCAGTTGATTTGGCACAATTGGTTGAGCAAAAAGATGAACTTGTTGGCGAACTTCGCCAGCACAAGTATGTCGATTTAATTGAAGAATATGGATTTGAACTCATTCGCGGCGAAGCCAAATTTATTGATGAAAAAACGATAGAGGTTAATGATCAAAAGTTTAGGGCTAAACGATTTTTAATCGCCACAGGCGCTTCCCCTTCCATTCCGGACATTCCAGGTTTACAAGAAGTGGATTATCTGACTAGCACGTCCTTGTTGGAGCTGAAGCAATTACCCAAAACCCTTGCTGTTATTGGTTCGGGGTATATCGCCATGGAATTAGGTCAGCTGTTTCACCAATTAGGCTCACAAGTCACGTTACTGCAAAGAAGTCCACGGCTCTTGAAAGAGTATGACCCGGAAATATCCGACGCAGTGACCAAAGCATTAACAGAACAAGGCATTCAGGTTATTACCGGTGTAACCTATGAACGCGTTGAAGCCATTGGCGACCTGAAACAGGTTTATCTTTTGGTAAATGGCGAATACAAAGTAGTGAAGGCCGAGAAACTTCTTATCGCTACAGGACGAAAACCGAATACGGAAGCACTCCATCTTAGTGTGGCTGGAGTAAAAACAGGTTCACGGGGAGAAATCATTGTTGATGAATACTTAAGGACCGCAAACCCCAACATTTATGCGGCTGGTGATGTCACCATGGGTCCACAATTTGTATATGTTGCTGCTTATGAGGGGGGGATCGCGGCAGATAATGCTATCAGGGGATTAGAACGTAAGGTCAACCTTGAATCCGTTCCAGGCGTTACATTTACTTCCCCGTCGATTGCTTCTGTTGGATTAACGGAAGCACAGGCAAAGGCAAAGGGTTATGAAGTGAAGACGTCCGTTCTACCTTTGGATGCCGTTCCGAGAGCGCTTGTGAATCGACAAACAACCGGTGTCTTTAAGTTAGTCGCTGATTCAAAGTCGTTGAAAGTATTAGGTGCCCATATTGTCTCTGAAAACGCTGGGGAAGTCATTTACGCCGCGACATTAGCAGTAAAATTCGGTCTAACCGTTGAGGATTTACGTGAAAGCTTTGCGCCGTACTTAACGATTGCAGAAGGATTAAAACTGGCAGCTCTGACGTTCGATAAAGACGTTTCTAAATTGTCTTGTTGTGCTGGGTAAATCTCCCCCCGTTTGTTTTATTCGGGTCTGTAAAATAAAACGTGGAACCTTTGAAAACGAGAAAAAAATGGGCCGGTTTCGATTGTAACGGCCATAGGTAACGCCGCGAGAAACGGCGTGCTGATTAAAGGCGGGATTCACCTAGAGGAAACGGGCCATCTATCGGTCATTGCTTTTGATAAAACCGGGACGTTAACGAAGGGTATTCCGGCGGTGACCATATCGTTACAATGACAGGCCGCAGCATAAGCTTGAAGCGATTAAGCAACTAAAAGAAACCGGCAAAGTCGCGATGCTTGGTGATGGTGTGAATGACGCTCCGGCTTTAGCTAGTGCAACGGTTGGCATTGCCATGGGGGGAGCCGGTACCGACACCGCATTAGAAACGGCCGATATTGCGCTCATGGCCGATGATCTAACGAAGTTGCCCTTTACGATCCGATTAAGCCGGAATACGCTGAACATCATTAAACAAAACATTGCTTTTGCGCTGATCATTAAGCTGATCGCCTTGCTGCTGATTGTTCCGGGTTGGCTAACGTTATGGCTTGCCATCTTTGCGGATATGGGAGCAACGCTGATCGTAACGTTAAATAGCTTGCGGCTACTACGAACCAAGAGAGAGTGAAAACACCTGTCACGTTCAAACAACAAAGGCCCCTGCATCTGCAGGAGCTTTTTTTGTCGTTTCCTAAAGGCGTTATTTTCGATTTACAAACTGTTTACAATATAATTCATTGATTATATAAGCGAATTCGTATATATTTATTGGTGTGAAATACAATAGTATGGATACACCGCTTGAGGGGAGGTATGACATGGAACAAATCAATGAAGTGGCAGAGAACTTGAAACTGCTCGGAGATAAAACTCGACTCACGATGATGGCCTTATTGAAAGAACGCGCCCTTTGCGTATGTGATATCGTGGAGCTGCTGGAAACATCACAGCCCAACGCCAGCCAGCATTTGCGTAAATTAAAAGCCGCGGGGCTTGTGAACGAAACACGTAAAGGCCAATGGATTTATTATTCGTTAAATATTGAAGATAAGCCCTATATTCAGGCGATTATGGGCTACCTTCCATCGTTAAAAGAAAAAATCGATCAAATCAAAAATGATTGCGATTAGTGCGGAGGATTACATGGCTATTACTGCATTTCTTATTTTTTTAGTGACCCTAACGTTTGTCATTTGGCAGCCAAAGGGATTAAATATCGGCTGGTCCGCAAGTACCGGGGCGATTCTTGCATTAATTTTCGGCGTAGTGAGCTTCGCGGATGTCGGAACGGTAACCGGCATCGTGTGGAACGCAACCTTGGCGTTTGTAGCCATTATTTTAATCTCCCTGGTGCTCGATGAAATCGGTTTTTTTGAGTGGGCAGCCTTACATATGGCACGGCTGGCACGTGGTAACGGTCTACTCATGTTTGTATTTATCATCCTGCTTGGTTCTGCGGTCGCGGCCCTGTTTGCCAACGATGGAGCGGCCTTGATCATTACGCCGATTGTGCTCGCCATGGTTCGGGCGCTTAAATTTGATGACAAGATGATCCTGCCGTTTATTATGGCGAGTGGGTTTATCGCCGATACGGCTTCATTGCCGCTTGTCGTCAGCAACTTGGTCAACATCGTATCTGCCGATTATTTCAACATCGGTTTTGCGGAATACGCGAGCCGTATGATTGTGCCGAATTTCTTTTCCATCATTGCGAGCCTGATTGTGTTGTATTTGTATTTTCGGAAAAACATCCCGAACAGCTACGATCTCACTCAGTTAAAAAAGCCGAAGGAAGCCATTAAGGATATGAGGCTGTTTAAATTATCTTGGGTCATTTTAGGGGCTTTGCTCGTCGCCTATTTCGTTAGTGAATTTTTCACCATTCCCGTGTCCATTATTGCCGGTATAGCCGCAATAGCGTTTCTTTTCGCCGCGAGAAAAAGTCCTGCGATTCATACCTGGAAACTCGTAAAAGGCGCGCCCTGGGCAGTCGTGATTTTCTCCATCGGCATGTATGTGGTCGTTTATGGTTTGCGTAATGCCGGGCTTACGGATGCACTAGGCAGCGTGATTCAAGCAGTCGCAGACAAAGGACTGTTTGCTGCTACCCTAGGCATGGGCTTTATCGCAGCGATCCTGTCGTCCATTATGAATAACATGCCAACGGTCATGATTGATGCACTGGCCATTCAAGGTACACAAACCGAGGGATTCATTCGAGAGGCGCTCATCTATGCCAATGTGATTGGTTCGGATTTAGGTCCGAAAATTACGCCAATCGGGTCCCTTGCAACCCTGCTTTGGCTGCATGTGTTATCCACCAAAAATGTCAAAATCAGCTGGGGCTATTATTTTAAAGTCGGCATTCTGTTAACCATTCCCACGTTGTTCATTACCCTCACCGGTCTTTATGCATGGCTTTATGTTCTCCAAACGCTACAGGTGAATGTATGGCTATGTATCGCAGCGATTGTTGGTGTGCTTGTGGTGGTTGCGATGATTATTAAGACTTTTTTGGGAAGTAAACAAGCTAAACGAGGGCATCAAGGCGCTTAACTGTTTCACCATTCGAACTCATAAAGGAGATTGTTCACCATGGAGAAAAAACCTTTAGTTTACTTTTTGTGCACCGGAAATTCTTGCAGAAGTCAAATCGCGGAGGGCTTTTTAAAGGCTTTGGGAGGCGACAAATATGAAGTGAAAAGCGCAGGTCTTGAAGCGCATGGACTAAATCCGCGTGCGGTTCAAGTAATGAATGAAGCTGGCGTGGACATTAGCAAAAACACTTCCGATGTAATCGATCCGGATATTTTGAATCGTGCCGATTATGTCATTACCTTGTGCGGCCACGCCGACGAGCATTGCCCTGTGATTTCCAACAAGAACGTCACCAAATGGCATTGGGGGTTTGATGATCCGGCAAAGTCTACCGGAACGGAAGACGAAATCATGAATCAGTTCCGCACCGTTCGTGACTCGATTAAGAGCCGGATTGAGCAGTTCGTCAAAGAAGGGAAATGAGGTGGATTCCATGATCAAACGAATGCATGTCGCATTAAACTGTACGGATCTAAACAAGTCCCTTGACTTTTATCGTGCTTTTTTTGGAGCAGAGCCCAGTAAGATCAAAGATAATTACGCCAAATTTGAATTAGAAGATCCGGCGCTGCATTTTTCGCTCAATGTCCGGCCGTTCGAGCAAAAAGGCGTGCTGAATCACTTGGGATTCCAAGTGAATGACACCGAGGAAGTGCTGGCGATGGGGGAACGGCTTCGTCAAAGCGGGCTGCTGCTGATTGACGAGATGAATACTACATGCTGCTATGCGGTGCAGGATAAAGTTTGGGTGTATGACCCGGACGGCAACGCGTGGGAGATTTTCTACACCAAAGAAGATTCCGAATTTGAATCAGCCGGCGAAGCCAGGGATTTGTCATTGTGCTGCGCGCCGCCAGCGGCCCCGGTTCCGATTGAATTTGGATCATTTAAAAAAGGAGTGTAGTCCATGTCGTCTGAAAAAAACTACCATGCTTTGATCCCGGATAAAATTTTCATGGGCGCGGCAGCTGACGTTGAGTCGATGGTGAAAAATGAAGGCATCGACGTGATCGTGGATCTGCGCGGCGAAGCAACGGAATGCGCCTATCCAGCGGCTAATGCGAAATGGATTCAAATTCCGTTAGCGGATAATGCTGCTGTGCCGCAAGAAAAAGCCTTTGAGCAAGCGATCCGGGCCGTCACCGAAGCTTATCATCAAAACAAGAAGGTTGCGTTTCATTGTGGCGGAGGAAAGGGACGAACCGGTACGGTAGCAGCGGGTACCTTACTTGCTTTGGGATTAAGTTCTACGCTTGATGAAGCTGAGGCAAAAGCAAAGAGCATCCGGAACATCATTGATATTAAGCCATCACAGAAAGAATCTCTGAAAAAACTATATCCCGATAAATAAAAATATAAGGGGCTGTCCCATAAGCTTCTGGTTGGCCTATTTCCTTAGGTGCATTACGATGGCGGTAGCCGGGAGAACGTGGGCTTTTTTGGGGTTCGACCCCGTCAAAAAAACTGTTCTCCCACTGCCCCCAATGACCATGTTTGAGCTGGTTGAGGCTATGACCTCGCATCACAAGCGAAGCTATGGGTTTGGAACCATCGTGGGAGTGCCGGCGGACTATAATTCAGGAGGATGAAATGGAACCGGTTGTAGGTTTGGATGTATCGAAAGGGACAAGTATGATCCAAGCATTTCTTAAGCGTAATGAGGCCTATGGAAAATCGGAATCCATAAGGCACACAGAATTGGGATTTAGGCGACTTGGGGAAGTGCTGATCGAGCTCAGAGAACGTACGGAGAAGAACCGGTTGTCATTCTGGAGGCGACAGGCCATTATCACCGTGTCGTGGTGGCGTATTTGGCAACAAGCGGAATCAAACATATCATCGTCAATCCGCTTCTGTCCAAACGTGCGAAGAGCGCACAACTTCGAAAGGTGAAGACGGATGCGGCGGACGCTTGGCACTTGGCCGAGATGTATTACCGCGGCGATGTGCACCCGCATCGAAGCTGGAACGAGAATTATACGGAACTTCAGCATGTAACCCGACAGCACGAATTCGTCACCTCGCTTTATGTTCAGGCGAAGCTCAATATGCGGGCGCTGCTGGATCAGGTGTTTCCTGCCTATGAGGAAGTGTTCTACGATCTCTACTCAGTCACGGCTCTAAAGGCTTTGCAGGCTTGCTTGTCTGGTCAGACGCAAGAATTGGATGAACTCATCCGTCAGGTTGCCGGGAAGTCGCATTCCGAATCCTGGATAGGTACGAAAACAGAGCGGTTGGGTAAGATCCTGCAAGTGTGGTCAAGGGAGAAGAAGAGCGCCGCTCAAATTCAGATGCTGTCGAGTATGGTTTCGTTACTTCTCACCATGCGGGAACAGCTCCAAACGGTTGAAGAGCAGATGGATCGGCTAGCGGAATTACTGCCGGAAGTCGAACTCATAAAGAGTATTCCGGGGATAGGGAGATAAACTGGCAGCAGCCATAGTGTCGGAAATCGGAGACGCAAGCCAATTAGGAGATGCCAAGCAGCTTGTAGCATTTGCGGGGCTGGATCCTGGTGTATACAGCTCCGGACAATTTAGGGCCTCTAGCAACCGAATAATAAAGCGGGGCTCAAAACGCTTGCGTAGAGCCTTGTATATGGCAGCTCAATGCGGATTAAGGCGCGGCACGAACCCAAGGCTAAAGGCTTACTATGATAAGAAAAGACTAGAGGGCAAGCCCTACAAGATGACGGTGATTGCTTGCGCCAACAAGCTATTGCATCACATTTACGCCACCTTGAATAAGAACCAGCCCTACCACGCATAAACCATATTTAACCAAAAACCTCCACGCCAATGGAGGTTATTTGGCATGCTCAGAAAATTACATCAGCAATTCGATTCTAAGCCAAGATCTCAGAGCATGACAAACATTAGCTGGTTTTGCTGCTAGCTTGACAAATTTGTGAAATCAAGCGGTTTACGTTCCGATCTGCATTGAACCTTGGAGTGAGACGGTGTTGTGAACGGGGAGCATGGCAAATTATAGATTAAAGCAAAAGGCAACGATAATGATGCGGGTCTACTGATGTAATCATTAAGACTATTTTTCTTTGGTCTTGTTGTAGTCAAGGTTGAGATTATCCCGCATATCTTAGTCTTTTGGTTTACTGCTGGTTGAAGCATTCCAGCATAACTAAATAAATCATGGACACCGACTTGTAGGCATCCGATATTCTAACAAAATTAAGAATGGAAAGGTTTTTCACCGCACTTCAAACTCGCCTATATAGGAATAGTTGAATTCTTGCAACGCTTCCCTAATTGTTCTTAAGAGAGTCAGTTGCATTTACAAAAATTGTATATTTTCTTTAATACCATGCGCTTATGAACGATTATCAAAGTCTATGAACGTTCTGTGATTAATTTGTGTGAGACCGGTGAACAAAGAATGAATATGTTTTGACAAATGAATAAATAACTACTCAATATAGTTAAATTATTGTACCATCTTTTTTAAGCGGATCTAAGGTCATAATCCGTAAACTATGATTAGGAAGGTGGAATTCAGTAATTAAGAAAGGGATATGTTATGAACTCAAACTTCGCAGAGTGAATTCAACAAATAAGCCTTAATGTAATTGGGAAGGCCGGCGATCCATTGCTGAAGTTGAGTTTTGATTATTTTTTGGATTTCCTTGCTTGTCTTTTTTAGGGTATCTTCAAGAAGCTCGATTAATTGCTGTAAATCCAATTATCTAACTACAACCAAATCAAAGAAAGGGGAATCTGTATGAAAGTAAAATGGGCTTTATTTGTTTTCATTTTCACTATTATCACAGTGTTAACCGGTTGCGAAAAGCCGTTAACGGTCTTGGATCCTAAAGGGCCTCAAGCTCGAACGACAGCCGATGTCATTATGATATCGATTTGGACAATGGCGATTGTTGTCATTGTCGTTATCTTGCTTTACGTATTTATGATAATAAAATACCGTGCGTCTAAACAAAGAAAAGATTATGAACCTCCTCATATTGAAGGTAGTCTTAAACTTGAAATAATTTGGACGGCTATCCCGATTATAATCGTAGCTTTCCTATCAGTTGTTACGGTTAAATCGACATATGAAGTTGAGGCAATACCGAAAGGATACGAACAAAAACCATTAGTTATTTACGCTTCATCATCTAACTGGAAGTGGCATTTTAGTTATCCGGAAGAAAATATTGAAACTGTTAATTACCTGTTTATACCAACAAACCGACCAATTCAATTTAAACTTTATTCATATGGACCAATCTCCAGTTTCTGGATTCCTCAACTTGGAGGACAAAAATATGCGATGGCTGACATGGTTAACACGTTAAACTTGGCAGCTGATGTTCCAGGGGAATATATGGGTCGAAACGCAAACTTCACCGGTGAAGGTTTTGCTCAGCAAACGTTCAACGTTAAGGCAATGCCTCCAGAAGAATTCGATAAATGGGTAGATGAAATTAAAGCTACTGCTGAACCTCTTACTAAAGAAAAATTCTATGAATTATTAGAACCAGGTCACCTTGGACAGTCCACGTTCACTGGAACTCATTTAGGTTTCTCACCACCTCCAGAAGGTCATCATAACCAAGAATCATCTGACACTAAAGAAACTGACTCTGAGGAATCCGATGAATCTGACGAAGATTCACCCGAAAAAAATTCTGACCAAAGCAACATGAACAACATGAATCATTAAGATTTAACAATCGTTCGATAAAACAACTAGTTTTGCATTAAAGCAATATATTTCCTGAAAGGAGTCACAAAAGTATGGATTTCTTTGATCGATTTGCCGTACCTAATCCAGGTCCTACGATTTACGCATCGATGGTTGCCATTGCTCTTACTCTTATCGCGATAATCGTTGGATTAACCTATTTTAAAAAATGGGGCTATTTATGGCGTGAATGGTTAACGACAGTTGACCATAAACGTATCGGTATTATGTATCTGATATCTGCTTTGCTAATGCTATTCCGCGGCGGTGTAGATGCTATTATGATGCGTGCCCAAACTGCTGTGCCTGAAAACACGTTGCTAGGTGCACAGGAGTATAATGAAATTTTCACTACGCATGGGGTTGTTATGATTATATTTATGGCTATGGCATTCGTTATGGCCTTAATGAACTTCGTTGTTCCATTACAAATTGGAGCTCGTGACGTAGCGTTCCCACGTTTAAATGCACTAAGTTTTTGGTTTTACTTTTTCGGAGCGCTGTTGTTCAACATCTCTTTCGTAATTGGTGGATCTCCTGATGCAGGTTGGTCTTCTTATTTTCCACTTGCAGGTACTGAATTCAGTGAATCTGTAGGAACGAACTATTATATGTTTTCTCTTCAGATTTCAGGTCTTGGTACATTAATAACGGGTATTAACTTTATCACTACCATTCTTAAAATGAGAGCACCTGGTATGACATTAATGAAAATGCCAATGTTCACATGGTCTGCCTTAATCACTAACCTTATCATCGTTTTCGCTTTCCCTGTATTAACAGTGGCGCTTATAATGGGGACAATGGACCGACTATTTGCAACAAACTTCTTTACTTCGACTAATGGCGGGATGGACATGCTTTGGGCGAACTTGTTCTGGGTTTGGGGACATCCTGAAGTTTATATCTTAATCTTGCCGGCATTCGGTATTTATAGTGAAATTATCTCAACCTTTGCACGTCGTAACCTGTATGGCTATAAATCAATGGTAATCTCTATGGTGGCTATCTCTCTGCTTTCATTCTTAGTATGGGTTCACCATTTCTTTACAATGGGTCAGGGAGCACTAGTTAACAGTATCTTCTCGATTACAACTATGGCGATTGCTGTTCCGACCGGGATTAAGATCTTTAACTGGTTGTTCACGCTTAGAAAAGGTAAAATTGTTTTTACCGTTCCAATGCTTTATTCATTAGGTTTCATTCCGATTTTCACAATCGGTGGGGTGACCGGGGTTATGCTTGGAATGGCAAGCGCTGACTACCAATACCATAATACAATGTTCTTAGTAGCTCACTTCCACTTGGTAATTATTCCTGGTGTTGTATTCGCTATGCTTGCCGGTCTCACTTACTGGTGGCCAAAAATGTTCGGTTTCATGCTGAATGAAAGAATTGGGAAATGGGCGTTCTGGTTTATCTCAATCAGCGTTTGTGTAACATTCTTCCCAATGTTTATCTCTGGTTTAGATGGTCAAGCACGTCGTATGTACACGTACTCTGAATCAACTGGATTTGGTCTATGGAACATGATTTCTTTCATTGGAGCCATCGGGCTAGCGATCGGGTTTGCTCTAATTGTTTATAACGTTTACTACAGTATTCGTTACTCACCAAGAAATATTCATGCTGACCCATGGGATGCACGTTCTCTTGAATGGGCTACTCATAGTCCAGTACCAGAATACAATTTTGCAATTGTACCAACAGTTAATTCAACTGAAGCATTCTGGGATTCGAAGAAAAAGGGCTTTAAATTATTCAATGGTAAAATAGAGAAAATTCATATGCCAAATAACAGTGGCGTGCCGTTTATCATGGGTAGCATCTTCTTCGTATGGGGTTTTGCATTTGTATTCGGCATGTGGACTGTTGCAATCCTTACAACAATCGGTATCTTTGCTTGTATGGCCCACCGCTCATTTGAAAAAGATCACGGCCGTTACATCCCTGTTGAAGAAATTGAAGAGACAGAAAAAAAATTGCGAGGTGCTAACTAATGAAAATAGATCACTCGCTGCCACTTGAATATAGCACGGAACAAAATCGCTTAAATATCTTAGGATTCTGGATTTTTCTTGGAGCGGAAATTGCGCTTTTTGGAACGCTTTTCGCATCCTATTTCACATTAGTTGATCGGACTGGAAACGGTCCTACTGGAGCAGAGATTTTCGAAATTACCCCAGTACTAATTGAAACAATCTTGCTTTTAACAAGTAGTTTTACTATTGGTCTTGGTATTCACGCAATGCGTATCGGCAAGCAAAAAGCGATGATGACATTCTTTGCTATCACGCTACTTCTTGGTCTAGGATTCTTAGGAGTTGAAATTTATGATTTCGTTATGTATGTTCACGAAGGAGCAGGACTACAAACTAGTGCATTTACAGCTATCCTATTACTTACATTAGGAACGCATGGAGCGCACGTTACATTTGGTTTATTCTGGGGATTATTCATCATCCAACAAGTTAAAAAGCGCGGGTTGACTCCTGAAACAACCAATAAAGCATTCATCTTCTCTCTTTACTGGCATTTCCTGGACGTAGTTTGGATCTTCATCTTTAGTTTCGTCTACCTGAAAGGAATGATGTAAACATGAAAGAATTATTCCCGCGCAAACAAGTAGTGGGCTTTGTATTTTCACTGATCCTTACTGCAGTTGCTCTAACTGTTTACTTCTTTGACATGTCATTCACAGTAGGCTCGACGATTCTTCTTGTAACAGCATTCATACAGGCAGCCGTTCAGCTAGTTGTGTTTATGCACGCTGGTGAAACTAAGGATAAAAAATCAATCTATACGAGCATATATTATGGATTATTCATAGCTCTAGTTACCGTCTTCGGTACTTTACTAACATTGATCTGGGGATACTACTAATAATACGAATGTATCAAAGAGGGCGTCTATCCGGCGCTCTCTTTTTGTTCATGTAATGCGCAGCCACCATTTAATTTTATCTACTATTCCTCCTACACACATCTATATATGCAAATTACATATTCACTTTATTTTTTAATCTTTGTCACCATCTCTTCAGAAGCTACTAGAAACACCCCCATTAAAAAGATAAAAGCAGCGCCCATAACTGTACCGATACCAATGCCTGTTACTGAACTGTAATCGGTTACAAAAAAACCGTACAAGAAAATGACAATTCCAATTATTAGTACAGTACCACCTATATATTTCACAGCATTTAATATTTTTACATATGATTCCATTTCACTCATTCTCCTTTTTTGTATATTATTCATCAAGTTCACAAAATCGTCAAGTATTTCTGTCGTTTTTCTAAATTTTCCTGACATTCATATGAACATGAATGCGGAATGTGGATAACCTGAAGATAGCTATTTTAGTTCAGCACGAAATCGGCGAATTGTCTTGCTTGAGAAAATTAGACCGCTTTACAAAGATGGCGGTCGTCCTCCTATCGACCCAAGAGTCTGCTTTCGGATGCACTACCTTTACTTTACACGCCCGGAGATCTCCTCGTCTCGGGATCTGGTGATGCAACTAAAGGAGCCCAAAAACCAAGCATAGCGTAACTTTATCGGGGTCCCCAATATCAAAAAGGTGCCGGCTCACAGCTGCCTGAGCAACTTCCGAGCCAAAGTCAGTGCCGAATTGTTTTATGCCATTCTTTTCGATCTCATTGCCCAAGCGTTAAAACTGAAGGATTTTTTACTGCCGACGCTTACGGGCATCGATTCCAGGCCGATTTGGGCTAACGTCAACGGATACAAGCACAAACGCTGCTCTTGCCCGGATCAGAACAAGTGCGCTTGTGAGAAGACATACTCCGATCCGGATGCCACCTGCGGTGTGCAGCGAACGAAGGCGAACCAGAACAAGTTTTTCATTGGCTACCGGAAGCATTCTATCGTCTGTCCCAGCCCGAAAGGTCCAATTGTCTTGTTCTCTATCCTCCTCCCCAATGATACGGCGGACGTCAAAGTGATGCTGCCGCTCATTGAAATGATGAAGAAGATCGAAGGATTGAAGGTCGACTATCTGGTGGCGGATTTGGGTTATTTCGATGCCGACGATCAAAAGGAGGCGCTCCTGAAGCACGATGTGGCGGTCGTAACGGAAAACAAGAAAAACACCATCATTCCTGAACACTGCTCCCCCGAAGGAAAACCGGAATGCGAGCAAGGTCATGTCCTTATGTTCGACGGATTCGATAAAGATACATACACCGCCTGGTTTCGCGGAGACGATGAGAAATGCGCCGCCTGTCCGCTTCAAGGCCTTTGCGAGAAGCAGTTCGACTATTCCTTCACGGAACCCCCGGTTTTCCACGGCCCTGTACCACAGGGAAGCATGCTGCAAGAACACATGCTGAAATTCCGTAAGCAGGTGGAGTTGGCGTTTGCACAAGAGTCGAATCAGCTGACTTCCGTCATGAAGCATAAGAAGGTGCCGGTTCGTACAACCAAATGCGTCGAGAAATGGTTCATCCTGCGAGATGCGTTTCGGTTGATTGAGCGAATGATTGCGCATGTACGGGAGACGGTTCTACCACCGAATCATGTTGCAAACATGAAAAAGCTGCAAGAGATTCAAGTGGAGCAAATCTCGCTGCCGCTGGCAGGGTAAATCACCTCCAGAAGCAATTGAAAAAAAAAAGAAAATCACGGCACAAGGGATACGTCTGTCCAAAATTAAGGACTGAAATTGAATCGGTGCCGATGAAGATTAATCGATCCCATGGCACCCCTTTCATTTCCAATTTTGGAGTCTCTATTGGCTACTTATGCTGCTGTCTTCAAACTGAAATAGTGCTTTTTGAACAGCCTCTTAAGGGGAAATTTTATGGACAAATGGAAAAAACATCATTAAAGGAATATTGTGAAGATGATTTATACAAGTTTCAAGGTATTGTCATTAATATACTATCAAACGTAGTATTTAATAATGGATATATGTGTTATTTTTAGGTAGACGAAAATTATTCGTCAATCAAAGAAAGTCGGCACACGGAACGGATGACGAGGTGATCCATTCATACAACTGACATTATTAAAATGTGCTTATTTGCTAACTTCTATGGTATGAGGAGAATTCAATATGTTAACAATTGTTTGGATCCTGGTTTTGGTGGTCATGGGATCATTCTTTGGCTTGGCTTTTGTCCGCATTTTTCAGGGCAAAAAACTTCAAGCGAGCATTTGGGCTGTTTTGTTAATAATGAGTATGTTTTTGTTTTATTTTGCTATAGCCAAAGGATATCTGATGGTACCCCCACAACACATGGGGTGATTTAGAGATAACCTCATTGTTTAGTTTGAAAAGCCATTAGATTATTTATTGAATTGACTGCAAAAAAAGGTAGAAAGAGTCGAATTACAAAGCTGACTCTTTCTACCTTTTTTACTTATACCCATCCAAAAATTCTGGCGAGTTGTGTTGTGGCAAAAACTACGAAAATGGCTATAAAGGTAGGTATCAAGAATGCCAGGAATGTCCATTTTGGACTACGTGTTTCTTTAAAGATATTGATTAATGTTGTGCCGCAGGGATAGTGAAGGAGTGAAAATAACATCATGTTCAGAGCGGTCAACCACGTCCATCCCTGATCGAGAAAGATACTTTTGATATTCTCAAAACCATCTGCGTCCACCATTGCCCCTGAAGAAAGGTAACCCATAAGCAAAATCGGTAGCACGATTTCGTTTGCCGGAAGGCCGAGAATAAAGGCCATCAAAATAAAACCGTCGAGTCCAAGTAATTGGGCAAATGGATCAAAAAATGAGGCCATATGATTTAACACACTGGTACCGTCAATGAAAATATTTCCGAAAATCCAAGTGATAACTCCAGCAGGTGCAGCTATAATAATCGCACGTTTTAATACAGACCAAGATTTGTCTTTGGATGAGATCAAAATTGTTTTTAAAAATTGAGGCCGGCGATATGGAGGAAGTTCGAGCGTATAATGGGTGGGAACACCTTTCAGCGCTGTCTTGGAAAGCACCCAAGATATAGTCAATGTAACCACAATGCCGAACAATACCATTCCCATAACGACCAGTGCGGTGGTCAGAGAATGTAGTTGACCAGCTACACCAGCAGCCATAAAGAGGGAAGAGAGTAATATCAAAGTAGGCCATCTGCCATTGCATGGCACAAAATTATTGGTCAGAATAGCCAACATACGTTCACGCGGCGATTCAATAATTCTTGTTGACATAATGGCAGCTGCATTGCATCCGAATCCCATAGACATCGTAAGGGCCTGTTTGCCATGCCCGCCGGACTTCTTAAACAACCGGTCCATGTTGAAGGCAACACGGGGGAGATAGCCGAAATTCTCCAATAGGGCGAAAACGGGAAAGAAGATGGCCATCGGAGGGAGCATCACGCTAATAACCCATGAAGTGCCGCGGAACAGTCCTAAGACCAGCAAACCGGTCAGCCAAGCTGGAGCATTGATAGCTTCAAATCCTGTAACTAAATAGCCTTCAATCCATCCAAAGAAAGTAGCCAGCATGGATGAGGGAACATTTGCACCGGCAATGGTAAGCCAAAATACGATGCCGAGTATGGCGAGCATGATTGGGTATCCCCAAATCGGTGATGTCAAGATTTTATCCAAATGGTACGTACTCATTAACTTTTTACGATCTTTATAAATCAGGATATCCTGGCATAATTCTCTTGCATTGGCATAAATATCGCTGACCATCTGTTCACGGATGGTTTCGTCACCTGTAAGAAACTTTTGTCTTAATTGATTTACAGCTGAATTATGTGTGACAGCTTGAGTTTCCATAGGTGTTCAGCTCCCTTCCAACACCACTGCTTTCAAATCTCTCCATGGCGTCCAGAATGCTTTGATCACCTTCCAAAATACGGAGTGCCATCCATCTTGAAGGATAACTGTCGCCAAGCAAATTTCTAATTTCACTCTCTATAGCTCTAATTCGATTTTCTATTTCTTCTCTGTATAGAATTTGTCTGGGTTTAGGTACAATATTTCCTGATACGACATCATAGATCGATGATTTTAAGCTTTGGATTCCTTCTTTTTTGCGGGCCGATATCTTCACGACAGGAACTCCTAATTTTTCGGAAAGCTTTTTTTCATCAATTTCAATTCCAAGTTTTAGAGCTTCATCCATCAAATTAATACAAAGGATCGTTTTGCTGGTCATTTCGAGAACCTGTAATGCGAGATTCAAATTTCTTTCCAAAGATGTAGCATCAAGGACCACCACGGTTACATCCGGTTTTTCTAAAATAATGTAGTCACGAGCTACTTCTTCATCCACGGAGTTAGTGAACAATGAATAAGTACCCGGGAGATCGATGACTTTGTAAGTTTGATTCTGATATTCATAACTCCCTTCGGCTCGAATAACGGTTTTTCCTGCCCAGTTACCTGTATGTTGACGCAATCCCGTTAATGTATTAAACAAGGTGCTTTTTCCCGTATTAGGATTTCCTGCTAAAGCAATCCGGAAGGTCACCATATTATTCTGCCTCCTTTAGTTCGCCAAAAATCAGATTTGCTTCTTCTCTTCGTAGTGCTATGGTTGTATTGCTTACACGATAAGCAACGGGGTCGCCTAACGGACTTTTTTGCAGCACTTTAACTATTGTGCCAGGTACAAATCCAAGGTCAAGCAGTCTTCTCCGCAGCACACCGGGCACTTCACACTTTACTAATTGAATACACTGTCCAGTTTTACATTCAGATAGAGGGATAAGATGGGGAGCATTCATGGATTCATCCTCCTCGTTAAATTGAGCAAACCGCCACAATGTTTGCCTAGGGCAACTTTTAGGTCGTAAAAAACCAATGAATAAATGTTCATGTGTATATTTTATGATATCACAAAAAAAGTGTTACGAGTACAACAATTTTTTCCTAAGGCAAAAAATGAGGGTGTCAAAAACTGTACGCAAAGTGTTTGTCTGTATAGTGGAGAACAGGGTGAATAACAAGTTTTACAAGGAGGAATTTTCAAAAGGGAAGCGATGGTAAATAGGGCTTGCTGAACGGGTCACATTTTACGGTAGCAGGAGCAAGCGGACTGCGAGTCTCGACAACAGCCATTGCAAAACAGGCAAAAAGAGAACCCGGAGTCTCTTTTCGAGGTTCATCACCAGCAGTTGCAGCCCGATTATGGTCTCGCTCGTCGTCTGAAGGTGCGCTCGAATACGGCCAAGCCCGTAGCTGCGCTTGCCCTCGCCGAACTTTCCTTCCACCGCATTGCGCGCGGTTGTATCCGCCTTGGCGATTTTCTTCTGCTCTTGCTGATCGGCTGACGGACGACCCAATTGCGGTCCGCTCAATCGTATTCCCTTCTCCTTGCAGAAGCGCAAGTTGTCCCGCGTGCGGTAAATCTGATCGGCCAGCACCGCTTTCGGATAAGTGCCGAACCGAGCGCGGTAGCGTTCCACTGCAGCCTGCAACGTCTGGCCTTCGTTGTAGTTGTCCCAGGACAGGTGCTCCCGGAACGCATAACCGTTCACCACGCTGATCGCCAGCTTCGCCCCGAACTCGACGTTCGCGCGGGCTTTGCCGCGCACGATCGGCCTCACGTGCGGCTGCGCGATGCTGACGATCCGATCCGGTACGCTGTGCGTACGTTTGTCGTACATCGCTTGCTGCTGGCGAACCAGTTCCTGAATGACCAGAAGTTCCTTGTACATGCGGCGTGGCAGCCGCGTCAGGCCGCCCGTGGAGGCAAGTTCGGCGATGATGCGCAGATCACGGGACACGAACCGCAACTGCTTGCGGATTGCTTTGCGCATCGTGCGCGGCTTCACGCGCCTTTGCTTGGCAACCGCCAGATAGGCTTTGCGGGCACGCTCCCGGTATATTCTTGGCTTGCGAGTCTTTCCGCGTTCCGGTTCATGCAGGATGTCGATGATTTGCTCCAGCTTTTCTCTGGCCTGATTCAGAAGAGACAGATCCGTCGGGTAGGCGATGTCCGCCGGCGCGCAGGTCGCATCCAGCAGCAGTTCGCCCTCGTTCGTCAGTTCTATCTGCCGCGGCTGCGGTTCTGCCGATTCGTCGGATGTGTGCGCGGCAGCTCCGCCGCTTGGATCATCGTCGTCGTCCGATTGATCTGGAGATTCGCTGTTATTGCGCGATTCTTCGAGTGCGATCCACTCATTCACTTCATCGATGATCTCGCCGCCCAGCCGCTTGCGGAAATGCGTCATGAGCGAATGATGAAACGGACGTCGGTATTGGTATTCCGGAAGACCGAGGAAGTACTGCAAATACGGATTCTCCAGGATCTGCCGAAGCGTCTCCCGATCGTCGGTGCCCAGCCGCTCCTGGATGATGAGCGCGCCGAGCGCGACACGGATCGATACGGCTTTTTGACCCTTGAGGCTCTTTTTGAAGTTTTTCGCATACTTCTCCTCGATTTTCCACCAGGGAATCATCTGGGCCAGAAGCACCCAGCGGTTATCTTCTGCGAGCTTCCCGCCGAACGGCAGGAAGAAGTCGCCTGGCATGATCATTTGGCTCTCGGTTCGCTGATACAATTCGGACGCCTCCAAGTGCAAGGTTTTTCACGGTAAGCCTCTGTTTTCCTTGCACTTCATTTCGACAAAAGAGGCGCCAAACCCTTGCTACTATTGGCTTTTTCTTTCGTTCAGCAAGCCCTAAATAGCCTTGCTTCCCTTTCGATATTTGGTAGACACAGTATTCTGATTGCTTATTCGGAAGGTAGTAAATTTACCTAGACATGACGATATGGGTCACTAGTTCAAAAATGATTCTGGATTTATTGCCTTTTCATTAACCCGAACTTCAAAATGCAAATGAGGTCCAGTGGAACGGCCAGTAGAACCAACTTCACCAATGAGTTGGCCGCGTTTTACCAAATCCCCTTTTTTCACTTTTATGCCGTTCATCCTCATATGAGGATATAGGGTCCAAAGACCGTTTCCATGATCGATAACTACCGTATTTCCATAAGTGCTCCACCACTGAGCAACAATTACTGTCCCTGCTTCAGCTGCGAGGATGGATGTTCCTGAAGGGGCGCCGATATCGAGACCATTATGAGAAGCCCCCGATTTACCAGTTATAGGATCGATACGAGTTCCAAAATTCGATGTAATGGGGTACTTTTTAGGAAGAGGCCACTGAAGCTTGCTATTTGACGATTTTACACTAGTATTGCTTCTGGCTTTCAGCAGTGCAGCTTGCTTACTCGCTAAAGCCATCAATTTCTTTTCTTGTTCTTCCGATACTTCCTCCAGATATTCTTCTTTTTGATTTAGTGACAGGATAGCAACTTCTTTGTTTTTTTCTTTTAGAGCGAGCTCGGACTTTACACGTTCTGCTTCTTGTAATAATAGCTTTAATGATTCCTGCTGCTGCTTAATGGCTAAATTGGTTTGAGCAATCATTTCACGGTCTTTTTCCAAAGAATCTAATAGCCGCTTGTCCTGCTCCAGAATAGACTTGAGGGCTTCAAATCTTTCGATAAAATCCCCGAAACTAGTTGAGCTGAAAAGAACGTCGAAATATGAAATCATTCCATTCATATACATCACTTTCAACCGAGTTTCCATTGATTTTTTGCGTTCATCAACTCGTTCAATGGCTTCATTTAACCGGTTCACATTATCCTGAAGTTCTGAATCTTTTATTTTCAGCTTCTGCTGAAGATCAAAAAGTTTCTCTCCTGCAGCATCCATCTGACCCTGAATAGCTGTTATTTCCGATTTTATTTGTTTTTTTTGTTGCTCAATTTGGTTAATTTCTTTCGTTATTGTTGATGATTTTGCTTTTTCTTCGGTGATAGACTTATTAATTTTATTTAGTTCTTGATTAATTTGACTTTGATTCATCTGAGCAATCCCGGTATTAGGGAGAATGGCAGACAGTATCAAAGTCGAAATAATGAAATAGTAGCTTTTTCTCATGTTTCCTCCTCTGCAGCAAAGATTCAAAAGAACTACCATAATAAAAACTACAATACATCGTTTTTAAAGTCAAATTTTGTCGGAATAAGCTATAGTTATACGGCTCCAGTGTCGTGGTGCTTTTCTTACTAATTATTCTGCGACGTTTGGAACTGCAGCAAATGCCGCTGTCTGAATTTTTAGCTTTGCAGTTTGTCTGGATTCCAATTTTGCAAATCATCCTTTTGTCGACCAGCACCCTTCTGCTGCGCAACAAACTTCAGCTCGTAGGCTTGGTGGTCGCGGTTTTGATCTGGCCATTTTCTACCGGCCATTCCACTTACCCGCGTTATGGGGGATACTTCGCTGTGGGCATGGATCTTGTCCACTTGCTTGCCGTCTCGGTTTGGATGGGGGGATTATGGACACCGATTCAATTGAAATTCACGCCGGAAAATGGACAGGTGCAAGTTGAAGCTGTCGAGGAACCACAAGACGTGCTGATTCGCGTGCAGGATTCGGGCAGCGGCATTGGGCAAGAGGATTTACCGTATATCTTTGAGCGATTTTACCGGGGGGACAAGTCGCGAAACCGGAAAACCGGCGGCAGCGGTTTGGGGTTAACTATCGTAAAGAAGCTAGTCACCGCTCATGGCGGGCAAGTGTGGGCAGAAAGCAAGCATGGAACAAGTTTACTATCCGACTGCCTAAAGAAAACCGTTCATTTTAAGCCAAACACCTGTACATCTACACAGGATCTTCACAAGTGCTGGTTATACTTATACTATCCAGCCAATCGTCTGACTTGGCGCGGAGATCAACACATAGAAAATCGGTTTAGGGGGATGTTTTCCTGAAAAAAATCTTCACACTCGCGATGGCAGTTGTCATAGCAGCAGCGGTCACAGCATGTTCCAAGAAAACGGCCGACGATGGGCATGGCTCCCACGATGCGGGGGGTACAGCATTTACGCACATTCATGGCCTTGGTTACTCCAGCGACGGCAAACGTCTTTTGATTCCGGCACTTAACGGGCTAAAAGTTTATGCCGATGGCAAGTGGAGTGACGCCCCAGGGGAGAAGCATGATTATATGGGTTTTTCGATGGCCGATAACGGTTTTTACAGCAGCGGTCATCCTGCAGTCGGTTCCACCTACAAAAATCCCATGGGCCTGATTAAAAGTACCGATGAAGGGAAATCCATTACCGTTCTGGCTTTGGAGGGTGAAGTGGAACTTCATGGCATGAGCGTGAGTTACCGAACGCATACCGTTTATGTCCTGAATTCCGAGCCAAAATCGAAAATGAAGCATGCTGGGTTGTTCTACAGTCGAGATGAGGGCAAGACGTGGGTGAACAGCCCAATGACTGGTCTTTCCGGGCAGATTACGGCGTTCGCAGTTCATCCGACACAGGACACGATCGTCACCATCGGCACAACCTCGGGTGCTTATCTTTCGAAGGATAACGGTCAAACGTTTGCCGCTGTTTATACCGACCAGCCGGTTTCTGCATAAGCTTTTACGGATCAAGGGGAGCTGCTGATCGGTACCAGAAAATCCGAACTGGTTAACGTTAATCTGGAAACGAAACAACCGGTCACCATTAAAACGCCGGTGCAAAACGGTGACGTGATTGCGTACCTATCGGGGAGCCCGACCAGTCCGAAAGAATGGGCCTCCGCCACCGAAAAAAAGACGTTTATGTTTCCACTGATAATGGTGTCGCTTGGCAGCAAATCGTTGATCAAGGACAAGCCAAAAAAAACCATGAATAGGAGGTTGTGAAATGAAAAAAAACATGGCCAAGATAATGAAAGTCGGAATCGTTTCTGTGGCTACGGCCTTGGCTTTGACGGGCTGTTTCAACAATAACGATTCGTCCTCGCAGCAAGAGGGACATAATACGGGTGTGGGGCAGCAGGAGAGTACCACCCAAAGTCAACCGGCGACAGCGGTTAAAAGTCCATGGTTGGCATCGAAAAACACGACGCGCATCAACACAAACGATCCGGCCGAGGCTGCCGCCGTTATATCGCAAACCCTCTGGATGGCCACAAGTGATGATAACCGGCCGGGCGGCGTGGTCCTTGCGAATCCACAGGATTGGCAAACGACGCTGGCTAGCGCGGATTTGATTCACCATCCGAATAACGGTCCTGTGTTATTCGTGAATAAGGAGGGGATTCCCGACGTCACCTTAAACGAACTCAAGCGGCTAAAGCCGAAAGGCGTGGAGATGAACAGCGGCGTTCAGGTCGTGCTCGTCGGCGATCTCGGTCAAAAAGTAGAGGATCAAGTCAAGGAGCTTGGACTGAAAACGGATAAAATCGCAGGCGGCAATCCAGCAGCGGTAGCCAAAGCAATTGATGCCTATTATACGAAAACCGCAGGTGAGAATCCGCCTTCGGTCATCGTTGGTTCGATGGACAGTCAGGAATATACGATCCCTGCGGTAAACTGGATCGCTCACATGCCGGAGCCATTGCTTTATGTCAAAAAGGATGAAGTTCCTGCGGAAACTATAGATGCCCTAAAAACGCGTGGAGGAAAAGCCAATATCTACATTCTTGGACCGGAATCTGTAGTATCCGCAAACGTGGAAAAGCAATTGGATGAATACGGGAAGGTTGTTCGGATTGCCGGGAACGATCCGTATGAAAATGCCGTTGCGTTTGCGAAATACAAAGACCCAGCAACCGGTTTTGGATGGGGCATTACCACGCCGGGACACAATTTTTCGTTTGTAAGTAAGGATACGCCAGCCTTGGCGCTGGCCGCTGCGCCGTTCTCCCATTTAGGTAAACATGCGCCGCTGCTTTGGACCAATAAAGCTAAGATGCCGGATTCCGTTATGTCGTATGTGATGTCTATTCAACCGAAGTATAAAGAATCTCCCACCGAAGGGCCTTACAATCATGCTTGGTTAACCGGCGGCGATGACGCACTTAGCGCCGCGGCACAGGGCGAGATCGATACGATGCTTGAGATCGTATCCGCATCTGGGGAAGGCCATGGAGGTCATGGTGGTGGCACAACGAACACAGGCACCACACAGCCAAATACTACCGGAGGATCAGCAGGACATGATATGTTTAGCATGCCGGGCATGAAACATTAATGAATGGTTTTACTCTCAAATGGGGTAACCATATAGAACAAACAAAAGGAGGCTACTACCCATGTCGCACGAACAATTTCAATCCTGCATTGAGGAATGTATCCGTTGTATGCAAGGGGGTGCAATCACTGTTATGACGCTTGTCTAAAAGAAGATCATGTCGCGATGATGAAAGAATGCATTCGTTTGGACCGGGAATGTGCCGATATTTGTGCCTTCACCGCGCAAGCAATGTCGATGAACAGTTCCTACGCGAAAGAGCTCTGCCGTATCTGTGCGGAGGTTTGTGAGGCTTGCGGGAATGAATGCAAAAAGCATGAACACGAGCACTATCAACGTTGTGCCGAAGCGTGCTTCTCCTGTGCGAAAGCTTGCAGGGCCATGGCCGCGTAACGGATTGATATCAGCTAAGTAATTTGCTCAATCCCCCTATGCAACTGAGGCCACTGAAAAAGTCCGCCATCTAGAAAAAGGTACAGTTCTTCAAGAAAATTGAAGAGGCTGTACCTTTTTTGCCGTATAATGGAGTCATCACGAAAAGCGGGTGAGAGCGGATGATTCGGCAACAACAAACCTTAGTTCTGAGTCCTTATGCGGCACTGTATGACATCGTCGTTCCAAAGGACAATATGCTCCGTCAAATCAACGAACTGGTGGATTTCACTTTCATTTATGAAGAACTAGAAGCGAAATACTGTCTGGACAATGGACGTAACGCCATTGATCCCATTCGCATGTTTAAATACTTGCGCTGAAAGCCATCTTTGAACTGTCTGACGTAGACATTGTCGAACGCTCGAAGTACGACATGTCGTTTAAATACTTCCTCGGCATGGCACCGGAGGATTCTGTTATCGACCCGAGCTCCCTGACAAAATTCCGCAAACTGCGGTTAAGAGATATGAATTTGTTGGACATGCTCATTGGTAAGACGGTGGTTCTTGCTATTGAGCAGAATATTCTGAAGAGTAACTCCATTATCGTGGACGCTACGCATACGAAAGCACGTTACAACCAGAAGTCACCGCAAGAAATCCTGCAAGATCGTGCGCGGAAATTGCGTAAAGCGGTGTATACCATGGATGAGTCGGCTAAATCGAAAATGCCAGCAAAGAACACTACCCATGTACTTGAAGACGAAATCGAGTATTGTCAGAAGCTCGTCGCCTTCATCGAAACCGAATCCGGGATCGCACAAGTGCCGAAAATTCTAGAGCCTCTTAACCTGCTGAAGGAAACCGTAGCGGATGACGTTGAACACCTTCGTCTGGCGGCGGATCCGGATGCGCGGGTCGGACATAAGAGTACAGACTCTGCCTTCTTTGGATACAAAACACATCTGGCGATCACCGAGGAACGCATCATTACAGCGGCTGTTATTACAACGGGCGAAAAGAATGACGGTAAACAATTGCAGACACTCATCGAAAAAAGCAAGGCAACCGGCATGCAGATCAAAACCGTCATAGGCGATACAGCTTACTCCGAGAAAGATAACATTGTATACACGAAGAATAATAAGATTGAACTGGTAGCCAAGCTTAATCCACTCATTACGCAAGGCAACCGTAAGAAAGAGGACGAATTTCTTTTCAACAAAGATGCCGGCATGTACGTATGCCCGGCTGGCCACATGGCCATCCGTAAAGCTCGACAAGGCAAGAAAGGCGTCGGTAAAAACCAGGTGGACACCTATTATTTTGATGTAGAGCGATGCAAGCGTTGTCCGCTCAAAGAAGGCTGTTACAAGGAAGGCGCCAAAAGCAAGAGCTATTCCGTAAGTATTAAATCTGAAGAACACTCGGAGCAAATAGCTTTCCAAGAGACGGAGTATTTTAAAGAAAAGTCCAAGGAGCGCTACAAAATTGAAGCGAAAAACAGTGAGCTCAAACACAGGCACGGGTATGATGTAGCCACATCCTCGGGTCTATTTGGCATGGAGCTTCAAGGCGCTATGGCCATATTTGCCATAAATCTCAAGCGAATATTGAAGTTAGCTGATTAAAACTTCTAGCTCGAATGACCGGATATGATCTAAAAAAGAAGACATCCGTCCCAATATTGAGGACAGATGTCTTTTTTGTGGTTGTTCAGGCTATTGAGACAAAAAAACGATAGTTCTTCAGTGGCCTCATGCAACTAGGGGGATTTTTAAATGAATCCACTACATAGAAGCAGGGAGGGCAGATGAAACGATGAATGGTTCCATGATGAACGGTTCTATGATGTTTATGATGTGCATGATGAACTGATTCAGCCTTTGGGAGTATTAAAAAAGCACTCCGCTTGGGAGTGCAGAATATTATTGAATTCCTAACATTAATGCAGTATAAGCGGTACAGACAAATAAAATCCCAAAAACCGTTGCCAATCCGCTGTTTATTCGCTTTTGGAATAATATCAGCATTGAGAGCAAAAAGAGTACTGCAATAAATGCTAACAAAATGCTGGTTTCGTTTGGCACCAAATGTATTGAAGTTGAAGGCTCGATTGTTTCCTGATAAAAAGTTTGGAACAATGCAGATGGCTTCTCAAATTGGATGACAGCCGCGAGATTCTCTGTTGGAGATTGCTGTCCCATTACCGCCATTGCAGAGAAAACCAGTAAAGCAAAAATGCTTTCTGCCTTGACCCACGGTATCGGATTAAATTGTGGATTAGAGTATAGTTTTCTTTTTACCAAAACACCATTTATAAAGGCAAATGTCAGCAAAGGTATAATAAATAAGTGTTTAAATAGTAAAGCTTGACCATAAGGAACGATCCACGAATTCACGTAATCGGGTACTAAAAGCGTCATTAAAAAGAAGCCAGCACTTATTGTTGCGACTAAGCAAATTAAAGCAACTGGACTAAACCATTTTAAAAAAGCTAGCCAATTATCACTGTTCTTGGAAAACCAGGAGACGACTAATAAAGTACCTATCCAAATGCATACGGCCAGAAAATGAATTCCGTGTGGAATAAAGCCCTTTAACTGATAACTGGCTGTGCAATGGCTGGCCCAGCCAAATGCCAATATTAAAGCAAATGTAAATATTGATGTTATATATTCAAGTTTTGGTTCATTTGTATTTTTCTTAATGTAGCGTACACTTATCAATACAGCGGCTAATACTAATGTTATCAGCCAAGCGTGTCCTATATTAAAATCAAACAGTATTCCTTTAAAAATAACTCCAAACTCAGCTTCAAATTCTCCTGAAAGCATAGTCGTAATCCTCAGAAGTGGGAAAAAGGATAAAACAGCTATTCCGACTATAGATACGTTCACTAACCAATCAGGAACTATAATTTCAGGACGCTTATGTTCAGGTACAAATGTTAATATTTGATGTCCGACTAAGATACAAAAGCAACAATATAAAAGGAATTCAGTAATATATACCATTTCTTCTCCTTAAAATAGTCATGATGAAGGCCCCGAAAACAAACACGGCCCTTTCACAAAACCAAATCAAAACTGTAACGCTATTGTAAAATGGATATCTCGAACTTATTATACAAGAAAAAAAAGGCAGTTAGTTAAATAAATGAAGCGATATTTTGAACATTCTCAATAGAACTTCCTCTAATCTTTTGGTGCTATACTAAGAGTCTCTAAAAGTTTCATGAGATTGTCATTAATATACTACATCGCATAGTATTTAATCAATAATCGATGTGGTACTTTATATATAATGATATGATCATTTATTAATTTAGTAGGCCTGCATACGGATAAACATTACGAGGTGATCTATGTTTACAACGGATATTACAATTTGGGTAGCATTAGGAGCGGGAATTCTTTCTTTCGTGTCACCATGCTGTTTACCGCTGTATCCAAGCTTCATTTCGTATATTACCGGTGTTTCTGTCAAGGATATTGAAGAGAGAAATCATTTGCAGAAAAAGAGGGTGCTCTTACATACGCTCTTCTTTATAATGGGATTTTCAATCATTTATATCGCTTTAGGTATGTCGGCAAGTTTGATAGGACAATTGTTTACGTCAAATCAAAATTTACTACGACAGTTGGGCGGAATTTTGATTGTGGTTATGGGGCTAACAATGGTAGGGATTTTCAAGCCAACATGGATGTTGAAGGAAAAGAGGGTTCAGTTGAATTCAAGACCGGTAGGGTATGTAGGTTCATTCCTTGTTGGCATTACCTATGCAGCAGGTTGGACTCCGTGCATTGGACCGATCTTGACGACAATTATGACACTCGGGGTTACAAATCCGGAGCAATCGGTGTACTACTTAACGGCCTATATGATCGGATTTGCCGTACCATTTTTCATTATGAGCTTTTTTATTAGTCAGATTAAAATATTCCTGAAATATTCGGCCTTGATGATGAAAATTGGGGGAGGGATGATGGTAGTCGTCGGCATACTTCTATATACAGATCAGATGACGAAAATTACCATTTTCTTTATTCGTTTATATGGAGGATTTACGGGATTCTGATGTTAACAGAATGGCCTATTATATAAGAACCGAAAACCGGGTGGTGCGCATGGAGGTAATTTCAAAGCTTATAGGAGCCGTGGCACCGGGGGTGTGCCTGCTTGCTTATTTTTATTTAAAAGACCAGTTAAAACCAGAGCCTTTTAAACTGGTAATCAAAGTGTTTATCATTGGCGGATTAGTCGTGTTTCCGTTAATCGTTGTGCAGAGTATACTTGCTCCTTATAATGGGGGCATATGGATCGAGTCCTTCCTGCTGTCGGGATTGTTTGAGGAGTTCATCAAATGGTTTCTGCTGTACTTTTTAATATACAACCATACTGAGTTTGATGAATTTTTTGATGGAATTGTGTACGCCGTAGCGATAGCGGCTGGTTTTGCAACGGTTGAAAACCTTTTTTATGTTATTCTAGGGAACGGAAACGAGTTTTCTGTAATCTGGACGCGTGCACTGCTTCCTGTTTCCGGACACGTTTTGTTTGGGATTACTATGGGATACTATTTTGCTAAAATGAAAAACAATCCGAAAATACGGTACTATATTCTTTCCATCCTCCTCCCAGCTTGTTTTCATGGTGTATTTAACCTTATGAATCATTTGGAAATGCCATTTGGCCGTGGATTACTTATTACATTTATGAGCTTCCTTTGGTGGTTTAATATTCGAAAAATGAATCTCAGTATTGGCAAGGGTGCGGTGGGTCTTGCAGAAAAATAGGAGCCATTCCTGTAATGAATGAATTCGAGGTTTGAATGAAAAAAGTACCTTCTGTATACTGGGGAACGTTCCGACCAAAGAACAAATCCCAGCGCAGGAGGCACTCTACAATGAAGTATAAACACGCCAGGAAACAGAATCAACGAATTCAACAAATTACCGAATCAACTCTTGTTGTCGGAGCCGACATTGCCAAGAAAACACATGTCGCCAGAGCCGTCGATTTCCGCGGAATCGAGCTCGGTAAAGACTGCGTGTTCGGCAATGATCATCAAGGCTTAACGAAACATGTAACGTGGATGAAGGAGCTTCAGCGGCGACATCACAAGACGGAAATCGTCTTGGGGATCGAGCCCACCGGACACTACTGGTTTCCACTGGCTGAATATCTGCAGCGTGAAGGCGTAAGAGTCGTCGTTGTTAACCCGCATCACGTAAACAAGAGCAAAGAGCTTGAGGACAACTCACCGACCAAGAACGATTACAAAGACGCCAAGGTTATCGCCGATCTGGTGCGCAATGGGAAATACAGCGAGCCTAAATTGCCGATGAACGTCTACGCAGATCTTCGGATCCTGATGAATCTTCGGGAGAAGGTCATGGTTAACTTCGGCCAAGTCCAGCGCCGCATTCAGAATTGGTTAGACCGCTTCTTTCCGGAGTATGGCCAGGTGTTTAAGGACTGGGAGGGCAAGGCTTCGCTGATTACGCTGAGTGAATTCCCGACTCCGAGCGAGATTGCGGCGCTAGGTGTGGGCGCAATCGTGCGTCGTTGGAAAGAAGACGTAAAGCGCGCCGTCGGTCCCAAACGAGCGTCGCAGTTGCTTGAAACGGCGAGAACCTCCATCGGCCTTAAACAAGGACTGGCAGCAGCGAAAATCGAGCTGAAGACTCTTCTGGAGCAATACGAGATGTTCGCCAAGCAGCTTGAGGACATCATGATGGAAGTGGAGCGTTTGTTAGCTCAAATTCCGGGAACGAAAGAAATGCTGACCATCCCTGGTGTTGCCATCGTGACGCTCGCCGGCTTCCTGGCTGAAGTCGGGGACCTTAGTGGTTACGACCACGGCCAGCAGATTATTCGGCTCGCTGGCTTAAATCTAAAAGAAAACAGCTCTGGCAAGAAGAAAGGCAAATCGACGATTACAAAGCGTGGCAGATCCAGGCTTCGGGCTTTGTTGTTCCGAGCGATGATGCCGATGGTGGCGAAGAACGCCGAGTTTAAGGCGTTGCACCAGTACTTCACGAAGCGAAGTCACAACCCGCTGAAAAAGAAGCAATCCATTGTGGCGCTCTGTGGTAAATTAATCCGAGTATTGTACACGCTAGGCACCAAACGCATTCCGTACCAGCCATCCGATGTTCTGGGGCCGGTACGTCAGGCCCAGTTACAGATGGCAGCTTAATTCAAACCATTTTCACGTTTCTCACACAGAACTTGAAATAAACCAACGACAATTGAAGCACGGAGCAGCCGTAGGATCTATTTCCATAAGGGCAACGACCCAGTAAAGGAGCAAGGAAACGGCGTCCACACCTCGAGAGGCAGAACGAAGGAATGTAAGGGCTAAGACCCAGCGTGACATGGGAGGAGGGTAAGCCGTCGGGGGAATAGAGTGGATATCCAGAGTGCGGTCATACGACTCATCCATAGATTGGGAACAGCGTCCCAACCTCTATTCCCGCCTCCGCCTCCTCCAGATAATTATGTCATAGCTACATGACTTCTCCATCTTTCAGGATGGTCGATGGTTGAAAATCTAAGAACGAGTGAGAAAACGCGAGAAAACATTAAATAATAGTGGGAGGAAACAAACAATGGAAAATCCCAATGGTCGTTTTTTGCTTAAATGGGCCAGCACGCGGAAGTTGGGTAGGCAAAGATATGTCTTTCGAAATGGTTTCATTGGCTTTGGAATAACACTGACTGTTTTGTTTACGCTTGTGGAATTCGTGACAAGAGGGTCGCTCGAAATGAGTTACTTAATCTCGAGAGTAGTGCTGCTCCCAACCCTCGGTATTATTATTTTTAGCAATCGATGGGATTCACAAGAGAAAAAATACAACAGGCTTCAAGTCTAGCGTGTAGGTGGATATTTGTATTCAGTTTGTATTTATTTTTCAGAGGAGCGTGTGGTACGTTGCGCAGACGGTGGATTCAAATGGGGATCTTAATGTGTGTAATAGCGGCCGGGGCGTTTGCATTTTGGAGTTCTGCCGCGAAGGACTCGGAAGAAGTGAAGAAAGGGGCAAAAGCTCCTGATTTTAAATTGGCGTCTTTGGATGGGAAAACATATGAGTTATCGGATTTTAAAGGGAGTGGTTTGGTCCTGAACTTCTGGGGGACGTTCTGCCCGCCTTGTGTAAGAGAAATGCCGGCCTTGGAGAAGCAGAGCAAGGTTTGGAAAGATAAGCAGGTACAGATTGTTGGTATTAATCTGAATGAAAGTCCGATAACAGTACGTTCGTTTCTACAGCAGTATAATATAAGCTTCCCTATTCTTATGGACCGAGATGAAATAAGGAAGAAATACAAAGTCTCTTCTTATCCGACAACGTTTTACATTGATGCAAATGGAATCATACAAGACATATTTGTCGGAGAAATGACGGAACGTGATATTCAAACCCGTATTGAAAAAATAGTAAAGGCAGATAAAAATTAATAAAGCTCTAATCAAAAGACGAACCGTCCAATGGAACAGTTCGTCTTTACTCTTGCTCCTCAGACCTTACATTCAGCGTGTTGTAAATTTGATTTCTCCACTTGGATCGTCGTGTGTTGGATTTTAAACGTTTGTTCAATTGCTTGAACAGCGCTTTGTAATACTTCTTGGCTGTCTTTGGAATCTTCAATTAAGATATGGCAGCTTAATGAGTCCAGGCCTGAAGTAATTGTCCATACGTGAAGGTCGTGAACATTAATTACGCCATCGATTTTTTCTAACGTATGTTTCACTAGATTTAAATCAATCGTTATCGGTGTACCTTCCATGAGGATGTGAACAGCATTGCGTATGACCCCCCATGCGCTTTTCAGAATAAGTACCGCAACGAGGACGCTAATTATAGGATCAGCGATATACCAATCAAAGAAAAGCATTAGCAATCCGGCTAGGATGGCGCCGACAGAACCTAAAGCATCTCCGATGACATGCAGATAAGCACTGCGTACATTAATGTTATCTTTGACATCACTTTGCTTGAGCAGCACCCATACGCTCGAAAGATTGGCCAGCAATCCAAACAAAGCGATTAAAATCATCGATCCGCTGGAAACGGTTGGCGGATCGAAAAATCGTCCATACGCTTCTTTGATGATGAAAGCTGCAATGACAAACAGCGTCACTCCGTTAAATAACGCGGCTAATATTTCAAATCGATAGAACCCATACGATTTCCGAGGAGAGGCAGGCTTTACAGCAAACCACATAGCAATCAAACTTAGAGCTAAAGAAGCGGCGTCACTGAGCATATGGCCAGCATCCGAAAGGAGGGCCAAACTGTTAGTGATCAAACCTCCAAAAAATTCTAATAACATGATTCCGCTCGTTATAATAAGAGCAATTGTTAATCCTTTTTTATTATTGGGTGCATGCGAATGTCCATGCCCGTGAGCATGTCCGTGGTTATGTCCATGCCGATGAGCATGGTTGTGATCGTGGTGGTCATGATCATGATGCGAATGAATATTGTTTGACATCGTACATTCCTCCATAATAACATATGAACAACTATTCATATGTTATTATATTCCACATTGTCGTGAAAGGCAATATTTAATGTTAACATACCTTCTTATTCTTATTGCCTTTGGATAAGCCGTTTGTTCTTAAGTATGGTAGCCATATTCTTTCTCGTACTTTTATTTTTATGTTTCCCCTGCCGTTGACGTCCCATCCTTGGAAATGGTTTATCTTTTGTTATTCCCGGATATTCATGTCTAATGCTGGCGGTAAAATAAAATGATTTCTGTTATAATAAACTAATCGTAAGTTTTATCGTCAAAAGGTGGGAAACACAATGGAGAATATCATTCAGGAGCAATGTGAAGATACATGTGGGGGAACATCGAATATCCATGTGCTGCAAGAGCAATTAATATCGGAACAAACAGCGTCAAGTTTAGCTGAAATTTTCAAGGCTCTAGGGGATCCTACACGCCTAAAGATCATCCATACCCTTCTCAAACACGAGCTTTGCGTTCATGATATCGTTCAAGTATTAGAGATGGGGCAATCCGCAGTTTCTCATCAGCTCAGGTATTTGCGAAATCTTCGTATCGTCAAGCGGCGAAAAGTAGGAAAAACCGTTTTTTATTCACTTGACGACGAACATATCGAACAAATTTTTGTACAGATGCTTCAGCACGTTAAACATAGCTGAGGAAGGGAGCGAATGAAGATGAAACAAGTTGGATATCGTATGCAAGAGGAAGGGGTAAACCGATTTCTGGGCTCTTTAGAATCACGCATCATGGAATTAATGTGGGAATCTGAGGACTGGATGAATGTTCATCAACTTCGGGAGGGTTTAAAGGAAGAATACGACTATTCGGTTAATACGATTATGACGGTTTTAAATAGACTAGCCGATAAAGGTATTATTAAGAAACAAGCTGGGGGAAGAGGCCGAAGTAAACTTGCTCAGTTTAAGGTTGTAGTATCCAGGGAAGCCTTTATTAAAGAGCAAACAAGAAATGTAACAGAAGGTTTAGTCAAAGATTTCGGAGAAGTGATTGTAGCTCATATGATTGATGTTCTGGAAGAGGTGGACCCTCAGCTGCTGCAAAAAGTCGAGCTGAAATTACAAGAAGCGAAACAGAGGAATCAGCATGAAAAAAATTCAAAATCCAGCTGAGTTCGCTTTTGGTGTCTTCGTGGCCGTTGCTTGTATTATATGGATTCAGCTCGCTTGGTCCTTCTTTCATCAGTTTAATGACCTCAATTGGATACCTGATTTTATGCGGCTTTCCCGCTTTGTTTGGCAGGATTTCTGGTTTGCCCATTCCTTTGGGGAAACGGTTTTAACTTTTATTTCAATCATCACAATTAGTGCCCTGGTGTTTAACGGATTCAAGGATGTTTTCGATCATTTGCGCTGGAATCGGTTCGTCCGACAGCATAAGGATGAAAGGTTATCTGAACATTGGAATCGGAAATTTGCTTTCCTGGGAATGCCGATCCTCGTTATTAAGGAACAACAGTTTTTGGCATTGACATCGGGTATAAGTAATCCAAAAATAATACTTTCTACAGGACTAATTCAAGGTTTAGATGAAAAAGAAATGGAAGCCGTTCTCCTTCATGAAGCTTACCACGTTACTTATCGCCATCCCATTAAAAAATGGTTACTGAAACGATTAGCGCGAGTAATGTTTTATATCCCTGTTCTTAAAGGTTTATCGAATTATTACGCCATCTGGATTGAGCTTTTGGCCGACCGATTTGCGATTGAGAGAATGGAGGATTCAACACCAATTGCTTCCGCACTTGTTAAAATGATTAATTTGGGCTCTATACATTTCGTTCCAATTTGTGCTGATTTTTCAAAAACGGCGATCAATTATCGGTTAAAGCAAATTTTAGATTTGGAAGAACGACAAGGTGTGGAGTTGTTCTCTAACAAAACTTTAGTATCATCCGTTGGAATAGGAATGCTTGTAACAACTATCGTAATATTCAGTTGTTTATAACTAAAGCGAGGACAAACCTCGCTTTTTTATTTGTCCAAAAAAAGAACATATTCCCAAATGTTCATATGACGTATTGACACTCTCCTTGGAATTGAAATAACATTAAAACGATGCGTTGTAGTTATTTCGAATGGTAGAGGATGATTAATTTGAGCAAGTCTTTAACTTTCTTGGATTGGTGGAACCCCTATGCTTGGCTTGTGGTGATTTGCTTACTGATCGGTTATTTACTAATTACCGGACCTCTCCACAAAGAATTTAAAGGAGGAGAACCGGTACCGACGATCCAAAGGTTTTATTTTGTCTTAGGCCTGATCGTCGCAGGAGGAGCGCTGGGAAGCCCATTAAGCACTCTCGGACATCATTATTTGTTTAGCGCCCATATGCTCCAGCAGTCTCTGCTTTATTTCGTCGTCCCTCCTTTATTATGGGCAGGAATCCCAACTTGGTTGTTTCGAAGCATACTTCCACAGGCTTTTAGACAAAAAATATTGCCTAAGATTACAAATGCAATTTTAGCAGTTTTTTTATTTAATGGTTTATTATCTTTTTACCATTTTCCAGCGATTTACGATTGGATAATGTCAGGAGAACAGCCGTTAGCTGCTGTGTTTGCTCATACTCTTTTATTCCTGACTGCTATGCAAATGTGGTTTGTCGTAACATGTCCTGATCCGGATCTCAACCAACTAAGTCATTTGAAGAAGATAGGTTACGTTGTGTTAAACGGTTTTTTATTATACCCAGCATGTGCACTTATTATTTTTGCTGATAATCTCATTTACAAACCCTTTCATGCTGTACAGCCATGGTTTCCTTTTTTAACGCCTCTTGGAGACCAGCAATTGGGTGGAGTCATCATGAAAATTATGCAGGAGGGCGTATTCGGTATAGCTCTAGGTATTCTTTTTTCTAGATGGTACCGAAAAGAACGTTCTGACGAGCAGGAAGAATAAGGAATATTTAAGCAATTCATAAAATCTTAGCTGGAGGAAACTGAGATGTCAAAAAATAAACACATGAATTACTCGTCGAAGCCAACCGGAAACTCTACCAAACCTCTTGTTATCATAACGTTAACAGTTATTGTTTTACTTATAGCTCTATTTATATTCTCAAACATGGCGTCAAATAAAAATCAACCATCTACAGTATTTCAAGAGCCACCTTCACTTGTAAATCAGCCAGTTCTCGGAAACGATGATGCTCCTGTAACCCTTATTGAATTTGGAGACTATAAATGTCCGTCCTGCAAAGCTTGGAGTAATGTTGTTTACCCACAGTTGCAAAAAGAGTACATTGATACCGGTAAACTGAAATTTGCGTATATCAATGTATTATTTCACGAGCAGGAGTCCGTACTGGCCGCTCTCGCCGGGGAAGCCGTTTTTGCGCAAGACCTACAAGCGTTTTGGATGTTCCATAAAGCGTTGTATGAAGCTCAACCCCAAGCAAATCATGACGGACTATGGATAACGGAAGAGAAAATTTTGGAAGTTGTCAAAACGGCAGCTCCAACGATTGACCTGACAAAACTGAAAGAAGATTTGAAAAATCAAGAAGTAGCCTCAAGGGTTAAAATAGACAATGAATTGGTGCAGAAATTTGGGGTTAAACAAACGCCTACAGTCATGATCAACGGTACGGTCTTGGAAAATCCGTTTGATATAAATATGATCAAAGAACTGATAGATAAAGAAATAGGGGATAAACAATGATGGAAACAGGTAAACCATCTTTTATTCAAAATTATTTAATATATTTTGCTTGGATCGTATCGGTAGTTGCAACGTCAGGAAGTCTTTATTTTAGTGAAGTATTAGGTTTTATCCCCTGCGATTTGTGTTGGTATCAACGAATTTTTATGTACCCTCTAAGCGTGATCCTTGGTATTGCTGCTTATTACAATGAAAAATCATTGAAAAAGTATGTGTTGCCGTTGTCCATCATCGGTGGCTCCATTTCTTTATACCATTATATGCTTCAGAAAATACCGGGATTTGTAGAGATTAAACCGTGTACGCAAGGAGTTCCTTGCAACGTTGATTACATCGATTGGTTAGGTTTTATTACGATTCCTTTCTTAGCGTTGACTGCCTTCTTGCTTATAATCATGTGCATGCTTTTATTGAAGCCATCAAATTCGCAAAATAATGAAAATTAGACATAAGCACGATTGACATTCAACTTCAAAGAACATATGATAAAATTAATAAATGAATAAGTGTTCATATGTAATGATTAAGGAGTTGGAGAGTATGAGCGACAAAGCGTGTGACGCCCGGATCTCATCAGAAAACGAAACATGTTTGTCGGAAAAAGAATCTTGTGGCTGCGGTCATGATCATAACCATAACCAAGTTACAGCAGTTGAGCAACGTACGACTCATCAGCATGAAGCTTGCTGCGGTTCTCACCATCATGAACACTCAGATCACTCGGAACATGCCAAACATTCGATTCACTCGACGCTAGTCCTTCAAGGGATGCACTGCGGGGACTGTGCCGCGAAGCTCGAAATAGCTGTCTCACGGCTTGCAGGAGTCGATAAGGCCTCTGTGAATTTCGCCACGGCAAAGATGAAAGTGGAGTATCAGGATGAGGGAGTTATTGACGTAATCAAGAAACAGGTAAGCCAGCTTGGCTACAGCGTGGATTATCATAATGATGATCACACGGTGAAAACTATTTTCCGAATTGATGGTATGGATTGTGCCGACTGCGCTCAAAAATTGCAAAAGCGGGTAGGCGCACTTCCAGCTGTAAAGGATGTATCAGTTAATTACGGTGCCGCCAAAATGACGGTAGTTCACGATGGTTCAGCTATCACGGATATAAGCGAGGCTGTTCGAAAATCTGGGTATTCAGCAACAGTTGAGAGCGGCACGTCTTCGCGATCTGTTGAAGAAGCAAGTTTCTGGAGTCGAAACCAAAAGGCGGTTCCGACGCTTATATCGGGTACATTATTTATTCTCGGATGGCTTCTCTCATTCTTTGAACTCATTCCGGAATCTACATCGAATGTGTTCTACGCAGCTGCCATGATCTCCGGAGGTTACCGGATTGCCAAGACAGGATTGTATGGCTTGAAGTCCCGTACCATCGGTATGGATCTTCTAATGACGATTGCTGCACTTGGAGCGGCGTTAATCGGGGAGTGGGAAGAAGGGGCCGCCGTCGTATTTCTGTTCTCGCTCGGTGAAACGTTAGAAGCTTATACCATGGACCGAACAAGACGATCGATCCGCGGTTTGATGGATCTTTCTCCAAAAGAAGCTTTAATTCGTAGGGGAAGCCACGAGATGATGCTTCACGTCGATCAGATTGAGATTAACGATATCATGATCGTGAAACCGGGCTCAAAAATCGCAATGGACGGGGTTGTTGTCAAAGGGGCTTCAGCGGTCAACCAAGCACCAATAACCGGTGAGTCCATTCCGGTAGAAATGCAAACGGGGGATGATGTGTTTGCGGGTACCATCAATGAACACGGTTCCTTGGAAGTAAGGGTGACACGCCGGTCCCAAGACAACACGCTTTCGAGAATCATTCATCTTGTGGAAGAAGCGCAAGCCCAGAAAGCACCGTCTCAACGATTTGTTGATGTTTTTGCTAAATACTACACTCCGATTGTTCTAGTTGTAGCATTAGGAATTGCCATCATTCCTACCGTATTCTTAAATCAACCGTTCGACGTTTGGTTTTATCGTGCGCTTATGATGCTTGTTGTATCTTGCCCCTGCGCTTTAGTGATTTCTACTCCCGTGTCCATCGTTTCGGCCATCGGCAATGCAGCCCGAAACGGGGTACTAATTAAGGGCGGCACTCATCTAGAAAGATTAGGCGCTGTAAACGTTATTGCATTTGATAAAACCGGTACGTTAACGCGGGGCATACCTAAATTAAACCAGATTGTGGCTTTTGGACAATACAAAGATGACGACGTGCTTTCCGTTGCGGCGGCGGTTGAGAAGCAGTCGGAGCATCCTGTGGCTAAAGCGATAGTAAAACATGCTCAAGAACGAAATATTGAAATCCTGGAGAGCTCGCATTTTACTTCGTTTCCCGGAAAAGGAGCCAAGGCAACCATTCAAGGAACAACGTATTATATCGGTAATCCACGGTGGTTTATACATGAGTTGAATGTTTCTTTGGAAACAGCAAAAACTACGATTCAAAATATGGAACAACAGGGTCAAACCGTTATGATCCTTGGTACAGATGTTGAAGCTATCGCGGTATTTGCTGTATCGGATGAAATACGTCCAGAGAGCCGGAAGACACTGCAGGTTTTGAAACAAGAAGGAATAGAAAGAATGGTCATGCTCACAGGGGATAATCGAGGCACGGCACAAGCCGTAGCGGCGGAATTGGGGGAGATTGATGTCCAATCAGAGCTGCTACCCCAAGCAAAGTTAACTGCCGTCCGTGAGCTTATGGAGCGGCACGGGTCCTTAGCCATGGTAGGTGACGGTGTGAACGATGCTCCTGCACTGGCGACTGCAACGGTCGGCATTGCCATGGGGGCTGCAGGCACAGACACGGCCTTGGAGACGGCTGACATTGCATTAATGTCGGATGACCTAAGCAAACTACCTTTTGCGATCCGATTGAGCCGCCAAGCACTAAATATCATCAAACAAAACATTGCATTTTCACTGTTGGTTAAAGCGATCTTTTTAATCCTTATTTTTACCGGAAGTTCAACGCTTTGGATGGCGGTGCTGGCTGATACGGGAAGTTCACTTATTGTTATTGCTAACGGGATGAGACTTTTAAAGAGCAAGCCTTAATAGATCGTTCCATGCAAAACGAACTCCTGTCTATGGACAGGAGTTCGTCCATAACTACAAGGAGAGAGACAATTCATGCATTTTCATATTTCCGGAGTGTTGGACTTTAAGCAAGTAAGAAACAGTGCAATCCAGATCATTATTGTATTGCTGATAGCATTTGCGGTAGACAAATTTATCGGACTTCCTGAAAGCATAAGATTGTTTGTGTATCTGGCACCGTTTGTATTACATTTATTATTGTCCTTCTTCATGAAGAAGAAAGAGTCTTGGTTACTCGGAGGTATTTTGGGTACGTTGGTTTCAATGGCAGTTATCGTTGTTGTGCTGCTTGCTTCATAAACTTGTCAAATAAAACTATAAAACATCGTTTTTATTCCAATGGCCATGTGATATGTTAAGAATAAGGTGAAAGAACAACATTGTTTACGTACTGGAGGTTGTTGTGAAATTATCTGTCGATCTTTTCAACTACCATCGTCGAAAGTGGATTTTCACGCTAATTGCACTTATTCTCGGAGCTGTTGGAATTGTTGCCTATGTTAATGCAAGCGCGATTGATAGATATCGTGTGTATCTTGATCAAACCTATATTGGTTCTGTAAGCAATCAAGAAATAGTACAAGAATGGATCAAAAAGAAAGAACAAGCTTTATCCGCGCAATTCCCGCATGCCAGCATGAAGCTGCAAGGCGGGCAAGTCCGGTTTGAATTGGAGAGAACGATCCGAAAGGATTATGATAATAACCTTGTCATTACCGAACTGGAAAAACGTTTGACGCCAGCTGCAGTAGGTGTTGAAATACGTATAGGCGGCAAAGCCATCGGGGTTGTCAAGGATTATGATACAGCCCAGGCTTTACTTGAAGGGATTAAACGTAAATATCACCCAGATACATTAAATGCGAATGAAGTGCGTTCGCTTTCCGCGGCGGATAATGACGATAAGACAGGCAAACCTGTTTTAGAATCGCTTCAGTTTGTACAAGAAGTGAGTTTGCAAAAAACGGTAACATCACCGGATAAAATCAGTGCGGTTGATCAAATTCGCAGCACATTGGAAACAGGCGGGGTAGAACCGGTGAAGTATACGGTACAAGAAGGAGACTGTGTCTCTTGTATTGCGAAAAAGTTTAATATACCTTTGGCCCTTCTTTATAAAAACAATCCTTGGATTCAAGATGATTTTATTAATATCGGGGATGTATTGGATTTGACGGTATCCAAACCAATTCTCTCGGTGCAATCGTTGGAAAAGCGTACGGATACATTAACCATTCCCCGTGGTACACAAGTTCAGAACGATCCGTCTATGAGAGTCGGCGTTTCCCAGGTAGTCCAGGAAGGAAAAGACGGTATCAAGCAAATTACATACCGTCTGACAAAAATCAATGGTGAGCTGGTGGAGGAAGTACCTGAGAATGAGGTTGTGCTTGAAGAACCAGTCGATAAAATCGTGCGACAGGGCACGAAAGTGATTCCTGGTAACGGGACAGGCAAGTTTGTTTGGCCTATAGTTTCGCCGAAACTGACAAGCGAGTTTGGAAAACGTTGGGGTAAGCTGCATGCCGGAGCCGATGCAGTTTCGTCCAATCGTTCTATTCTAGCTTCTGATCGTGGTAAAGTCGCTTTTGCAGGGGAAAAATCCGGGTACGGAAACTGCATCATTATAGATCACCAAAACGGATATCAAACCTTATACGCCCATTTAAGTAAGATTGAGGTGAAAAGCGGACAAACGGTTGAAAAGGGCGAAAAGATCGGCGTCATGGGAAGCACAGGGAATTCAACCGGCATCCATCTTCACTTTGAAATTCGAAAAAACGGTACGCAGCAAAACCCTTTGAAATATTTGAATCGATAAACGGAGGAATAAGCAATGGCTATGTTACTTAAAAGTCGACAATTCAAACAAACATTTTGGTTAACCCTGCTCTCTTTGTTTCTTTCCTTGATTCTTTCGGTTAGCGTTACGGCTCACACAGGACTTGAAGCTTCTAATCCAAAAGATGGAGAAGAGATTACTACCGAATTAAAGGAAATTTCGTTGACCTTTGCCGGTAAGGTGGAAAACTTGAGCACGTTTAAGCTCTTGGACAGCAGCAATCAAAATGTAGACGTAACGGATATACAAATAAAAGAAAAAACGATGTCGGGGAAATTGGCCCAACCTTTAGCGAATGGAAGCTATCAGGTTCAATGGACGATTGTCGGAGAAGACGGTCATCCGATTAAGGGGCAGTTTTCTTTCAATGTAAATGTACCGGAAAGCAAACAGCCCGTGGCAGAACCGGCAAAACAACCTAAAACGCCGCCTCAAACACCAACGGAACCAGAGCAAAAACAACCGGATACGACGACTGCCCCGGCGACGCCACAGTCCAGCGGGGGCAATACCGGACAGATAGATCACCCTGAAGATACAGCACCGTCTTCTAACACAGTCGTGTACTTGCTTGGAGCCCTTGCGATCTTGGTTGCCATCTCACTGGTTGTCTTAACCAGGAGGAAGAAATAATTGATTTATGTTCTTTCTGAAGCCTTGCTCTATGTCTGTTTCGCTTTGTTAACAGGAGCATGTGTGCTTGCGATCGTTCCGGAACGGAAGAAGCCTATCATTCAGATGTCCGATACGATATTAACGTGGGCAGTACTCGGAATCGTCGTGTTATCATCGGTGCAGGTTATCAAGCTTATAATATTTTTTCGAGTTAACTTGGGGTATGAGATCGGATATATTACGTTCACAGTCCTTAGCGACTATAAAATCGGCAATGCATGGTTTGTTACAATATTTGCGGCGATGGGAATCTTGTATTTTCTGGGCTTAAAGCCCGATTCCAAAATGTTGAGCTATAAATGGATAGGTATCTCCGTCTTTAATTTTTTCTTGGTTTTGGCCATGGGGTGGGCGAGTCATTCAGCAACTGTCCATGAATGGATTGGTTTTGCCGCACATACATTACATTTTTTAGCTGCAATTGTATGGATCGGGGTCATGCTGGTCATCGGTTGGTTCGTTAAGGAGGTTGTTCACTGGACAGCCTTCCTGCGTTGGTTTACGCCGTTAGCCATTGGGTGTGTCTTGGTTACAATAGCTGCCGGCCTGTTGCTGATGAGCAAAGTAACCCCCAATTATTTAAACTCTTGGATATCATCTTATGGCCAGGCCATGTTGATAAAACATTTGCTGATTGTTCCTATATTAGGATTGGCGTTACTAAATACGTTCCTGTTCCGCAAAGTTGCCTCCAATCCTTTACCTTGGTTGAAAACGGAAGGCATATTCGTTGTTGTTCTCTTTGCGGTTACGGCCTTTATGGGCCAGCAATCTCCTGTGCATGAAGATCTTGAGGAATTTATAAAAGAGGTGGGGCCGTCGCCTCTGTTCTTGTCTGTGGCGGGAAATGATTTGAAGCAAGTCATTCCGCTTTCATTTTCTCCTGATGCTTTAAGTATAACTCTCTTTCTTATAGCGGTTCTTGGATTATACATCGGTTTATATATGGCTTGGAAAAAACAAAGAACCCTTTGGTCGTTGGCAGCTTCAGCGTTCTTTGTAGTATGCGGATACCTCTCATTGATGTTCGCCGTAGCATAGAACACCACCATGTATTAATTTATAAACAATCTCGCATGAGATTGTTTTTTTGTTGACAACCAGCAAAAATTTAACAATAATTATACATGAATAAATTCTCATATAATAAAATAATCTATTTGAAGGTGATGGAATTGCAACGTGAATATGATGTGGTTGTAATTGGTGCCGGTCAGGCTGGACTCGCGGCGGGTTATTATTTGAAGAAAAATAATTACAGTTTTGTTGTTCTAGATAAAGGGACTTGCGTCGGGGATAGCTGGAGAAATCGTTATGATTCATTGGTTTTGTTTACTCCCCGCTGGTACAGTTCTTTGCCAGGGTTAAACTTAAAAGGCGATCCCAATGGGTATGCAGGTAAAGATGAAATTGCAGATTATCTAGAATACTACGCAGAATATTTTTCAATACCGGTTCAAATGAATACGGAAATTATCCTCTTGGAACAAACATCTACTGGATTTAGAGTAATGACAAATCAGGGCCAATATACAGCCAAGCATATTATTGTCGCAACAGGTCCTTTCCAGAAACCGATTATTCCCAAGATGGCTGAATATCTAAGTAATGATATTTTCCAAGTCCACAGTTCTTCCTACATAAATCCTTCTCAATTAAATGAAGGAGAAGTTCTTGTGATTGGAGCTGGAAATTCAGGCGCACAAATCGCAGTCGAGCTTGCGAAAGAACGAGAAGTAATACTATCTGTCGGTCACAAAATGAAATTCCTTCCCCTTGAGTTTTTTGGTAAAAGTATTTTTGAGTGGTTCAAAAAGCTGGGAATTCTAAGTGCAAGTATCGATTCTAAGCTTGGAAGATGGATCAGTAAGCAGTATGATCCGATTTTTGGATATGAGCTAAAAAAATGTATTGAGAATGGCGAAGTCGTTCTAAAACCGAGAACGTACAAGATGACAGAGGATGTCGCTTTATTTGAAGATAAAAGCTCGGTTCAAGTGAAGAATATAATCTGGGCCACTGGATTTACTTCTGACTATAACTGGATCGATATAAATAAGGCATTCGATGATAAAGGAAAACCGATTCATCAGAGAGGTAAAAGCTCCATTCGTGGACTTTTTTTCCTTGGGTTACCTTGGCAATACCGTAGAGGTTCAGCTTTGATAGGTGGAGTTGCTGAAGATGCTCGGTATGTAGTGGATGCGGTTAAACTCCCTTAGTCTGGACACTGCACCTCTTATTCATTTCATCCCATAATGCTCCGAATTGCTCGTTATTACCCGGTATTTATTAGACCTTAACCTCAATCGGCTTTACGGAACCTGCTTTCAAAGCTGCTCTGTACTCATAGGGCGACAGATCATAAATGCTGCCATGTATGCGATTTTGGTTGTATTCTTGAATGAATTCACTCACAATTTCATAGGCCTGCGGATACGTTTCAAATTCATTGCGCTGGTAGCACTCTTGTTTAAGGATTGCATGAAACGCTTCAATATGTGCATTTTTGTTCGGTGTCTTTGGAGGAATGCGCTCATGTGTCATTTTGAACTCCGCACAAGCCTCTTCGAAGCGGTGGCTTATAAACTGTGGGCCGTTATCTGAGCGAGTGATCGGCTTGGCCTCTTGACTGAAGAGCTGTCGCTTCATGAGCGCTTCCTGTGTGATCTGCACGAGATCTTTTGCTTCACAGGTCAAGCCAATGTGGTAGGAAATGATCGTCCGGTCAAACACGTCAATAATGCACATCAGGAAGAAGAAGCGTTGTTCGCCGGCAATCCAGCCATACTTAATGTCCGTCTCTCACAGCTCATTGGACGTGGTTAAGACGCGGTTATTCGCGAATCGTCTCGGATGCTTCAACTTTAACTGCCGCTGTGGACGAAGCACCTCGAGATGCTTACACAGCCGGTAAACCTTCTTTTTGTTTATTACCAGCTCATGTCTGCGTCTAAGCAGTACTGTTAGCTTTCGATAGCCGTAGACCGATCCTTCTCCGGACAGGAACTCCATAATCCATTCCTGAATCTGTTCGTCACTTACTGGTTTCCCAGCTTGTGTATACGATAAACCAGGTACGGGACGGCCTTTTCTGTGGATTGCGCCTTGCTGGTGGCTCGACTTTGGAAGATGTGCATAATACGTCGATCGTTCCACTTCCAGCACACGCAGCACCTGACATACCGAGTGTCCTTCACCGATGTATTTCTGAGCAATCTCTATTTTATCCTTAAGTGAGGGTTCGTTTTTTTTAGTAGGTCTTTGAGAATCTCACGCTCCAGTGCTTACTCGGCATAGAGTTTCTTCATGCGCTCGAGTTCTTTCTCAAGCTGGGCGTAATCTTCTGCTGTTGGTACGTACTTTGGTTGTTTTTTACCATCACCATCTAATTGATCTATGTCCTTGCGTTTCAACTCTCTGGCCCAACGCAACACCATCTTGGGATCCAGCTCATGCTGCCGGGCCACCGCTGTCATGTTCCCGATCTCAAGCCCTTTACTCACTATGCTTTTCTTGAAGTTTAGATCGTACTGATTTCTCATCATCCTGTTCCCCTCCGGCTACTTTTATTGTATCGGAATAAGGGGTTGACTGTCCAAGTTCAAAAAGGGGCTAAAGAGGATGAATTGATGAAGGAAGATATATGGGAGTGATCCAAGAATTGAATGTAATACCAGTTTTTCTTGATGGAGCCACATCGAGAAGACATTGGTGAGTTATGATGAACGTGAAACAGCTCCGTATTTGCTGAGAATCGTAGGTTAAAATGGAAAGTAAGGAAACCAACCATTTCAGAGCTACTAAGCAAAAGGAGCTGTTAGTATGCAGTCTACCACAAAATTCATTGGTTTAGATGTCTCAAAGGAAAAAATTGCTGTTGCTGTTGCTGAAGCAGGTCGAGAAGAGCCCAGATGGTACGGTACGATTCCACATACCGCTTAGGCGCTTCGAAAATTGATTAAACAACTGGGAGATAAAGAAACGCTGGCCTTTTGTTATGAAGCCGGACCAACCGGCTATGAAGCCTATCGGTGGATTACGTCGATGGGGGCACAATGTTGTGTAATCGCACCTACACTGATTCCCAAGCGTGCAGGGGATCGCATTAAAACGGATCGCCGTGATGCGCTGCAGTTGGCGCGGCTATTTCGTGCCGGGGAGCTGACATCTATTTACGTCCCAACTCGTGAGGATGAAGCACTGCGCGATCTGATTCGAGCACGATCTGATGCAAGGGAGGACTTACATCGTGCCAGACAGCGATTAATCAAGTTTTTGTTGCGTCACCAAATCCATCCTCCCGTCACGATCAAACGACGCTGGACGCAGAAGCACCGGAATTGGCTGGACACGCTCAAGTTTGAAACGCAACCCGCCCATCAAGCCATGTGGAAAGAATACAAATATGCTGTCCATGAGGCTGAACAACGGCAGAAACGACTGGAGTCTGCCATCATGGAAGAAGCGTCGAAAGGAGCAAAAGCGTCGGTCATTCATGTCTTGCAATCGTTACGTGGAATTGCCCTGTTAACCGCCGTTACGATTGCGGCAGAAATTGGAAGTTTCGAGCGATTCCGATCTCCTGCGCAACTGATGGCGTATCTGGGATTGGTGCCCCGGGAGCACTCCTCGGGTCAAACTGTACGGCGGGGATCAATGACAAAAGCAGGGAATTCCCACTTACGCAGAGCCATCGTTGAAGCTTCCTGGAGTTACCGTTATAGCCCAGCCGTCAAAGGAGAATTAGCAGAACGACTGGATGGACAGTCCGCCGAAGTTCAAGCAATATCGTGGAAAGCGCAAGAACGCCTACATGGCAAGTATAAGCGGTTGGTTTATGGGAAAGGAAGGCCTGCGAATGTAGCAATCGGCGCTGTAGCACGGGAACTGACAGGATTCATCTGGGCCGTTGCGCGCACATTAGAGGATGCTTGAATGTTAGAGGAAGCGAAGCCCCCTTCCGTCCCCCGCTGGGGGATACGCAGGAGGCGTTGCCCCCTGCACTCCCACACTCGCCGTGTGGCGTCTCACCCGCAAAACGGGGTGAGGGAATTGAAAGTGTCGGTAAAATTAATCCACTTGTCAAGGAGTTCGCTTGACAAGCTCCCGTTAGAGCATTGAACCCGAAGGCAAAGGACAGGTATAAGGGAGAACCCGCGGTTTGACGCTGCATCAGGATGAAATCTTTCCTGAAATGCGAAGTGAGTTAGCGGCAGCCCCTTTGACGTAGGCTTACCATGTGGTACCCAACCCACGGATAGCAGTGTGCCAACCGTCGCTCACATTTTGCCTTCGTGCTCAGTGCTCTAGCAGATCAAATACGGGGACTTGACAAGTCACGTTCATAGCAGCGTCAAATAGCCCCCACCTAGCAGTCAGATGGGAGCGAATGTATGATGGATAAAGATTAGGTGAGGCGACAAGAGTCCGGAAGCGACGGGGACCACGGCATAAAGGGCTCCAGTGCCTGAGGATCCAACGGATTGGCAAGCTGCGGCAGTTGCTCGAACAGGTACATGAGTTACCGGAACGGATGCAGCCCGTTTTCTTTCGCCGTCTCGATCACGCTGTAGATCGCTGCGCTGGCCGCAGCACCTCTGGGCGTGTTGGCGAACAGCCAATTTTTACGCCCGATCACAAACGGCTTGATTGAACGCTCGCTGCGGTTGTTATCGATCCCCAGCCGCCCGTCCTTCAGGAATGCCGTAAGCTTTTCCCATTGGTTCAAGCTGTAAGCAATCGCCTGGCCGATCAGGCTTTTTGGCATCGTCCGGGATTTTTGTTGGCGCAGCCACGCATAGTAAGCATCCAGCACCGGACGGCTTCGCTCTGCGCGTGCCTGGTGACGTTCTTCCGGCGCTGCTTTCAGCGCTTCATCATATTTGCGCCGCGCATGCGCCCAGCACCCCACCAGCGTGACGCCCGTCACCTTGTGGTAACCCGGATAACCATCGACATGCAGATAGCCGTTGAAGCCCGAGAGGAAGTTCCGCGGATGCTCCCCGCCTCGCGTCCGCTGGTAGTCATAGACCACGGCGGGCTGTGCGTCACGCCCTGTCCGATACAACCACAAATACGAGGCGGATTCTGCCGACTTCCCCGGCTCTCGCAGCACCTGCAACGTCGTCTCGTCCGCATGCAGCATATCTTGCTTCAGCAAGTACGCCTTCATTACCGCCACTACCGGTATCAGCCACTGCTCCGCGCCGTAGATCATCCAGTTTGCCATCGTTTGCCTCGACAGGATGTACCCTAAGCGGGCAAACTGCTGCTCTTGCCGATGCAGCG